>QHVA01000148.1 GCA_003223425.1 Gemmatimonadota bacterium
GACGGCTCCAGCTGTGCTCTACCCGTATCCCGAAATGGCGTCAGTTCCAAGTTTGATATCCGTACGCGATTCGTTCACGCGATCCTTTTATTTGCCTTCAGTGCGGCCGGCTGGCATGAGCTCTCTTAGGGCAAGAACTTCCGTAATCATCGCCGCCTTGATCGTCGGCTCACGGTCGGGCGCGAATTGGGACGAATGAAGCGACGGAAGCGGCGTCCCGGATTTCATCGCAGCGTCGTATTTGTTCTGTTCGACAGCACCGATGCGGAGCATCAGCGTGGGCACTCCGGCGAGCTGAAACTCCGCAAAATCTTCGCTCGCCATTTCCGGCGGGACATCCTTTGTTCGCGCCGGTCCAAACTCGCGACTCAATACCGCTGACACGCGTCGCGTGAGCGCCGAGTCGTTCACCAGTGCTTGCGTAGCTTGTACGCGCTCGATCAGCGGTTCGCGCGGTGCACCTGCCGCCGCCGCCTCCGCTTTGACGATGCGATCGATGGCGCTCAGCAGATGCTCACGCACGGGCTGCGTAAAAGAGCGGACCGTGAGCTGTAGCTGCACTTCGTCGGGAATGATATTGTGCTTCGTTCCCCCGTGTATGGAGCCGACGGTGATGACGGCCGGATCGAACGGCGATGTCTCTCGCGACACGATCGTTTGCAGAGCGAGCACCGTGCGCGCGGCGATGACGATTGGGTCCACCGTCGCTTCCGGACGCGCACCGTGTCCACCACGACCAAAGATTTTGATATTGAGGGCGTCGGCATTAGTCAGGATTGGCCCAGCGTGGTAGCCAACGATTCCCGCAGGCAAGCGGGCGTCATCGTGCACGGCGATCGCGAAATCCGGCCGAGGAAATCGCGTCAGCAATCCGTCCGCGATCATTGCTTTGGCGCCGGACACCAGCTCCTCGGCGGGCTGGCCAATAAGCACCAGCGTCCCGCGCCACTGGGCGCGATCGGCGGCCATGATCCGTGCGGTTCCCGTCCACGCCGCCATGTGAATGTCGTGACCGCACGCGTGCGCCACGCCAACCTCCAGGCCGGCGTCGTCCTTGGTGCGCACGGTGCTGGCGAATGGCAGTCCAGTATTTTCCGTCACCGGCAATGCATCCAGCTCGGTCCGGAGCATCACCGTCGGTCCAGCGCCGTTCTTCATGACGCCGACGATGCCAGTGCGGCCAACGCCCGTTGTCACTTCGTAGCCGAGCTGGCGTAGCTCATTCGCAAGCTTCGCGGCGGTCTCCACCTCGTGAAACGAGAGCTCCGGATGCTGGTGCAGATCGAGGTAGAGCGCTTCGGAGCGTGGATAGACGGCTACGACTTCAGCGGCAACACCGGACTTGCTTTGCCCGCTCATGTTCGTGGCGAACAGAAGTGCAAACGCAAATAAGACCGGAGGACTAGCGTGGCGGTTCATGTATTGACCCATTGGTGGACGCACCGAAAAGTGCTTGTCCGCCGCACCATCCGTTAGATGGCGGGTTCACGCTGCAGTGTCCTGGCTGGGACACTGTCAATATCTACATGATGCCGCCGCTCCGCACGCGGAAGTCGACGTTGTCCGAGATCCATTTCCAGAGCTCGGCCTGATTCTCCGGTTTGACACCGGAGTGATAGTGCGATCTCCAGGTGGCCATCACCTCGTCGTCTACGGTCCACATCCGCACTCGACGGCGAGGAACGTTCTTCTCCCAGTGAACCGCCACCGTTGGACGCGGATAGAGGATGCGCACCGTCGTGTTCTTCGAGAGGTACTCGAGGCCACTGACGTTGATCTTCTTGTACTTGCTCAGGCTGTCGTTCTTTTCCGACCTCGTGTCGGGTATTCCGTCAGTGAGCATGACGATGTTGAGCGGTGAGAGCACCAGGTTCTGGCGCTTCACGAGCGTCCCGACGCGCTCGAAGAACGGGTTGAAGTCCGTGAGCCCGTCGTTCGATGGATACTCCTTCCTCAGGAACGCAGCGATTTGTGGGACACTCATGTTCTGAAAAGTGTGGATCGGCTGGAAGGACTTGGTCTCTCCCGGCTTTTCCCCACCGAATGACCCGACGAATACTGCGGTGGGCTGTTTCAGACCGCCCAATCCGTGAATGTGGGCGTAGAGGTAATTCGACGCGAAGTCGATCGCGTTGTCATAGCGGTCCCTGCTCTTGAACGAGCCGCTGACGTCGATCCCGATGACCAGCGTCGACCTTGCGACTCTGCCAGCGTCAGCCCCTGGGGTGCACGCCGTTACCAGCGTAAGCGCCGCTACTCCGAGGGCGCGCCTCATGACGCTATCCTCGGCATTGGATCCATCGGTGTGTGCATACCGCGCTTCTCCCGCCTGTCGCGCTTTTCGTGCTTCTCATGCGCCGACCGAGAGTGGAGCGACATCGGCGTCGCCTGGAGTACGTCCTCGAGGGAACTGAAAGGAAGGACGAACATCGGCCGCGACTGGACGACGATCACAGCAAAATTGATTGCCGCAGCCAGAAGCTGGAGAACGGGAAGCGTGAGCAGCTCGAACATGCGCTTCGCCTCCGCGTGGAACCAAGCCGTCTCTGCCTTGAGAGCGTTGACAGGCTCACGCCACAGCTGGGGCTGAGCCGCCGCTGCGACAGGACGCGCCGCACCACCTTCGTGCTCGATCGACTGCCGAGAGAGAACCGCCAATAGAGCGGGCGTTCCGAAGCGGCCAAAGAGGAACCACGACATGCCGCGCACACCCAGCCATCCGAAGGAAGCAAGAGCGAGGGTTGCACCGATGCCGAGTTGCACGGAGTTGCCAGACTGCTGGGCAATCCATGGCGTGATGGCGTCGATCAGCTCGCGGTAGAGGAAGATCACCTCGAAGAACATCACCGCGCTCTCTACGACGAGCATCTGAACTATTGTGGGGATGTTCTTCTTCTTCACCGCGTCGGTTACGACTTGTACGCAGGCGAAGCTTCCCGCGACGAGCAAGAAGAGGAACGCCCACAGCAGCGGCGCCATTACGCGCGGATTCGGATCGAACCCAGTAAGGCTGCCGAAAACTTCAACCAGCGTCGGCTGCAGGGTGAAGGTAAAGATCGTCGCTTCGATCGCGCACCATACGGTGAGGACCATGAACGCGACCCACGGTACACCGGGCTGGAAGTAGCTCCGCGACGCCCCGTCAAGCAGCGTGAGCGGCGAGCGAACAATGCCCAGCACAATGTTTTTGAGCATCAACAGGCCGAAGCGCACCGAGCCGATAACCCACCCAACGAGCGCGATACCGACGCGCAGCATCCCCGTCCAAAACAGCCAAATCACTCGGCCGGCATCCCACCACTGCATGAGCAACCCGGTGAGGAAAGTGCCGCGACCCGAGCGGAAGGGGATCGTGTACAGCGAAAGGGCTGTGCACCACATACCCGCTGACAGAAGCAGCACAGGCACGAGTAGCACGACCCACATGAAAACTCGGCTGGCCGGATGACCGCCGAGCAACGCAGAGATAATAGTTGGCTGCCACTCTGAAAGCAGGCGCAAAGGCGCCAGGAGTAACAGCACCCCGCCTCGCCACTGCGCGGGAAATAATTGAGCAAACGAATCGAACATGATGATCAGACCTCGTGTTGGGAGGTATGCAGCGTTCGCGCTGTTTTTGCGCGGGCGCGCGAGAACAGCGGGCGAACGAAAGACCGTCCCGTACTAATGCTTCAAGTCAGACGAGCAACTGTTGAGGTGGGAAACGTCAGTCCGCGGATTGTGGCCCAGGGCACCCGAAAAGCGGGCGAACAGGGCTTGCCGCGCTCGCTCCCGGGCCGCACAATGAGGCACCAAGGAGCGCAAATGACACGCGTATCTGTCGCCGCGGCAGCAATTCTTCTCACTCTTCCCGCGTTCGCCGCGTATCCGCAGGGGCACGCACATCTCCAGGCCGGGCCGACCGAAAAGTTGGGCACGGTGCACTTCGCGACGTCGTGTAGTCCGACAGTCGCGCCGCAGTTCGATCGCGCCGTCGCGCTGCTTCACTCCTTCGAGTTCGGCGCGTCGATCCGGGCCTTCAATGAGGTGCTCGCCACTGACTCGACGTGCGCGATGGCGTACTGGGGGATCGCGCTCAGTCGATGGACCAATCCGATGGCGACGGGAAACCGCTCGGTCGCACTGCTACAACAGGGCAAGCAGGCCGTCGATGCCGCGATGCGACTCGAGGCTCACGCCTCCGAGCGTGAGCGCGGTTATATAAACGCCGTCGGCCAGCTGTATGACGACTTCGAGCACAAGGATCAGCGGATGCGCATCGTCGCATACGAGCACGCGATGAACGAGCTCTCGATGCAGCAACCCGCAGACACCGAAGCAATGATCTTCCATGCGATCTCGCTCACCGCGGCTGCGTCACCGACCGACAAGACGTACGCGAATCAACTCAAGGCTGGCAGTATACTCGAGTCGCTGTGGGTCAAGCAGCCGAATCATCCCGGTATCGCGCACTACATCATCCACACCTACGACTATCCGTCACTCGCCGACAAAGCGCGAGCGGCAGCCGAGCGCTATGCGAGCATCGCACCATCAGCGGCACATGCGCTTCACATGCCCTCGCACACGTTTACGCGCGTCGGCATGTGGGAGGAATCAGTCGAAGCGAACAATCGGTCGATGAAGGTTGCATTGAGCACTGGCTCTATCGCAGAAACGTTGCACGCCGCCGACTATGCGATGTACGCCTATCTGCAGATGGGGAAGGATTCCGAGGCGAAAGCGATTCTCGACAGACTGCCGGCACTCGCCGCGCGCTTCAATCCCAATGCGATCACGGGTGCCGCGCCCGGTTCCGCAGGAGTGTTCGCGCTGGCGGCGATTCCGGCGCGCTGGGCGCTGGAGCGAGGCGCGTGGGCGGACGCTGCCGCGCTCGAGCCCAAGGCGAGCGACTATCCGTACACCGAGGCGATGACGTACTTCGCGCGCGCACTCGGCGCGTCGCACACCGACGATCTCGCGAAAGCAAAGACGTCCATTGATTCATTGGCGTCGATTCAGCAGCGTCTGAGCGCGAAGGGCGAAGGATATTGGGCGGAGCAGGTGGCTATTCAGAAACTCGAGGCGCAAGCCTGGCTCGATCTCGCCGAGCACCACGAGAACGAAGCCCTGGCGCAAATGCGCGAAGCCGTCGCGCGTGAAGATGCGACCGAGAAGAGTGCAGTGACGCCAGGGCCGCTGACGCCGGCGCACGAGCTGCTTGGCGACATGCTCATGCAGCTCGACCGGCCCGCCGAGGCGAGGGCGGAGTATCGCGCGACGCTGCAGAAGGAGCCGAATCGCCGACACGCACTCCGTCGCCTCTAGAGAACCTTTCGAAATTGGACGATGCGATCCACTTCGTCGTAGCCCGCTCGACGATGCGCCGCGTGACTGGTTTCGTTGTCCAGCCGCGAATCCGACGCCATCTCACGATAGCCGCGGCCGCGAGCCCACTCCTCTGCTGCTGCGAGTAGCGCGTGTCCATATCCCATGCGTCGCACGTCAGGATCGACGTACCACGCCTCGATGTATCCGACGGGACTCGTGTCACAGCCGTCCGCATAAGGGCGCGATCCCACCTCGACGAATCCAGCGACCGACCCGTCCTCACGCTCGGCGACGAAAACTTCGGCGTCGGATCGAGCGCGGTGCTCTCGCATGCCTGCGTCTAATTCCTCAGCCGAGTATTCCGGGAAGAGGGCGAGACTAAGGCGCAGCCAGTCCGACCAGTCTGTGTCTCGGTAGACTCGGATTTTCATTGCGAAGACTGTGGGAGGCGATGATTTCCCTCGTACACACTCAGTGAGCAATAATGCGGCGCGCGGCCGTTATTTTTAACCGGCCAGAGCTCGTACGCCGCCGTGCTACCTTTCACTGGTAATTACGTTGCGCACGAAGGATTCCCGACCTCCACTCCAAAGCTCGTTGGACACACGCCTGGGGAAATGACCAAATTCGCCAACATCCTTGAAACCGTCGGCAAGACGCCCGTCGTAAAGATCAACAACATCGCGCCGCCGAACTTGAACCTGTACGTCAAGATCGAAGCCTTCAATCCGTTGGGATCGGTGAAGGATCGACTGGCGCTCGGCATCATCGAGGACGCGGAGCGATCGGGCGCGCTCAAACCGGGACAAACCGTGGCCGAGGCGACGAGCGGCAACACCGGCATCGGACTCGCCATGGTTTGCGCGGCCAAAGGCTATCCGCTGGTGGTGACGATGGCCGAGTCATTCAGCGTTGAGCGACGCAGGTTGATGCGCTTCCTCGGCGCGAAAGTCATCCTCACGCCGGCACCGGAAGGCGGAACCGGCATGGTAAGGAAAATCAACGAGCTCGCAAGAAAGAACGGGTGGTTCTTGACGCGGCAATTCGAGAACGAAGCAAACGCCGACTACCACTCGCGCACCACGGCGAGAGAGATCGTCGACGATTTCGCGGGAGAGCGGCTGGACTATTGGGTTACGGGTTTCGGAACCGGCGGCACGCTCAAGGGTGTCGGTCGTGTTCTCGCCAGCGAGCGGCCCGAGGTCAAGGTGATTCTGTCGGAGCCCGCCGACGCACCGATGGTTACCAGCAAGACTCCGCAAGAGCGAAACGCTGACGGATCGCCCAAGTCGCGCCACCCATCGTGGAAGCCGCATCCGATCCAGGGTTGGAGTCCCGATTTCATTCCCAAGCTCACTGGCGATGCACTCGACCT
>QHVA01000149.1 GCA_003223425.1 Gemmatimonadota bacterium
TCCTTCCCGATGACTGGGAAATGACTGCTTTGCGTCGTAGTACACCAGCAAGGAACGTATGACTCGTGCCGGCGCCATCTATATAGGCAACTCCGACACCCAATGCTCAGGCGCCTATGCAGGGGGTTAACTGCGATTTTTCCGAGGGCGTGTCATCGCCTAGTGACACGCATTGTCTCTACGGCGAGACTCGCGCGATTCGCGTCTGCCATGTAGGTTCGCCACAATGAGATACGCATTGCTGGTCGGCATCGCTGTGAGCGCCGCCTTTGCCTGTGCTCCGCGCTCCGCCGCTGACATGTCAGCGGCGGAAAAAAAAGCCATCGCGGACTCTCTCAAAAAACTGGTTGTGAACGCTTACGATCTGTCCAAACCGGATCCGGTCAAGAGTCTGATGAGCCTTTATCCGACCGAGGGCCGCGTTATCTCAGCAAGCGGTGGCGTCGTAACCACGACCCGGCCGCAACTCGAGCAAGGAATCAAAGCGTTCTGGACCTATGTCGGCCAGAACATGCGCAATCCCCGCTGGGACTGGACTTCGATGACCGTGGATGTGCTCGCCCCCGACGCGGCAGTGATGACGAGCACGTATCGCGTCCCGCACCTGACGCCGATGGGGATGAATCACGTCATCGGCGGCGCGTGGACGGCGGTGTTTCAGAAGCGTGGCAGCCGGTGGGTCATCATCCAGGAGCATCTTTCAGATGTGCAGAGCAATCCGAATCTGCAGATGAACATGAATCCACAGGCCAAGCCTTGAGTCTATCCCTCCGACCCCCCGGTCCCCGACACCGATGATTTGAGCTGCTGGCCCATCTCGGCTTCGCCACTGATGATGGAGCGCCAAGTCAGCTCCGGCCCTCTTCGGAAGCCCTTCTGGGTGACCTTAACTCCCTCGGGCGAGATCGCCACCATGTAGGCTTTGCCGTCGATCTCGATCTCGCGCTTCAGCGTCTTTTCGAGTTTTGTCGCCATGCCCCCTCCGGGGAGTTAATTGTGGGTTGGCGGTATAATACGCGCTCCGGGCGCCGCCTACGAGTCCCCCGTTTTTTTGGGTCTTTTTAGAGGCGTCCAATGTAGCCTGTCCAAAGGGTCATTCGTCTTTAGAAACACGGAGATCGAATGGCTTTTATGGCTTTACAAGCCCCGGGCGACGACAGTGCCCACCTCATTTACGAATTCGAGCGCCGCGCCTACCCCGTCAGGAATTCCTTGCTGACAATCGGCCGCGATGCTGCGAGCCATATCCTCATCCGCGAGCCCGCCGTCTCGAGAAACCACGCCGAGCTGCGTGCAGAGGATGGCAAATTCGTTCTGCATCCGTGTGGCGTTAATCCCACCACCGTCAACGGAGCAATGCTGACCGAGCCCCGCTCCCTGGCGGAGGGCGACAAGGTCGAAGTGGGATCGGCGAAGCTTACTTTCACCACGAAGCGGCTTCCGCTTGGCGTGGCCGTTATCGAGCCAGCGACGGCATCGAAGCGCGAGAAGGACATCGGCACCCGCCGCAACACGATCAAGCACCCGATCATGGCCGGCGACCTCGATCCCGATTCACCAAACAAGGTGCCCACGAACATCATCGTCGGGGCGATCGCAGTTATCGTGGTCATACTCTACTTACTCGGTAGATAATTCTTTTGAACTGCAGGGGATGATTCCCTGCCACCCGCTACCCGCTTAACGCTGCGGGCTGCCTGCCGCAAACTGGAGTTTGACTTCAGGAATTTCCCCTTGACGCCGCGCGCCCATTCGTATTATATAACCTAGTAGTTATGCAACCACACGGTTATGAACCTATGACTCCGGCGCGTCTCGACGCTACTTTCGCGGCCCTCGCTGACCCGACCCGCCGAGCTATTCTCGCTCGGCTCGCTTCCGGTGAGGCTTCGGTGGCGGAGCTGGCCAAACCGTTCGCAATGAGCCAGCCGGCGATCTCGAAGCACCTCAAGGTACTCGAGCGCGCTGGGTTGGTCTCACGGGGGCGTGATGCGCAGCGGCGACCGCGACGCCTCGAGGCAAAGCCCCTGGCTGAGGCCACCGAATGGCTGGAGCGATACCGCGATTACTGGGAGGATAACTACCAACGCCTCGACGCGCTGCTCGAAGAAATGAAGGCGACGCAGAAAACAAATCCACGCAGGAAGCGATAGGAGATTCACCGATGAAGAGCTCGACAAAAGACGTCGGCGCGTTGAAGGTAACCACGCCGTCCGACCGCGAAATCGCCATGACTCGCGTCTTCGATGCAGCGCGCAGTATGGTCTTCGATGCCTGGACGAAACCCGAGCTGCTCAAGCGCTGGCTGGGTGTATTCGGGGACTGGAAGTTCGCGGTATGCGAAGTCGACCTGAAAGTTGGAGGCAAGTATCGCTACGTCTGGCGTGGCTCAGACGGAAAAGAAATGGGGATGGGCGGCGTCTATCGCGAAATCGTCCGACCCGAGCGTATCGTCTGCACCGAGCGCTTCGATGAACCGTGGTATGGAGGCGGAGACGCGATCGACACCACAGTCTTCGCCGAAAAGGACAAAAAGACGACAGTCACGACTACGGTGCTCTACGCATCGAAGCAGGTCCGCGACAGCGTCCTCAAATCTCCCATGGAAGGCGGCGTGGCGAAAAGCTACGACGCACTCGACGAGGTGCTGGCTTCGATGCCGGCAAAGAACAAATGAGCGGCCCGGTAACAGCAACGAGCGCTCCTCCGCGGCAGCGCGGCCGGAGCGCCATCGCCTTGGTTGCCGGACTCCTCGTTGGGGTGGTTCTCTCGCTTGGCACGGACGAGATACTCCACGTCCTGAATATCTATCCGCCGTGGGGTCAGACCATGTCCGATCGGTTATTCATGCTGGCGACGGGCTACCGGATCATCTACACGGTCATTGGGAGCTACGTCGCAGCCCGCCTCGCACCATATCGCCCTATGTGGCACGCGATGGTGCTCGGCGTTGTAGGACTCGTCGTGAGCATTGCCGGCGCTGCTGCGGTGTGGACTCGCGAGCCACCTGTTGGTCCGCATTGGTACGCTGTCGCCGTCGCTCTAATCTCACTTCCGTGCGCGTGGCTCGGCGGAAAGATCCGGGAGATGCAGATTTAGGTTCGGGCATCGCGACGCTTCCGCCAGTATCCACAAAACTGAAGCGGGAAGCGTTTAGCCTTGCAGCGTGTTAGCCAGGAGCTTTTCCGGCCGCGTACGAAGTTAGCGAAACCCGGTTCGCGTCCATCTCATAGGTCTGTATGGGAAGCTCCGAGCTATAAAGCTGCCGAGCCAAACGCTCCCCGCTTCAGTTTTGTGGATGCCAGTCAGAATTACTCAGGTCTATCCCCCGCGAACCTGACGAGGACCATCTGCTCGAGAGCTTTCTTCAGGCTCTCGAGCTCGATCGTCTCGAGCACATCTGCGGCGAATGCGTAGGTCAGAAGAGTACGTGCGGTCTCGCGTCCAATGCCGCGGCTATTGAGGTAGAACATCGCTAGCTCGTCCAGGCGACCGACTGTCGCACCATGGGTGCACTTCACATCGTCGGCGAAGATCTCCAGCTGGGGCTTGGTGTCGACTCGGGCAGTGGGAGAGAGCAGAAGATTGTTGTTGCTCTGCTTGCCGTCGGTCTTCTGGGCTTCGGGATGGACGTACACTTTCCCGTTGAACACACCATGCGAGCGGCCGTCGAGCACGCCCTTGTACACCTCGTGGCTCGGGCAGTTGGGAGCGATGTGCTCGATGATCGTCTGGTTGTCGATGTGCTGACTGCCGTCCGTGAGATAGAGACCGTTGAGAGTGCAAGTTGCCGCGTCTCCGACGAGTGAGGTGTAGATGTTCGTTCTGGCAAGCGAGCCACCCACCGCGAACGAGAAGGAATGCAGCTGGCTGTCGCGCTCCTCCCGGATCTGCACGGTGCCGACGTGGAACGCACTTTCGCTCTCGCGCTGGATCTTGTAATGATCGATGTGCGCTCCTTCTCCGACTGCGATCTCGGTCACCGCGTTCGTGAAGTAGTTGCTGTCGCGCAGCGAGGCGTAGCTCTCGACGATAACCGCGCGAGAATGACGACCAGCCACGATCAGATTCCGCGGATGCGAGACGCTTTCTCCGTCTGAAACGAACAGGAGATGGATGGGTTGCTCGACGACGGCGTCGTTCTTCAGCTCGATGAAAGCACCATCGCTGATGAAGGCAGTATTGAGGGCGGTGAAGGTGTGCTGCTCGAACCTCGCGATTTTACCAAGCTCACGCTCGATAACTGGCGTCGCGGATTTGATTGCGCGAGCGAGACTGGTGACCCGCGCGTTGTCGCCGAGTCCGATGTTGGATGAGAGCTCCTCCAAGAAGGCGCCGTTGAGAAATACCAGCGTGTGCCAACCGGTCTCGCCCAAACTGAACCTCTGGATATCAGAGCGTGTGATGCCGGCTGAATTCAGCGAATCGCCTTTCCGACGCGACACCTCGCGACGATTCGCGCTCACCGGCTCTCCCGCTTCCCCGGCGCGCTTCGTTGTCTCCGGCGCAGCCAGCCGAAAAGTGTGCTCGGCGATCGGAGCGACACTCGTGAAGTGCCAATCTTCATTCTTCGTCGTGGGGAACCCAAGCGCTTCGAAGCGCACGATTCCTTGTCTACGCAGGGACTGCAGCCAGTCAGGCGCCGGCGATTGGCGCTCGAAATCCTCCTTGTAAACTTCGATCGAGCTCGGCGCGCGCGTGCTCACACTGCGTCCGCTGTCCTTGGCAGCCGCATCTCGAGCGGCGCCATCGGTTGCTGCAGGAGTTTCACGAGCGGTTCTTTTCGTTGCAACCTCGCTCAAGCAACCGCTCCTGCATCAACGCTGGTGTCCTGCAGCCAATCGTAACCCTTCTCCTCGAGCTGAAGCGCCAGCTCCTTCCCACCGGACCTGACGATGCGCCCATTGGCAATCACGTGCACGTAATCCGGGATGATGTAGTTCAGGAGCCGCTGATAGTGCGTGACGACGATAGTAGCATTGTCCGGCGATCGGAGCTTGTTGACTCCCTCAGCGACGATGCGTAGCGCGTCGATGTCGAGCCCGGAGTCCGTCTCATCGAGGATTGCCAGCCGAGGCGACAGCACTGCCATCTGAAAGATCTCGTTTCTTTTTTTCTCTCCGCCGGAAAATCCCTGGTTCACTGAGCGAGAAAGCATCGACTCGTCCATATCGACGAGCTTGAGTCTGTCCTGCACCAGATCGAGGAACTCGAGGGGATCTACTTCTTCCCGGCCATTAGCTTTGCGAATCTCGTTGTACGCCGAACGGAGGAAGTAGGCGATGGAAACGCCGGGGATTTCAACCGGGTACTGGAACGCGAGGAAGATTCCGTTCTGTGCTCTGACCTCGGGATCCATCTCCAGCAGGTCCTGTCCGTTGTATCGGATGGTGCCCTTTGTGACTTCGTAGGAAGGATTTCCCGCCAGGACTTGAGCAAGCGTCGACTTACCGGAGCCGTTCGGGCCCATGACGGCGTGCACCTCACCGGTGTTAACCGTGAGAGTAATTCCACGAAGTATTTCCCGATCGCCTATTCCGGCGTGGAGATCATTTATTTCGAGCACGAAACCACTGATTGAATGTTGTCTGTATTGCGTAG
>QHVA01000153.1 GCA_003223425.1 Gemmatimonadota bacterium
CGACGTTCCGTACTGGCTCACCTTCGGCGTGTTCACCGGGCTCGTCGCTGTGGTTCCGTTCTTTGGAACGCTGCTATCCACGACTCTTCCCGCGCTGTTCGTGCTCGGCGGCCCCGGCGGTGGGACGCGCGCTCTCTATGTGCTCGCGCTTGGCGTGGTGATTCACCTGATCGAGGGAAATCTCGTCTCACCATTGGTGATGTCGAAGAAAATCGACATGCCGCCGGTGCTGACGATTACTTCGGTGCTGGTGATCGGAAAGCTACTCGGTCCCCTCGGACTCGTCGTCGCGCTGCCAACGCTTGTCACAGTGATGGTGATCGTGCGACGGATCCTCATCAACCGCATTTACGAGGGGAAGGGATTCAGAAAGAGCACGCGCGACCGGA
>QHVA01000154.1 GCA_003223425.1 Gemmatimonadota bacterium
CCAGATCCCACACTCCGTTCGCTATTGGCTGAAGCGTGAACGCCATGTCGCGCACGAACGTGTCGGCGGCCTGTGTGAAATCGACAAGATTGCCATTTATCGTCCACGTGCCCGCCATGTCCGCATCTAACGGCGGGTTGCCGCCTGACGCCGCGAGGTGGAGATGCCCGCTGGTCGTACCGTTCGCGGCGAGATTGATCTGGAGAGTACTTCCGATCAGGAGCTGATTCGTTGACCCCGAGCCGCCGGTCGTGACGAACTGGAACGCTGTATAGCTGCCGACGGGAGGCTGGGCTGGCCCCGTCGAATCGCCGCCACAGGCGAGCAACGCGGCAACAAGAAAAGACAATGGACTAACGCGTACGAGCGGCTGCCTCATGATGTGTCCTCCGACTGCCGTGACTGCGATTGACCGGCGAAAGAGTGAAAGAATCACGCCACCACGCGATGCAATGCTTCTGTCCGCCCTTCAACGATTCCTCGGCGTTTGCAGTCGACCGCGATCGTGTTACGACACTTTTCCCGAGGAGAAACCGCGTGCGGATCGCGTTGTCCGTGAGAGGCCTCAACAAGACGTACCACTCCGGCGCCCGATCGCGAGCAATGGCGATTCCCGCCTTGCGCGATGTGAGCTTCGATGTGGAAGCGGGCGAGATTGTCGGAATGGTAGGCAGGCCGGGCGCGGGAAAATCCACGCTCCTTCTCTGCCTGGCGGGTCTGCTGCGCTGTGACGATGGAAGTATCAATTGGTTCGGCGAGCAGATCACCGGTCATCACGTTCCGCCCGGGCTCGCTTACATCCCTCAGCGCGCCGGCTATTACTCGTTTCTTACCGTGCGCGAGGCGCTGGAGTACTACGCGACGCTTCACGATCTCTCCACCGCAAACCGAGCGGCGCAGGTGGAAGCGGCGTTGCGCGAAGTCTCCCTTCATATCCACGCCACCAGACGAGTGAGCAGCCTCGCGCCGAGTTTGCTGCAGCGGCTCGGGCTCGCGCAGTCGCTGATCGGTTCACCACGTGCGATCCTGCTCGACGAAACCCTCTGTGGAGAGGGACTCCTTTTCGACAGGGATGTCGTCTCCTTACTCACTCGACTCACTCGGCGCGGCATCACCATCATTCTCGCAGCACCCAATCCGGTCGAGTTGCATCGAATTGCTGCGCGCGTGATCAATCTCATCGAGGGCAGAGTGGTGGCATCGCGCCCGCAACTAGCCGCGCGAGTGGCCGAGAGATTCGGTTGACCCTCTATCCGGGCCCGTCTAGCTTCCGCGAATGGCCGGCACGGATTTCCGCCTCTACAACACACTCACGCGTAAACTCGAATCGTTTTCGCCCGCGGACGGTGAAACGGTTCGCATCTACGCTTGTGGTCCGACGGTCTACCGGCCCGCGCACCTCGGCAACTTTAGGACGTTTCTGTTCGAGGATTTACTCAGGCGCGTAATCGCCCTTCGCGGCTGGAAAATCTTTCAGGTAATGAACCTCACCGACGTCGACGACAAGATCATCAAGTCGGCGAGCGAGCGCGGTATCTCGATCGGAGAAGTCACCGCGCCGATCACGAAAATCTTTCACGATGATCGCCGCTTCCTGCGGATTCAGGATGCCGAGCTCTACCCGAAGGCGACGGACCACATTCCGGAGATGATTGCGATCGTTAAGCGACTCGTCGAGCGCAAGCTCGCCTACCTTGCCGACGACGGGAGCGTCTATTTCGCGATCGACAAGTTCAAGGATTACGGAAAGCTCTCGCGTCTCGACACTCGCGAGGTAAGGGCTGGCGCGCGCGTGCTCCAGGATGATTACTCCAAGGAAAACGCGCAGGACTTCGCCTTGTGGAAGTCGGCTAAGCCGGAGGACGAAGCGACTGGCGCGGCGTGGGGTTCGCCGTGGGGACGCGGGCGACCGGGGTGGCATCTCGAATGCTCGGCGATGGCGATGAGGTATCTCGGTGAGACGCTCGACATCCACTGCGGCGGAATCGATCTGATCTTTCCTCACCACGAGGACGAGATCGCGCAGTCAGAGGGCGCGACCGGAAAACCGTTCTCCCGCTTCTGGTGCCACGGCGAGTTCCTGCTCACTGAGGGCAGCAAGATGGCGAAGCGACTGGGCAACGTCGCGACGGTGCAGGATCTCCGCGACCAGAACATTCCAGCTGCTGCATTCCGCCATTTCGTCTTTTCGACGCACTACCGAAAGCAGCTCAACATGTCGGGCGAAGCGCTGGAAGCATCGATGGAGGGTGTGCGTCGGATCGCAGACTTCGCGGAGCGGTTGGCAGAGGCAAAGGCCGCGACTCCGGAGCTGGAAAAAATCGCGGCTGAGGCCGATGCCGAGGTGACCGCGGCGCTATTTGACGATCTTAACGCTCCAATCGCCCTCGGCGCCCTATTTACTTTCGTGCGCAAGGCAAACGCCGAGCTCGATCGCAACGGTGTAGACAAGCGAGCGCTGGCCAAGGCGAGAGCAGTCTTTGCGCGGATCAACTCGGTGCTCGACGTGGTGCCAGAGGCAGCCGGACCAGATCCGGAGCTTGCGCAGTGGGTCGATGAGCGGTTGGCCGCGCGCAAAACGGCTCGCGCAGAGCGAGATTTCGCGAAAGCGGACGCGATTCGCGCAGAGATCGAAGCGAGAGGCGTCGCAATCGAGGACACTCCGCACGGGACAAAATGGAAGACGGCGCGCTAAGGCTGTCCCAATTCCTCACCATGCTCGATCTGCCGGTCGGGCTGATTGGAATCGTCGTCGGGCTTATTACTGCAGTGCGCCTCGTGCCTCGTGCGGCGTCAGCTTATCTGGCCGAAGCTGGCCTCGTCGAGCGGATTGCGGTCGGACTTTGTGCCGGAGTTGCAATGCTCGGCTTTCTGGGAACGATCGAGACCATTTTCGCGAAGAAACCGGATTTCCCGCCGCTGGCGATGTTGTTCGCGGTTGCGATTCTTCTCTGCGGACTGCCCGCCGTTCTCTGGAAATCGCGGTGGAGACGCGTGGCAGAGGGGGTGGCGACGGTGTCGATCGCTGTCGCGGCGATTCTGTCCGGATTTTCGATCGGGTTTCTCTTCGTCCCTCTGGTGATTCTCATGATTTGGGTGTGCACTCGGCAGATCTGGGCCGATGAGAGATCACGCCAAAAGCGAGAGGCTTCTCAAAGCGCAAAGGGAATGTAGAGCCGGCGGCAGTTTCCCTTGACAATAGATGTATATACATCTATTCTCCGAGTAGACTCTCACCGGAGATAGCATCATGACGTCGTCGGCTGCACCTGTATCGTCTCGCGTGGTAATGGTCGGGGGGCTTGTCTGGCTTGCCGGCGCCCTTGCAGTTGGCGCAACCGGCGCTTTTGCGGCCATGCCGTTCCCGGTGCCGCAGATCATCGTGTTTGTGCTTACAGTCATGGCGATTACAGTCAGCGTTAGTGTTGCGGGAGTGCGGGTCTGGGTCGACTCCATCTCAATGAGTCGGCTTGTGGGGATTCACGCTGTGCGCTTCATCGGCGCCGTGTTTCTCGTGCTCGCCGCGCGCGGGGCGCTGTCGCCAGTCTTCGCGGCGCGCGCTGGCTGGGGCGATATCATAGCTGCTGCCGGCGCGGTAGTGTTGGCTCTTAGCGGCCCGCCGCGGACGTCGGCGCATTGGTGGACGTATATCGCCTGGAACACGTTTGGCGTACTCGATCTTGTTGTTGCCGTCGGTACTGCCACGATCGTCGTCTTTCGCGGCGACGTTCCCGGTATGGACCCGATTACGCGTCTGCCCCTGGTCCTGGTGCCAACATTGTTCGTGCCGCTGCTCTTCGCCGCGCATGTCGCGATCTACCGTAGGCTGATGAGATCACGGGGTGCCCGATGAGCGATCGGGTGGCAACTTTGCCGTCCGTGCTTCCCTGCACGTGCGCGAATCTGCGGCGCGCCTCGCGCGCGGTGACGCAGTTGTATGACAATGCGCTTCGCGACACTGGCCTGCGCGCCACGCAGTTCACTCTTTTGCAGGCGCTGTCATTAGCAGGTGAGCTGACGCAGCGCGAGCTCGGTCAGTTTCTCGCGATCGACAGCACTACGCTGACGCGAACGCTGGCGCCGCTCGAGGATCGCGGCTGGATTTGTTCCCAACCGGGAGGGGATCGACGGGAGCGTCGTTGGGCAATCGCGGCAGCCGGCAAGGCTCGGCTCGCGAAGGCGCTACCCGCGTGGGAGGCGGCTCAGCGTCGCATGCGGGCTCGCGTTGGTCGTGAGCGGCTGTCGTCGCTTTTCGATGATTTGGCACGAATCGTCGTGGCCGCTTCGTAAGTCCGCAATTCGAAGCAGTTGGTCCGCAGTTCGGAGTTAGTCCCCCAATCCGCAATTAGTCCCCCAATCCGCAATTAGTCAGCAGTCAGCAGCGCCGTTGGTGCGCAATCCGCAGTAGAGGCATCGAGGTTGACTGAGCCCCGTAAGTTGGCTATTCTACTTGGCTTGCGATGAAAAATCGCTGTTTGTTGCTGACGTAGCTCAATTGGCAGAGCAGCTGATTTGTAATCAGCAGGTTGCGAGTTCGATTCTCGCCGTCAGCTCTGCCGAGTCGTGAGGCGAAAAATGGCGAAACGGTGGGGTACCTAAGTGGTCAACGGGAGCAGACTGTAAATCTGCCGGCTTACGCCTTCGAAGGTTCGAATCCTTCCCCCACCATGCTCTTAGTGGGTGGAATTTTTTTTAGGGACTGCAGTTGTCAGCAATTCGCAATGCAGTTGTCCGCAGTTCGAAATTCGCAATAGTCCGCAGTTTGGGTAAACGCGGGAGTAGCTCAGTTGGTAGAGCGCTAGCCTTCCAAGCTTGATGTCGCGGGTTCGAGTCCCGTCTCCCGCTCTCGAGGGTAACGGTGCCAGGAAGCAGCTTCGCACGGCGGTCTGAGGGCTAACTGGCGACATGGTTTTTTGCTTGGCACGGTGGTCTGAGCGCTAACTGGGTGATTTTTTTTGACAGCAAGGGTGAATGCAGTAACGGTGTGAACGAAGCCGCTCGCGTAGCTCAGTTGGTAGAGCACACCCTTGGTAAGGGTGAGGTCATCGGTTCAATCCCGATCGCGAGCTTGCATTAAACGAAACACGTCTGAGGACGAAATGAGCAAAGCCAAATTTCAGCGCACGAAGCCGCACGTGAACGTGGGAACGATTGGCCACGTCGATCATGGTAAGACGACTTTGACGGCAGCTATAACTGCCATCCAGGCCAAGAAGGGACTGGCGTCTCCGGTTGCCTTTGACCAG
>QHVA01000069.1 GCA_003223425.1 Gemmatimonadota bacterium
GTTCCTTCCCGGTCTCCGCTCTCCCGTCGCCAACGACGCGCAGGGAGAGCAGGGCAACCCGAAATCGAAAGACAAGGGGATGTACGATCCGAATCACTGGAGCGGCATGGCCAAACGCCGCTGGGCGATGACAGTCGATCTCGCGCGCTGCACCGGCTGCTCGGCCTGTGTGAGCGCATGCTACGCCGAGAATAATATTCCGACGGTCGGTGCCGACTGGCAGGGCGCCAAAGTGCTCCCTGACCGAACCGGATTCGGTGCGAACCTTCTTCGCAGCCGAGAGATGGCGTGGATCCGCATCGAGCGCTACTACGAAGGCGGCGAAGATGGCGGCGCCGATTTCGACACTCGCTTCGTTCCGATGATGTGCCAGCACTGCGGCAACGCGCCCTGCGAGCCGGTTTGTCCGGTTTACGCTACTTATCACTCGCCCGATGGCTTGAATGTGCAGGTCTACAATCGTTGTGTCGGCACCCGCTACTGCTCGAACAACTGCCCTTACAAGGTTCGTTACTTCAACTGGTTTGGTTACGGTGAGCCGGCGAGGCCACAGTACGCGTTTCCCGAGCCTCTCAACTGGCAACTGAATCCCGACGTCACCGTCCGCGGAAAAGGCGTGATGGAAAAGTGCACGTTCTGCGTGCAAAGGATTCGCGAGGCGGAGAATCGTGCGAGCGCCGAGAAGCGCACACTCAGGCCTGACGAATTCACGACAGCCTGCGCCGCTTCGTGCCCATCTCGCGCGATTACGTTCGGTGACGCGGCAGACGAGAACTGGACCGTAACTCAACTCGCGAAAGACGCACGCGCATACCATGTCTTCGAAGAGCTCAATACATACACCGCGGTCGTCTACTTGAAAAAAGTGAGTCACCCGACCGCGGCAGCGGGGAAGGCATAGCGATGGCGACACTCACACGGCCAGCGCCGGCGCGTGACGAACCGCGTCGTCCGAATCTCGCTACCGCGGGCGTTCAACTGCCGGCAGTAAAGGATTACGAACAAGTCGATCGCGAGATCATCCGCACATTACAGCCGGCGCTCGGCTGGTTCCTCGGCCTTGGCGTCGCCGTTTTCTTCCTGCTCCTCGGCATCAGCGCCTGGATGTACCAGATCTACAGCGGCCTTGGCGTCGCGGGGTACAACCCGCCGGTGATGTGGGGCGTTTACATCATCACGTTCGTCTTCTGGATCGGTATCGGCCACGCCGGCACGTTGATCTCGGCGATCCTCTATTTGTTCCGCGCTGGTTTTCGCACGACGATCTATCGCTGCGCGGAAGCTATGACAGTCTTCGCAGTCATGACGGCGGCATTGTTCCCGATTCTGCACCTTGGCCGCCCGTGGAAATTCTTCTGGCTCATTCCGTATCCGAACTGGCGTTACATCTGGCCGCAGTTCAAGAGCCCGCTGGTGTGGGACGTGTTCGCGATTCTCACGTACTTCACGATCTCGAGCACGTTCCTCTTCATCGGATTGATTCCTGATATCGCAGTGCTACGCGACCGCGAGGGAATCAGTCCGATCCGAAGGCGCATTTTCTCGGTGCTATCGCTTGGCTGGCGAAACACCGATAACGAATGGCGTCATTTTGCCCGGGCGTATCTCTTCCTCGCCGCGTTCTCGACACCGCTGGTGCTGTCGGTGCACTCGGTCGTGTCATTCGATTTCGCCATGGCACTGACACCAGGATGGCACACGACGATTTTCCCACCCTACTTCGTTGCCGGCGCGATCTTTTCGGGAATGGGGATGGTCTTCACGATCATCATTCCGCTCAGAAAGTTTTTTGGCCTCAAGCACTACGTCACGATCAACCACCTCGATGCGGCGGCCAAGCTCGCT
Organism: Gemmatimonadota bacterium; assembly: GCA_003223425.1. Classification (GTDB taxonomy): domain Bacteria; phylum Gemmatimonadota; class Gemmatimonadetes; order Gemmatimonadales; family Gemmatimonadaceae; genus UBA4720. The sequence goes on from QHVA01000069.1 coordinate 1,846, forward strand.
CTGTTCACCTCGCTGGTCGTCGGCTGCGCGTACATGAGCGAATGGTTCGTGGCGTGGTTCAGTGGCAACGAAGCCGAGCAAAGCTTTTTCGCGAATCGTATCTGGGGACAGTGGTGGTGGGCGTCGGCGATTCTGTACACATGCAACATGGTGCTGCCACTTTCGCTATTCGTGCAGCGACTGCGACGAAATGCGGCTTGGTTGTTCATCATTTCATTCACGATCAACATCGGAATGTGGTTCGAGCGGTTCGTGATCGTAGTGCCTTCGCTGTCGCACGAGTTCGAGCCATGGCAGTGGACCAGCTATCGTCCGACCTGGGTTGATTATTCGATTCTCGCCGGAAGCTTCGGCTGGTTCGCTATGTGGTTCATGCTGTTCATCAAGCAGCTGCCCGTAATCGCGATTGCTGAAGTGAAGGAGATAGTTCCGCCGCGACTCAGGACGCAGCATCCACACGGAATCGACCCGGCCGGAAGACATTTCGAGTTCGAGCCCGACACGCCGGGAGAGTACGCCTGATGCGCGGCGTACTGGGTGCGTTCCGCGAGCTCGATGCAGCCGTCAGCGCGATCGAAGCGCTGAAGCAGAAAAACGTCGGTGCAATTCGTGTCTTCACACCGACGCCCCGTCACGAGCTCGAGGAAGCGATTACGGCGCCGCCGAGTCCGGTGAGACGCTTCACTCTTATCGGCGGGTTATTGGGCGTGACGTTCGGCTACTGGATTGCCATTTGGACGTCCGACTTCTGGCCGCTGGTAGTCGGTGGAAAGCCGATCGCCTCGTGGGTGCCCTACACCATTTTCGGCTTCGAGGTAATGGTGCTGATTGGCGGCCTGTCTACTGTTGTAGGTCTTCTCATCAACGCGCGCGTTCCCAGACTGACGATGATGGTGGGGTATGACCCGCGCTTCAGTCACGGCGATTACGGCGTTTGGGTCGAATGTCCTCCCGAGCTGGCCAGGACAGCGGAGGATCTTCTCCGCAAACACGGAGCGGTGGAGGTGCGTCGTGAGCGCTAGGATGCGCTCGATCGTCTTCGCGATCCCGCTGCTGCTGACCGCTTGCGAGTGGTTCACAGATTTCAAGCGGCAGCCATCGATCTCGACGTGGGAGCCAGTGAAAGACACGCTCACGCCCTCCCGCGGCAATCCGCAGATGTCTGTCCCGATTACTGGAACGGCGGTCGCCGGATTTCAGGTTTCTTATGGTGCATTCCCGGCGACGATCGATTCGATGGCAACACTCAGGAATCCGACACCTGCATCGGATTCCTCGCTTGCGAACGGCAGAAAATATTTTCAGATCAATTGCGCTGTCTGTCACGGTGATCGCGCGATGGGAGATGGGCCTGCGACAGGGTTTGGGATGCCGGGCATCAATCTCACGACCGACATGACCAAGGCTCGCACTGACGGATACATCTTCGGCATGATTCGAAATGGCCGGGGCCTGATGCCGCCTTATAACAGAATCGAAGAGATGGATCGCTGGGATGTCGTGAACTACGTCCGCGCGCTCCAGGGAGTCAGCGGAAAGACCGTGCCGGTTGGTCCGCTCGCTCCGCCAGGCGTTACTGGCGACAAGGTTCCCGGTCCGACAAGAACAGCGCCGAACGTGCCCGCTCCGTTCTACAACCCGCGGGCGTTGCTGAATGGTGATTCGGCCAAAGCGGGGTCGGACAGCATCCGCGAGAGAGTGATCCGATGACCACGCACGACGCTCATGCTCCAAGCAGAGAAGAGGTGCTCGTCGGGATGGATCGGCCTACTGCGCCAATTCTGAAGACGATTTCGTTGCTGCTCGCGGTCGTCGGACTGCTGGTCTTTGTCATTGGCCTGTTCCTCCAGCCAGATCGAGTATGGCAGGCACTGCTCGTCAACTGGCTGTACTTCACATCGATATCGTCGGCCGGAGTAACGTTCGTCGCGGTCCAGAGAATCACGACGGCCCGATGGTCGAGGCCGATCATTCGATTTCTCGAGGGATACGTCGCTTTTCTCCCCGTTGCGTTCATCTTGCTGCTGCTGATTCTGTTCGTTGGCCGGCATCACATCTTCTGGTGGTCGAACCGGATTCCCGAGATTGCCGAGAAGCGCATTTATCTCAATCCGCCGTTTTTCTTTTCGCGCGTGATCGCCATCTCCCTAATTATCACCGTGCTCAGTGTCTGGTACATCTACACGTCCGTTAGACTGGACGTCGGAATTGTTCCGGAGTGGGGGGCGAACTGGGCACGCGGAATTCGCGAACGGATGCGGCGAGGCTACCGCGACGAGAGACGCGAGCTTCATTCGACGCACTCGCTGCAGGGCAAGCTCGCTGTGTTCCTTGCGTTTGCATTTGCGTTTGGATGGATCGTGCTGTCGTGGGATCTCTCCATGTCCCTGGATCCTCACTTTCAGAGCACGATGTACGGCTGGTGGTTCTTCATGGGGGCCTGGGTCGCAGCACTAGCCAGTTGGACACTGATCGTCATGGCCTGGCGCAGATACCTGGGTCGCTACGACTTGATCCAGGACAAACATTTCCACGACCTGGGCAAGCTCTGTTTCGCGTTCACTGCATTTTGGGGATACCTCACCTTCGGCCAGTACCTCGTGATCTGGTATGGTAACCTCGGCGAGGAAACGCACTGGATGCGACTTCGGTTGATCGAAGGGTGGCGTATTCCGACGCTGACCGGCGTCGCGCTGATGTTCGTGTTTCCATTTTTCGGATTGCTTTCGCGCGCGGCGAAGGTGTTTTTGCCGACGCTGGTGCTATTTGCAAGCTGCACGGTCATTGGTCTCTGGGTACATCGGTATCTCGAGGTGTATCCATCGATCTACGGTTCAGTGACGAATATTCCGCTCGGCTTGTGGGAGATTGGTGTCATGCTCGGACTGCTTGGCATTTGGGGATTCTGCTACTTGTCGTTCATGGATGCCTTCCCGAGGCTACGCGTGCTGTTGATGACATCGCCCTATCGGGATGAAGTGCAGGTCCCGGTGAATCCGCGCACCATGGAGCCGCTCCCCGCGCACGAATAGGGCTGCGAACTTCGGAGTGCGGGCCAACGGCAGTTGGTCTCCCAATCCGCAGTTAGTCAGCAGTCCGAAGTGCAGTTGGTCCGCAGTCCGCAGCAGTTATGATGCGTTGTCATGGATTGGCCGCCCCGTCTATATTTCGCGTCGAGGGGGCGTTAGCTCAGCTGGGAGAGCGCCTGGTTTGCAACCAGGAGGTCGCAGGTTCGATCCCTGTACGCTCCATGAATCAAATATTCCCGCGCTGTGTTGATGCGCATTGTGATGTGCGGCCAGCACTTCTACTCCAGCGAAGGCGGTTAACTTTCAGAATCGTTCCCCGCAAGCGCTACACGCTTGCGGGGTTTCTGCATCCGGCGCGAATTTGAGCCGCCATCAGACGGTTCTAACCTCACACGCAAACGCATTTGCGTCGGAAGCGAACCTCACAAAAGCTTGCTGGATCGCGTGCCCGTGACAATGTTGGTGCTCTGCGAAGGAGGCTCATTGTCCGCTCGCCGCTTCCGGTCCGCTGCATGAGTGATCCGATTGGCCCGATCCGACAAGCCGTCGCCGGCCGTTACGACATCGAGCGCGAAATCGGACAGGGCGCGTTCGCTTCGGTATATCTGGCCAGAGACCTACGCCACGACCGTTACGTCGCCTTCAAGGTCCTGAACGCGGACCCCAGTTCAGAAACGAGTGAGCTTCGCTTTTTGCGGGAAATCCGGATGCTCGCCAGCCTCCAGCATCCGAACATTCTTCCCTTGATCGACTCGGGCCACGCCGAAGCGATGCTCTATTACGTGATGCCTTATGTGGCTGGTGAATCGCTACGCGACCGAATTTCGCGAGAGCGTCAGCTTTCACTTGACGCCGCCATAACAATTGCGCGTGAAACGTCGGATGCGCTTGCATGCGCGCACGAGAAGGGAATCATTCACCGCGACATCAAACCCGAGAACATTCTTCTTTCGGCCGGTCATCCGGTGATCGCCGACTTCGGCATCGCACGCGCTATCGACATTGCCGGCGTGCGTCAGCTTACCCGAACGGGAATAGGTACCCCGGGCACTCCCGCGTACATGAGCCCCGAACAGCTGATGGGGGACAAGGAGGTGGACCAGCGTACCGACATCTACAGTCTGGGTGCGGTTCTCTACGAGATGCTAACGGGCAAGCCACCGTTCGTCGGCAAGGATGGTTTCGTCAAACGATTCATTGATCCACCGCCCTTGCCCTCGGCATTGCGCTCAGACCTTCCGCCAGCATTGGACACCATCGTCATCACAGCGTTGGCCCGTGATCCCCGGGACCGTTATGCGACGGCGGGGGAGTTGGCCATTGCGCTCGAAGGGGCGCGGCCCACGAATGCGCCCGCTTCAGAGAGTCGCGGTCATTCTCATCATTTGGAGCGGCCGATCGAACCGCATCCGAAGCCGGGAGTCGAGCCGGCGCAAGCCGGAACGGTCAACGACTACGCAATCCCGCAGCTGGCGTCTCCTCCGGAAAACCGGCCCGCTCGTCGTCGCGGTACGGCGATACGCGTAGCGGCAATAGTTGTCTCGTTGGGCGCTATCGTCGCGGTCGCATTGGCATGGTCTCGCGTGCACCGGGTTGGAGGTTTCGAGCTGACTCCGGCGCGAAGATGGGATGTCGTGCTTCCTGACTCGGTTCCGCTCTCATTTGTCGGATCAGCGTCGTCCGGAATCGGACGACCCTCACTGGCCCTGGCGCCGGATGGGAGCCGCCTGGTCTACGTTGGCCAAACCGGGAGTACAACCGCACTCTACTATCACGACCTCGACAAGGCGGGTTTCACGCGTCTCGGCGGGACGGAGGGTTGTTATTATCCGTTCTTTTCTCCCGACGGACGCTGGGTCGCGTTTTACGCTGATGGTTTCCTGAAAAAGGTATCGATTCCGGACGGCCAGGTGATCACGCTCGCTCGCGTGAAGGACCCGATGGGAGGCGACTGGGACGCAAAGGGACAAATACTTGTTGCTGATGATGAGGGAAGCCGGCCAGCGTGGGTGAGCGATGCCGGAGGAGTGCCGCAGCCGATCCGGCTTGCCGATAAGCAAGAGCGGCAATGGCGGTACCCGCGCCTCCTGCCCGGCGGCGATTGGGTAATTCACACGGATTGGGATGGCGCGCTCGCTATCAGCTCGCTCAAGTCAGGGCGCGAGTACGGCGTTACCAGTGAGGGTGTCACTCGCCGAGACTCGATCGACGTATCCAAGCTGCTCTTCGGGACTAATCCAGTGTACGTCGAGAGTGGCCACCTCGTGTATCTCTCGGGAGCTGGTGGAATTCTCATGGCTCTCCCGTTCGATGCCGAGAGGCGGCAGGTATTGGGTCGCGCAGTGCCGGTGTTCGAAGGAGTGCGACAGGAAGCAGAGGGTGGCGGGGGGCAGTTCGCGATCGCGCGCGACGGAACCTTGATATACGCTCCTGGCTCTGACGCTGGCATCAGCCAGTTTGTTTGGCTGACACCTCCGGCGAAGTTAGACACGTTACCGTTTCCCAGGGCAAAGTATGGCAGCTTCGATTTATCGCCTGACGGCAAGCAGATCTTTGTTCGCATCCAATCACCGTCGGGGCGAGGCGAGCTATGGGTTTTTGACTTGGACCGGCGCGCTCAGACTCGAATCAACACGCAAGGAACTCCGCTCTACAGTCCGCGGTGGTGGCCCGATGGCAAGCACATCCTCTTTTCGGAATTCATGCCCGGCGGTGGTCTATCGTCTCCAGTGGTTCGACAATCCGCAGGAAGTTTTTCACGAAGGGACACGCTGCTTACAGCCGCGACGGAGGTTGTTCCCTCTCCAGATGGGAGCAGCCTTGCAGTCACCGGCCGGCCTAATCAGCCGGGCCTATGGCTGATCCCGACCGAAGGGAACTCTCGTCGACCGATCCAGCTCCTATCAAGCCAGGTCAACTTCATGTCCTTCTCGCCTGATGGTCGGTGGATCGTTTACGGCGTACCCGATCCGGAGGGGGTCTACATCAGCAGCACAGAAAACCCGGACGAGCGCCACTCGATCTCCACCAACGGTGGAGAAGAGCCGAGATGGTCACGGCGCGGCGATCAGATTATTTACAGGAATCGTCAACAGTGGTTCGCGGTCGATGTAACCACTCGCTCTGGCTTTCATGCCAGTCAGCCCAGGCTGTTGTTCAGCGGTCCCTATTTGAATGTTCCCGGTTGGTCGCATGACATCGCGCCCGATGGTCGCCGACAACTTTTGCTGCTCGGTCCGCGCGGCGAGACTTCCAGTCGCCTGGTGGCCGTGACAAACTGGCTTTCAGAGGTGAGGCGCCTCGCGCCCGCAGGTAATTAGAGTTGCTCCAGGGGACAGCCGCGCAGAGCTGGCTGGCCCCTTACTGAATCAGAATACTGGAAGATCGTCGAAGCTGACGATGGCGTCGCCCTCGCCTTGGATCGGAGCATGATCGAGCGCGCTTTCCGCCCGGTGGACCAGCTCGGCGACGTTGACCTGCGACTCCGCAAGATCCGAAACCGCAGAGTAGCCCGCACGCAGACGAACTTTGCCGCCTATGCTTTTGGTCTGCGATGCACGGTCAAGTTCTCGCTGAAGTCTCGCCACCAGAAGCCGAGCGCCGGCAGCGTCGGTATCGGGGGCCAGAATCGCGAGCCGCAAGTCTCCGACATGTCCGACCACATCCGACTGGCGGCTCTGCTCGCGGAACACGTGCGCGACGTCGGCGAATCCTGCAGCGCTTTCTTTCCATAGCGTGCTAGAGCCGATTTCGCGGTCGTGGACCTGCGGCGCGAACGCAACGCAGGCAAAAGCTTCGTGTTTTCTGAGAGCGCGTGCGCCAAGCTTCCCGGCGAGTTGCCTGAGCCCGAACGCAGTATAGAGACCTGTCGTCGAATTCACGAACTCTTCGGCGCGGGTTGTCAGCAACTCGCCACGCGCGCGAATGAAAGTTTCGAGTTTAACGAAAACCGGCTCGAGATCGAGAGGGTGACTGCAGTATTCCCAGGCGCCAGCGGCGAAAGCTGCCATGCGTGCGCGAGGATCAACTGGTGTGGGTGCAGTAATCACTATCGGAACCGAGTGGTCGAACTGTCCGCCCTCTCGAATTGTGCGACAGACTGCCACTGCTTTCACATCTTCGAGGGATTCGTCGAGCACCAGCAGATCGTGATTGGAGAGACGCGCCAACTCCAAGGTTTGGGAGCCGGAACGGGTGTGGGCGACGACGTAGCCGTGCTGCTGAAAGACGCTCTCCAGGGCCCTACTCATCCAATCGTCGCTGCAGGCAATCAGGGCGAGCGGCGGACGTTCCAGGGACAACTCCATCGAGCCTCCTCTTCGGTAGCTCGGCCGGCATGGCGCCTTAAGGCGTCTTAGCCCCGCAGCTTTGCGTCGCCACCTTTCGGTGGGTTTGCCTGTTTTCGGAGGTGCTAACCTGTACGCCGTTGCGCGCGCGTACAGGGGGTGAACACGGGTCTCTTCTGGAGGACGATTGGTTGGGGCCGGAGTCACTCTCAACGGGCTAGGATTTGACAGGTTTGGCACGCAATCTCGCCTGGCGCGGAAGTGGCGGGGACTCCGTCGAACAGCTGTTGGCGACGCCCGCCAACAGAGGGTGACACTTCATTTGACCAATCGTCGCCTAATTGAACCGGGGAATGCCGGTTCGGGTAGAATCAAGTTGTGCACGGAATTATTGAACGGCAGGATCGCGCCCTTTGGTGGTGTGCGACAAAGGCAAACCCGGCGAAAGCCGGCGACGCAAAGCTACGAGGCTACAGCGCGCGAGAGCGCGCCACGCCAGTCGGGCCGCCGACTTACACTAACGGGAGGTCGCATCCCAATGCGTAACCTTATCCTCGCAGTGTCCGGCCTCGCATTAGGCGTCACTGCATGTTCGACGAGTACCTCGGCTCCGCCGCTTGGCGCTCCGCCAGTTGCTGCGCTTTCCGTCACACTTCCGTCCGCGACGTTATTGGTCGGGCAATCGCAGCTCGCCGCGGCGACGCCACGCGACGCAAACGGCACTCCGCTCTCAGACCGCACCATAAGTTGGCGTAGCTCAGTGCCAGCGATCGCAGGTGTTGACGCAGCTGGCACGATCACGGCGATTACTCCAGGTACTACAGTGATCAGCGCTTCTGCGGAGGGCGTGAGCGGTTCCGCCGGTCTCACCGTCGTTGCACAACCTCCAGTACCGGTCTCATCGGTCTCAGTCTCACTCAGCGCATCCTCAGTCGTCGCCGGACAAAGCGCACGCGCGACTGCAGTTGTTCGAGACGCCGCCGGGAATTCGCTCTCGGGCAGAGTCGTGACGTGGCAGTCTTCGAATTCCGGTGTTGCAACGATTTCAGCTGTGGGAGACATCTCTGCAATCGCCGCGGGAACGACCGCGATTACGGCGACCAGCGAGGGTAAGAGCGGGTCAGCGACGCTGACGGTAACGGCGCCTCCTCCCGCGCCCGTTGCATCGGTATCGGTTACGCCAGCGAGCGCGAGCGTTCAGGTCGGCGGCACGCAACAGTACACTGCTGTCACTCGCGACGCGAACGGCAATGTGCTCACGGGTCGTACCGTGACATGGGCTTCAAACAACCCGGGTGTTGCAACTGTCTCGGGGTCGGGACTGGCTACCGCGGTCGCAGCAGGTTCAGCAACGATTACGGCGACGAGCGGCGGTATCAGCGGTTCCGCCGGCATCACCGTGACTTCATCGCAAACCTCGACTCCGGTCTTCAGCGACGATTTCGAGTCGGGAAACATGAGCAAATGGAATGAGTCGGATCCAACCGTTCAACAGGTCGTGAACGATGCGACACTGGCACATTCCGGTAGATATTTCCTGCGATTGACCTACGGAATCAACGGCGCGGACGCCTCGTGGTTGAACAAGTATTTCGCCCAGGGATTCACGCAGCTCTACGTTCGGTATTACGTCCGGTTCTCTTCGAATTTTGTGGGGGGAACCAAGCTCGTTGCTCTGAGAGGAGCGCCAATTGGTCAGCCTTCTGGTGGAGTCGGCCGTGCGGGAATTTGCCCAAATGGAACGGACTTTTTTTCCTCGGCCGTCGTTAACGACTTTGGCGACACGTACCCCACGAAGATGTACAGCTACTGGCAGGACATGTGGGCGGACTCGAACGGTCAGTGCTGGGGACGATATGGCCCGACTCCTTCTACAATGCCGTACATCTCTCCGATGCCGGATCTTGCAAAGGGAACCTGGCACAAAATTGAATTTGCTCTGAGAATGAACAGCTCCGCGAGCACGTCAGATGGTCAGCAAACGCTCTGGGTCGACGGAGTCAAATATGGGGAATGGAAGGGTATCCGATTCGGCGATCCCGCGCTGCTCAATCTGGGTGTGCTCACGATCAGTGGCTCTGGCAACACGACGCAGATTCAGTCCGTCGATTACGACGATCTGATACTGACCACGGACTACCCCTCTCAGTCGCAGCCCTGATCCGGTTTTAGCAAAGGGATACATATCCTCGCATTCCATCCGCCGGCAATCTCCGGCGGATGCGTGTTACCAGGCTTGCCGTAGCTCCAGCACGAATGAGAAGCGCGTCCCCTCGGTGCCTGTATCGACCTGTAACGTGCTTCCCATTGCTTCGACCAGCGTGCGGACGATTGCCAGTCCGAGTCCGGCGCTGGAGAAGCGGAGCTTCACGCCCTCGGGTGGGAACCCGTAGCACAGCCTCTCGAGTACCTCGTCTGGTATGCCGGGGCCAGTATCCTCGACCCAGAATTCGACCCGATCGTGGGACAATTCGCTGCAGCCCATTGCGACAGATCCGGCATCGGTGTAGCGCAGAGCATTGGACGTAAGATTGAGCAGCGCCTGTTGGATGGCAGATGCGTGGCCAATGCGTCCATCATGCTCAGGAAACTCGATTCCCAGAGGAATTCCTTTCTCTTCGCACATCGGCTGCACGATGGCACTCACAGAGTGCATTGTCTCGCTGACGGAGAAGGGCATTGGCTGTCCTTGCACCAGACCATCGCCCCTCGCGGCGGAGATGAGGTTTGAAACGGTGGTGCTCAACCCGAATGCTGCCCCGTAAATGAGCCCGAGCTGCCGCTCTCTGATCGGGTTGGGTGACGCCCTCTCGGCGTGGCGCAGAGCATCGACCAGCAGGAGAATGGAACCGAGTGGGGATCGAATGTCGTGGGCGATCGCGACCACCGCATCCGCGCAATCGGCGCCCGTGAGTCTGGAAATAAACTTGCCCCGGTCAGTCCGTCTCCACGAATCTTCAGCTTCGTCGAGCTTTATTAGTGTACGCACGACGTCGTTTGCGTTCAGGTCCGCCGTCGTCGACAATTCGGAGAGGAAGTTCACTTTCAATGTCGAAACGTGTTCGCGAGCTATCACTGGAGGCATTGGAGCTGCGTCGGGCGTCTTGTTGCGCAGGCTCACGATCAACCAGTTGACGACCTCCCCCAAACGTGTACGCACTTCGAGGCGGGTCTGCTTGGTGCCGAGAGCAATCGTCGTTGCCGTGCGATCCGCAGCGAGCTCGAGCGCGCGCACTAAAGCGATCACTGCGTCAGGATACAGGGCGGAGGGTTGAGCGGGCTCGGGCGTGTTTCCCTGAGCGTGCGCCCCCGTGCTGACCGCCGCTGAAAAGCGCGGCGCGTAGTCGTCAAAGCTACTCGCCGACGATTCCGACTTTGTTGCAGCTGGGTCCATCTGCGCCATGCGTTCTCCGTCACACGATTGACCCACTCGCGGAGGCCCATATTGGGGGTTAGTACGCATAAGGTCAAGGGTGGCTTACACGTATTGCCGAAGCGTTACGTTGAAAAGCGCATTTTTTTGGCTTTTTGAAGCATCGGGTTTGCCCCGTCATGGGGTCCCGGACTCAACGAGGCGGCGGCCGCTCAGGAAACAGGAAGTTCATCGAAACTCACCACTGCGTCACCTTGTCCGAACGCCGGAACTTGCGCCAGCGCGCTTTCCGCGCGGTGAACCAGTTCGGTCAGATCCACGTTTGCGGTCGACAAATCCGACACTGCGCAATAGCCGGCTCGCAGCCGAAACGAACCGGCGACCGTTGTATTCTTCGATGCCTCATCAAGCTCGCGCTGGAGACGCGCGACCAGCAGCCGCGCACCCGCCGCGTCGGTATTTGGCGCCAGTATCGCGAGCGAAGAGTCGCCTGTCATCCCAACGACATCCGACCTTCTGGCTTGCTCGCGAACGACGTGTGCGACTTCTGCAAACGATCCGCGTTGATCACCGCTCCGCAGGGTGGAGTCGGAATCGGTCTGCTGGGGAGAAAAGGCGAGACATGCAAACGCCTCGTGGTTCCGGAGTGCACGCGCTTCGAGTTGTTCCGCGAGCTGATGCAAACCAAATGGTGTGTACAATCCACTCGCGGGATCCGTAAGCGACTTCGCTTGAGCAGCTGCGAGCTCGTTTCGCGCACGAAGAAAGGTCCCGAGCTTGAGAAACAGTCCGTCGACGTCGAGGGGAAGATGACAATACTCCCACGCGCCAGCGGCGTACGCTGCCGTCCGACTGGGAAGAGTTGTGTGCGAGGACGAGATTATCACGATTGGGGTCGCGTGATCGAATAGCGGGTCGTCGCGCAGCGCGACGCAGACTTCGACCCCCGTTAGTTCGTCCATGCGCTCGTCGAGTATCAACACGTCATAGCCACTGCGTCGGGCCAGCTTGAGCGCCTGCTTCCCCGATCCGGTTCGGGTGACCTTGTATCGTTTCTCTGCGAAAACGCTCTCCAGCGAGCGGCACATCCATTCGTCGCTGCAGGCAACCAGCGCAAGAAGGTGATGCGGAGTCGTGCCGGTCATGACGCCGCCAGGGGCAACGGTGCTCCGGTACGATGTTCGCGACTATGCGTATTGGCGCCGACGCTTGTCGAGTGGCGGACCGTCGCTGCAACGCTGCGGCCGCCGCTGGCGCGTGCCCTCGCCACATACCAGTCGAGTGCCTCCGCGAGTCCCTGAGCGACATTGTGAGTGGGAGAGAAAGAAAGCATCGTGCGCGCCTTTTCGATCGAAGCGCTGGAGAATCGAATGTCTCCCTGGCGGAACGGGTCGTATTGGGGGGCCGCAAAAGAGAATCGCGGGTCATCCAGCGCCAATCGATCGCGCATCATGTGAAAAAGCTGATTCAGAGTTACCGATTCTGCCGACGCCACATTGTACGCTTGACCCGTCGCGTTCGCGTTTCCCACAGTCGCCGCCAGCAGGTTCGCCTGTAGCACGTTGGCGATGTAGCAGAAATCGCGTGTCGTTTCTCCGTCACCAAAGATCCGACAGCGCTCACCTCTCAACAGAGTGGCAATCCAACGAGGAATCACGGCGGCGTACGCTCCCGCAGGATCCTGACGTCGCCCGAACACGTTGAAGTAGCGCAACCCAATTGACTGCAGACCGTAGCTCATTTGGAACGCCAGAGCGTACGTCTCGTTGGTCGTCTTGCTTGCCGCGTATGGCGAGAGGGGCCGACCGAGTCTGTCCTCGATTTGCGGATATTCCGGGGTGTCACCGTAGACGGCACTCGATGACGCGTAGACGAATCGCTTGACTCGTGCATCTTTTGCCGCAACCAGCATATTGATGAACCCGTCGACGTTGACCGCGTTCGTTCGAAGCGGATCGTCCACCGACCACGGGACGGAGCCCAACGCAGCATGGTGGAGCACGTAATCGGCGCCCTCGCACGCAGTGCGACACGTATCGAGATCCCGAATGTCTCCTTCCACCATCCGGAAGCGCGCACCGGTCTCGAGTGGCCCGGCGAGGACTTCGTCCAGGTTGGCGCGATGGCCGGTCGAGAAGTTGTCGACGCCGACGACTGTTTGGCCGAGTGCCAGCAGCTCCTGCAGTAGATTCGAGCCGATGAACCCAGCCACTCCCGTAACGACCCAGACCTTGGGAGCAGACATAAGGGTTTCGCGAATGCGACGGTACGATGCGGAGATCACGAGCTCACAGTGGAAGAGTTACCCGCCGAGCCGATTCAGAGCGGTCGTGCGCGGGAGCACGTCTGCTCGATCATTCGCGCCGCATCCGCGGCTTTCTCAGCGACGCGTCAAAGCATCTTCCATTCCCAGCGATCACAAATTCGTGCGATCCATAAGTCCTGTGACCGCAGGCGTTTACGGATCCGGTCTCAACAGTAACAATTCGCTGCGATGTTTTTCGTGTCGCGGTATTGCCCCATTCCTGTGGTAATCGGACTACAGCAATCAGACTTGAAGAGGCTGGCCGACCGAACCCTTCAAGCGGCTACCTTAGGATGCATGACGTCTCCGTTTTGTCTCACGCCGTTGCAGCGACGAAGGGCACGAGGGTTACGCGCCTGAAGGCTCTAGTCCGTTAGTGGCTGATGCACCGACCGAGGACCGGCGGCGAAGGCAATCGCGACACCGGTGAGTAGCCCCGCTACTGCAGTGACCCACGATGCGAGGGGAGCGCGCGGTATTCCAAAATGTGGAGGCACCACCGCAAATCCCACCCACAGCAAGACAATCGCGCCAGGGGCGCGGAGGAATCCTGTGCGAGAGGCATCAGGTACGCCGGTGGCGGAGGCGAACGTGAGCCAGTAACCAAGCGGGACGAGCAGCAACGCCATCCATATCCGGGTCAGAATCCATTCCAGCGTCGTTCCAGCGAAATACCACTGGTTCGGGAGAATAAGTGCCCACGCCAGACCAGGATCAACGGCAAGCGCGCGATCGCGCGATTCACGCCGGTTCGTCACGCGCATCTCTACCAACCTGGCGTCGTAACGCCCGCTCAGACGCAACGTGTCGCTCGCGTTGCTGCCGTCCGATCCTGTCGGAAAAACGTCGCCAAGCATGAACAACAGCCCGCGCAGTCGAAGAGTGCTGGCGCCCGTTCGGAGTCCGAAAACGAGGTCACGATGCCGCTGAGCGAGGAGAACGATTTCCTGCCGTCGATCATCCGCAACGCGAATTATCGGCGCGAGCTTTGGCGTGGGTCCGGCAGGAATGACGATGGCGCTCACAAATTCTCCACGCGCAAGGTTGTCCCGAAACTCGGCAGTCTTGGCAAAGCCGTAGTCCGGCACGGTCGTATTGCCGATGGTAGGGGAGATCACGCTTCCCTTGAAGGTCGCAAAATTCTCGAGCTCCCGCGCGACCTGGCCATAGTAGCGTGTTGGTGGCAGTGAAGGCGCGAGCGCGTAGCTGGATCCAAGCTGGATCAGTATCCAGAATCCGCCCCACACCAGTGCAAGGGTCATCGCAGCACGACGCGAAGGGAGCAGCCAATGTCTTGCGTAGTGGGCGGCAGCAAAGCCAAACGCACCGCCCAGCGAATTGCTAATGACATCACCAACGCTGGCGTCACGTCCGCTAATCGCCAGGTACTGGGCGATCTCGATACTGGCAGAGAGGAGAAATATCGACGCAAAAGCGCGCGACGTGCGGACCCCCGACAGTGCGAGACCGAGACCGAGAGGTAAAAAAAGAAATATGTTGAGAAGCGCGTCGACGCCGCCGAGGGAACCGCAAATGATGCAGAACGGAGAGCTCTCCGGATGGCCAGACTGGGGAATCAATGTCGCGGCCAAGATCACGGACAAGCTCGCCACGGAGAGGAAAACGCCTAGTCGTCGAAGCTGTTGCGTCGCGGCAACACTTGTGGGCATTGGTGATTTCTCGGGCTGCAAGTTCGGGATCGAGAGAAGCAGCTTTCCCCATGTGGCGTAAGGGTATAGCAGCCGTCACCTGACGCGCCGGTGAAGTTATGCAACTGGCATTTGAAGTGCGAACCCTGAGGACGGGTTCTTGTGCTGTTCGCTGCTTCTCACTTCTTGCATGCCGACATCATCCTGCACGACGACACATTTTTTTACCGTCGATGTTGAAGAGTACTTTCAGGTCAAGGCGCTCGAATCGGTTGTCTCGCGTGATCAATGGCTCACCCGTCCGAGCCGCGTCGCGCGTAGCGTGGATATGCTTCTCGATACGCTGGCGCGGCACGACACGCGAGCAACTTTCTTTTGCCTCGGATGGCTCGCGAACAATCGTGCCGAAGTCGTTCGCTCGATTGTCCACGCCGGTCACGAGATCGCCTCGCACGGTTTCTCTCACGAGCGCGTCACCGCGCTGAGTCGCGGAGCATTTCGCGACGAGGTGCGTTCGTCAAAGAGGGCGCTGGAAGATGTGGCTGGCACCGCCGTGTTGGGATTCCGCGCGCCGAGCTTCTCTATCGTTCCCGGTTTTGAATGGGCGCTCGATGTCTTGATTGAGGAAGGATACCGGTACGACTCGAGCCTCTTTCCGATTCGGCGCCCGGGATATGGGTATCCCTCAGCCCTCCGGGCGCCGCACGTCATTCACCGACCCGTAGGCCAGATTGTGGAGTTCCCGCTCGCAACAACGAGCATCTTTCGTTATCGGGTGCCTGCCGCCGGCGGTGGCTACCTTCGTCAATTTCCGCTCGGCGTCATTCGTCGTGCATTTCGTGAAGCGAGTGAGCGGCGTGAGCCGGCAACTTTCTACATCCATCCATGGGAAATCGACCCGGATCAGCCGCGGCTCCCCGTTTCCCGGCTGAACCGACTTCGCCACTATCGCGGGCTTGGTGACACACTTCCCCGAATCGAGCGGCTGCTCGGGGAATTCAGCTTCGGCGCAATCGGATCCTACATGCCATCTCTCGAGCGCGCAGCCACGCCACTCGTCAGGTCGGGTGCTGCGTGACCATTACCGTCGCGCGTTACGAGGGGAATGAGTCGGAATGGGATGGGTTTGCGCGCGAACAGTCGGGGTACACTCATTTTCACCGGCTTCGCTGGCGCACTCTGATCGACAAGGTATTTGGCCATGACTGCATTTACCTCGCAGCTCGTGACGTCGAAGGAAATCTGGTGGGAGTGCTTCCGCTCGTGCGCGTCCGTAGCGTCGTGTTCGGGCACTACCTCGTGTCGATGCCGTTTTTGAATTACGGTGGGCCACTGGGGACACAGGAAGGGATTCGCGCGCTCGTCAATGAGGCTGTCGCGCTTGCGCAAAGTGAAAAGGTCAAGCTGCTCGAACTCAGGAATCGAACTGCTATAGAGACACCCCTCGGTGCTTCGCACCGGAAGGTCACGGTTGTTCTCGACTTGCCGTCCACGGCGGAGGAGCTGTTCAACCGCTTCGACCCGAAACTTCGCAGTCAGATTCGGCGACCTCTGAAAGCGGGAGCCTCGGTCAGGTTCGGTCGCGATCAGATCGCGCCGTTTTTCCGGGTGTTCTCTCAGCACATGCGCGATCTGGGGACGCCGTCCCAGCCGCTCGCTTTTTTTCAGGAGATCGCGAGGCAATTTCCTGACGACTCGTGGTTCGCGTGCGCTTACATCGACGGCAGCCCGGTTGCCGCCGGCTGCGGATTCTGCTTTGGTGATGAGTTCGAGATGTCGTGGGCTGCGTCGCTTCGCGCGTTCAATCGGGAATCGCCCAACATGCTGCTGTATTGGGCGTGCATGCAGCGGGCGATTGGTGAAGGACTGACGTGCTTCAACTTCGGGCGGTGTACGCCTGGCACCGGCGCCCATCGCTTCAAATTGCAGTGGGGCGGACGGGAAGAACCTCTTTGGTGGTATGGCTTCGCCGCCTCGGTCGGAGCAACCACGCCTTCCCCGGATGACCGGGCATTCAGGTGGGGTCCGGGGATCTGGCGCCACTTGCCGACATCGATCGCCACAAAAGTCGGTCCGTCGATCGTGCGCTTCATTCCGTGATGACGTGGCGCCGACAACCACCGGCGTACTCGCCGGTAGATCCAAGATCGTTGGTCGCTGGGGCAGGGGCATGGCTCACCCACGCGTCACCCGCCGAGGAGCGCATCTCGGCGGATTTGAGCCAACGATATGCGGCGACGGCTGCGCTGCTCGCGGACAGTGGGACATCCGCGCTCGTAATGGTGCTCCGACACGTCGTTGGATACGGCCGAACGGTCGCGTACCCTGCTTATGGGTGTATCGACCTAACGGCAGCCGCAGTTCGAGCGGGCGTTCGAGTGAGGTTGTACGATCTCGATCCAAATACACTGAGCCCTGATCTGGAATCGGTGAAGAAGGCAGTAATGCGCGGCGTGGAGGCGATTGTAGTTGCGCATTTGTACGGCTATCCGGCGGACGTCGCTGCCGTGCGGGAATTAGCCGATCAGCACGGCATTCCAGTAATCGAGGACGCCGCGCAAGCGGCCGGCGGAACACTGCTCGACAAACGATGTGGGGCGCTCGCGGATCTCTCGATTCTGAGCTTCGGCCGGGGGAAGGGCATTACGGCTGGCTCGGGAGGAGCGGTGCTCGCGCGCACGACGCCGCATGCTCAATGGATTCAGCGGGCAAGGGAACGCCTTGGCGCGGGTTCGCGGGGTGGTCGCGAAATTTTCACTCTCGCGGCGCAGTGGATGTTGGCGAGGCCTTCATTGTATCGGATTCCCGCAGCCCTCCCCGCGCTCAGGCTCGGCGAGATGGTCTATCGCCCCGCTCGCGAGCCACGTTCTATCTCCGCGGCTGCGGCGGCTATTCTTCCGGCTGCGCTGGAGATCGAAGAGGGCGATGTCGCAGCCCGGCGCGCACGAGCGGCGGAGATTATCGCAGCGATCGGTTCCTCCCGACGGGTCCTTCCCATTCGTCCGCTGCCCGGCGCAAGACCGGGTTACCTGCGTCTAGCATTTCTCGATAGTGTAGGGGACATTTCGACCAACCCTAGTCTGGGCGTCCTGCGCGGATATCCAATGACGCTTGATCAACACGAGCAGCTTCAACCCGCGCTGGCAGCCAGAGAGCGAGCCGGTAAGGGCGCTGAATTTCTCCGCGATCGACTTTTGACGACGGCGGTACACTCACGTGTGAGCCAGGCGGATATTGCGCGATTTGGCGACTGGATCTACGCGGGAAGCGGACACGCTCGGGTTGAGGAAGCATGGGCGACGTGAGCGAAGCGACTAGTGATTCGCGCAGTGCGCGAGGGAGGCTGAAGCGCGCCTACGCAGCGGCTCGAAATTTTCCCGATCGCGTTCTGCACCAGCGGCGCCGCGCGGAAGCGCGCCGACGTGTGCTGCAGCTCGGATCCGTGCGCAGGATTCTCGTAATTTGTTACGGCAATGTTTGCCGCAGTCCTTACCTCGCGGCGATACTGCGCCGCGGCCTTCAGGGGATCGACGTGAGCTCGGCCGGGTTCGTGGGGCCCGGCCGCCCAGTCCCGAGCAACGCGCTCACTCTCGCCACTCAACGCGGAATCGACCTCACCGATTTTCGTTCGCGGCCGGTCTCGCGTGTAGACCCTGCCAGCGCGGATCTCGTTATAGTGATGGAGCCCGGACAGGCGCGTCATCTGTCAGAGATATATAGACTGTCACCCGCGAGGATTATCGTCGCTGGTGACCTCGACCCCGTCGTTTCTGGGACGCGTGAGATCCGCGATCCCTGGGGCCAGTCACTCGAAGTCTTCACGTCCTCGTTCGACCGACTAGACCGCTGCGCCGCGACGTTGATCGCAATCCTACGGCGCGCCTACTGACTCCGCGGGCCCAGCTGCCCTTCAGGGAGCTTCGTCGTCTCTGAGGACGCCGTCGCTTTTAGTTCCTGAAGATCGTGTTTGCCGCTGGCGTTGCGCGGGATCGCCGAGAGAGCCAGGAAATGCGCGGGCTGCATATAGCGCGGAAGCTCGAGACCGCAAAAGCGACGAAGGCTTTCGACCGTAGCACTTCCGCGCAGGACCACACATGCAATGATTCGCTCGCCGCGCTGGGGATCCGGTTCAGTGACGATCGCGACCTCCGTGACCAACCCCGATGACTGGATAACGTCGGAGATTTCGTCCGGACTTACCCGAAATCCCATCGTCTTGATCATTCGATCGCGGCGTCCGACGTAATACAAGCGATTTTCCTCGTCACGTCGGACGAGGTCGCCCGAGTAAACCACACGCTCCGGCTCACCAGGCTGATAGAATGGGTTTGCGCGGAAAACTCGTCTCGATGACTCCAACTCGCCAATGTACCCAATGGCAACCGTCGGTCCGCCGTGGACCAGCTCGCCAACTTCGCCAACCGCGGCCAGCTCACCCGAATCCCCAACCACGTAAACCGTGGATTCGGGAACTGCACGCCCCATTGAGTCGGGGTGTGCATCCACTTCTTCCGGAGGAAGAAACGTGCTGCGGAAGACTTCCGTCAGGCCATACATGAGGAACAGCCGGGCCTGCGGCTGGGCACGTCGCAGTTCCCGCACGCTTTCGGGCGGAAGTCGCCCGCCCGCGTTCGTCACGATGCGCAGTGAGTCGAGCCGCGTGTCTCGGAACGCGGAGATTGCGAGCAGCTGTTGCCAGAGCGGCGGAACGGCGGCGAGCACCGTCACGCGCTCCCTCTGCAAGGTCGCGGCAATCTCCTGAATTAACGTCGAGCGCTCGACGACTAGCGTCGCTCCGACGTAGAGTGAAGTCGTCAACTGATTGAAGCCGTACACGAAACTGAACGGCAACAGACTCGCTATCCTGTCGTGGCTTTGAAGCGCGAGGTAGCCTGCCACTACGCGAACACCGGCCCATAAGTTGGCGTGACTCATCAGCACGCCTTTGGGCTGTCCAGTTGACCCGGACGTGTACGTGATTTGGGCCGGTTTGTCACCACTGATTTCCAGGGGCGCGAAGTCGGTCTCGGCTCCGCCGATCTCGTCGAGGTTGATTAGTTGTGCCTCGGTAACGAGCGCACGGGGGAACGTCCGGAGCAAGCCGCGGTCGACCAGAAGTACGCGCGCTCGGGAGTGTGTGAGGACGAATTCAATTTGTCTGGGTCGGTAGAGCTCGTTCAGATTTATGCCGACAGCTCCCACTGCAAGCACGGCAAAAAAAGCCGCGGCCGCGTCCTCGGGTGATCGCGCGAGGAGCGCGCACACGTCGCCTCGTGTGACGCCGAGATCGGCGAGAACCTTTGAGATTGCCGCGGCGCGTCGACCGAGTTGCCGGAACGTCGTCGTCGTTCCGCGGCTCACTATCGCTGGCTTGTCGCCAAAGAGTTCGACTGCGCGGCGAAGCAACTCCGCGAAGTTCGAATTGCTCAGCGCGGGCTCAGATCGATCTGTCAAACGCTGAAGAGAAGCACGGCCAATCATAGTATGGATCTCACGGATTTGCCTCCCACATCGCTGTTGCGACCGTGCTACACATTACCGCGTGCGGCACGCTTCAGAGCGCCGCCCCTGGTGCCGCAGGTCGTTGTCCCTGTGTGAGTTAGGCTGTCCAAAACGGCCTGCTGATGACGCATCAACGGTGGGAGTCAAGCTTGCACATTGCGCCGTCGTCCTTGGCCCCACAGGGGCCGGATTTGATGTGGATCCTGTCCGGACTTTCTGTCGATGACTGCGACGCTTTCTGCCCTTAGAATCGATTCATCGAACGCCGTTT
This sequence comes from Gemmatimonadota bacterium, assembly GCA_003223425.1. Classification (GTDB taxonomy): domain Bacteria; phylum Gemmatimonadota; class Gemmatimonadetes; order Gemmatimonadales; family Gemmatimonadaceae; genus UBA4720. Next base: position 22,261 of record QHVA01000069.1, read on the forward strand.
CGAGAATTACCGCGGCGCTACGCGCGCAACTCGCGTCGAGCCTCAAACGTCGTGGCCTCGTCGTCGGCATGAGCGGCGGAGTTGACAGCTCGGTCTGTGTCGCGCTTGCGGTGGCTGCTGTCGGGCCGAAGCGTGTATTGGGACTGTTCATGCCAGAACGAGAAAGCGATCCGGAAAGCCTGCGCATCGCAAGGTCCTTCGCTGCTGACCTCGGCATCGAGCACACGACTGAGGACATCGCGCCGATCCTCGAAGCCACGGGATGTTACCGGCGCCGAAACGAAGCAATTCGCAGTGTCGTGCCGGAATTCACCGACGACTGGGGTTGCAAGCTTGTTCTGCCGCCGGATCGGCTGGACGCCGACCGGCTGAACATTACATACCTGGTGGTGCAGCAGCCGGGGGGCACGATGCATCGCGTTCGCCTGCCGGCCGCCGAATACAGACAGATCGTTGCGGCGTCCAACTTCAAGCAACGCGTACGAGCGATGCTCGAGTACTACCATGCCGATCGTTTGCACTACGCCGTGGTCGGAACACCCAACCGCCTCGAATACGATCAGGGATTTTTCGTGAAAGGAGGCGATGGACTCGCCGACGTGAAACCGATAGCTCACCTGTACAAGAGCCAAGTCTATCAATTGGCAGAGTACCTCGGTGTGCCCGTCTCAGTCACTTCTCGGCCGCCCACTACAGATACGTTTTCGCTGCCACAATCGCAGGAAGAATTCTACTACAACATGCCGACGCAGACGCTCGACATCGTTCTTCATGCGCGCAATGAGGGACGGGCGGCGGACGATGTCTCTCAGGAGATCGGGTTCACCGTCGAGCAGGTCGAACGCGCCTACGCCGACATCGACCAGAAGCGCATGACTACCCGCTACCTGCATCTCGGGCCGCAGTTGGTTGAGCCAGTCGTGACCAGCAGTTCGCCCGGGCCGGTCTGATGTGTGGAATCGCCGGGATTGCCAGGCAATCGCGAGCAGGGGTCACGGTCGATTCACTCGGCCGGATGGCTGCAGCCATCCGGCACCGTGGACCCGACGGCTACGGCTTTTACGTCGGACGCCGCGTCGGCTTGGCGCACGTGCGCCTCAGTATCATCGATCTCGCGGGTGGCGCGCAGCCGCTGACGAACGAGGACGGACAGATCGTCGTGTCCTACAATGGTGAGATATACAACCATCCCGAGCTTCGCCGGCAGCTCGAAGAACGCGGTCACGTCTTTCGTACTCACTCGGACACGGAAGTACTCGTTCACGGCTACGAAGAATGGGGCACCGAGGTTCTCCATCGACTAAACGGCCAGTTCGCGTTCGCGATCTACGACAGGAATCGTGAGACGGTGTTCGTCGCGCGTGACCGGTTCGGTGTGAGACCGCTGTTCTATGCGCAGCGCAATGGTAATTTCTATTTCGGATCCGAGATCAAGGCAATTCTTGCCAGTGGTGAAGTGGAGGCCACGCTCGATCAGCGCGGTTTGGACGAGGTGCTCACCTTCTGGGGTGCGCGGCCTCCGCGCACAGCGTTCGACGGCATTGCGTCGCTGGAACCCGGCACTTACGGCATCTGGAAGGATGGAGCGCTTTGGCTCCGCCACTATTACGAGCTCGACTACCCTGAAGCTTCGGACGAGCCTGTCGACGTAATCGAGCAGCTCGACGAGCTCATGCTTCGCAGCGTCGGAATGAGAATGCGCGCCGACGTGCCAGTGGGCGCGTACGTGAGTGGGGGACTGGACTCGTCAATCACGGCTTCGCTGGCGGCAACCGCTTCGCCGCACACGCTCCGCAGCTTTTCGATCGCGTTCGAGGACCCTCGCTTCGACGAGAGCGTTTACCAGCGCGAGGTTGCCGCCGCGATCGGCAGTATCCATGAAGTTGCTTCGATTGGGTCGCAAAGCATCGCGGAAATTTTCCCGAAAGTCCTTTGGCAAAGCGAGACTCCGCTTCTTCGAACCGCGCCTGTCCCGATGTATCAGCTCGCCAAGCTGACGAAGCAGTCGGGGATCAAGGTCGTGCTTACCGGTGAGGGGGCCGACGAGCTTTTTCTTGGCTACGATTTGTTCAAGGAGGTTTCGGTGCGTCGGTTTTGCCTGCGACGTCCGGAATCGGTGTATCGGCAGCGGCTCTTCGACCGATTGTATCCCTATCTCTCGGTGCCCAATCGGGGAGGCGAATTCTGGCGTCGCTTCTTCCTGGAGGCGGGACAACCGAGTGACCCGCTGTTTTCGCACCTGCCGCGTTTCCTTCTCAGCTCTCGGACCAAGGAGTTCTACACTCCCGAGTTCAGGACGGGGCTCGGGGGGATCGATGTGATCGCAGAGTTGCGGGCGTCGCTGCCGACCAGATTTTTCGCCTGGTCGCCGCTGAACAGGGCTGCATACCTCGAGATGACAACGTTGCTGTCGACCTACCTCCTAAGCTCACAGGGGGATCGAATGGCGATGGCGCACGGAGTTGAGGGACGGTTTCCGTTTCTCGATCACCGGCTGTTCGAGTTTGCAGCAGCGCTTCCAACCGGGTCTCGACTGCGGGGGCTGCGCGAGAAGGAAGTCCTCCGCCGGTGGGCAGCCCGAGTGCTACCACCTCGTATCAAGGCGCGCGGGAAGCAGCCATATCGCGCTCCCGATGCGCCAAGCTTCTTCACATCCGGTGCGCCCGAGTGGATAGCGGATCACCTCACCGCGGACGCATTGAAGCGCGTCGGAGTGTTCTCGCCTATGGCGGTCGCCGGTCTCCTCCGCCGCTGCCGCTCAGGACTCGCGACGAGCTTCAGAGAGAACCAGGCGATGGTCGGCGTCCTTTCAACGCAGTTGTGGCACCACCAGTTCATAGAGAGCGCGCACCGCGTCGTTCCGTTGGGGGCTGGCAAAGCATCGGTTCTTCTCGGCGACAACGCGCCAATCCTTACTTGAACACCAATTTCCCGAACCCGCCAATGCACAGGACTGAAATCATCGACGCCGACGCACCTACGATTGAATCCGACCCCGCACCCGGCATCTCGGAAGCGGCGATCGTGTCTAGAGTGCGGTCTTTCGTTCACGAGAATTTCCTCTACATGATGCCCGACTTCGAGCTCGCAGATGACGATCGTCTGTTAGAGAAGGGAGTCGTCGACTCTATGGGCATTGCCGAGATGATCTCGTTCATCGAAGCCGAGTTCGGAGTATTCGCTACTGAGGCCGAGATCAGCGAGGCGAATTTCGGGTCGCTTCGCGCGATTGCTCGTTTCGTTGCCGCGAAGCAGCCATACGCCGTGGGCTAGGTCGATTCGAAGCCAATGTGGAGTAAACCTGTTGCGATCATGATCGCCGCATCTCTCTCCGTGCCGTTGTCGCGGATCGACGCGCCCGAACCCCAGTCGAGACACGTCGAAAACTGGCGCGCGGTGGCACGACGCGCTGTTTACTTCGGTCATCAGTCGGTGGGTGCGGACATCGTAGATGGAATCGAGCATCTCAACAAAGAGCTCGCCCTCGGCTTGCGCATCGTTCAGACATACGAGCCCTCTGCGATCGCCCATCCAGCGTTCGTGCACTTTCTCGCCGGCGTGAACCAGCATCCGCTGTCGAAAAACGTGGCCATGCTCAACGTTCTTGCCGCACGTCCTCGCGCCGATAGCGCAATCGTGCTGCTGAAGTATTGTTATGTCGACATCGACCGCGATACTGATGTCCAGGCTTTGTTCGCGTCGTACCGCACCGCGGTCAGCCAGATTCGCTCACGTTTCCCCGATGTCACCATTGTGCACACCACGGTGCCTGTGACCACCGTCGAAAGCGTGCTCAAGGGACAAGTGAAGCGCTTGCTAGGTAGAGGCTCCGTGCGGCAGGATGCCATCGCCCGGGGACGTTACAACGCGCTCGTACGGGCCGCATTTGCGGGACGAGAGCCCCTCTTCGACATCGCGCGGGTCGAGGCAACGCGCTCCGACGGAAGCCGCGCGGGGTTTGTGATTAATGGTCAGACAATCGAAACGCTAGCACCGGAGAATACGCGTGACGGGGGGCACCTCAACACTCGCGGCCAAAGAATAGTCGCGAGCGAGCTGCTCAACGTTCTCGCAGGAGCAATCAGAGACTGAATGAGTACCCGACGCTCTCCCTTCGCCAAGCCGCTGGTTCACCAGCCGCCTGGGGTTTATGAACCGTTCAAACTTTGTCTGATCCGGCTGCTTCGCGCATCGCTAGGATTGCTTCCCGACGGCTGGCTGCGTGACAACCGCCGACTCGCCGCACTCTCGGAAAAACTGGAATTGGCTGACTGGTGGCGCAGTGACGGGCTCGCATACAGGGTGTTGCGCGCGAGAAAGATGGGAATGAAAGTGGGCGAGCGATGCCGGCTGTACTCCCTGCAGATCGCGTCGGAAGCCGAGCTTGTCGAGCTTGGCGACGACGTGATCGTGTCGGGCGACGTGATGTTCGTTACCCACGACGGTGCCATCCACGCGGCGCGCGACAAGTTTCCCGACGCTAACGGACACTACGGTCGGATCCGAATCGGCAACGGCTGCTTCCTCGGTATGCGTTCGACGATACTGCCGGGGGTAGAGCTTGGCGACAACTGCGTTGTGGCCGCGGGCGCGACGGTGATGGACAGCTTCCCTGCAAACTCAGTTATCGCGGGTAACCCGGCCACGTATGTCTGCTCGACATCCATCTACATGGAGCTCAGACGCCACAGCGTCGCCACCATTTACGATGCGCTCTATCCTTTCCCTTTGAAAATGCCGCCGGATTTGCTCGCAGCCCGGATGGCGAATGTTCCCTACAAACTTCCCCGTCGCCGTGAGAAGCGAGGCCCTCCATCGATAACTCCAAATCCGGACTTCCGCGGAAACGGAGTCGCTGGGCTTCATCGGCACGATCAGGCCGAGGAAGCGGGTAAGTGACGTTTTCGCTGGCCTTCATCGCTGAAGGAGATGCGAACACCACTGAGTGCTGGTCGGGGTCGGGACGTGCTTTCGTCGAGGCTCTCCGTGCAGCGGGTGCTCGGGTAGATATTTACGACGCCGAGCTGAAGTCATGGCCGCGGGCCGCGGCAGCGGCGTTGTCCTATCATCCGACCAAAGCTCGGTGGCGGCAGCGCTACGGTTTGGGTGGCCTTCCGTTTCGCGCTCGCTCGGCGAGAGCCAATCGCGCCCTCAACTCGGCGGATTGCAAGTACGATGCGATCATACAGGTGGGTGCGACCTTCATGGTCAGCAGCGCAGCACGCCGGAAGGCTCCCTACGTTCTGTACTGCGACTCGAATCTCGCGTACGCGACCCGCGGTGCGCCGTACTCTTCTGCGAGTCGACTCGCACCGGGGGAGCTTCAAGCAGCTCTCCAGCGGGAGCGTCGCGTCTATGATGCCGTCGACAGGATCTGGACGATGAGCAACGCGCTGGCAGCCTCGTTCCAGGACGATTTTGAACAGCCCGGAGAAAAGATCACCACGATTTATGCGGGCGCGAACAACTCTCCCCAGCCAGTTCCAGCTGAAAGAGCGCGCTCCCGAATCCTTTTCGTCGGCAAGGACCATTACCGGAAGGGAAGTGACGTTCTCCTCAGCGCTTTTGAAATCGTGCGCCGCGAGATTCCCGAGGTGGAGCTGCATATGGTCGGTGGAATGCCGGTGGGCGCCGTTGGTCCCGGGATAGTCGTTCACGGAATTATTTCTCGCGCGTCGGTCGCAGGCAGTCGTCTCTTCGACCATCTCTTTGCGACGTCAACGATCTTTTGCATGCCTTCGCGTTACGAGCCCTTCGGGATTGCGTTTGTCGAGGCAATGCGGGCCGGCCTTCCGTGCATCGGAACGAGGCGCTGGGCTATGCCGGAGATCATCGACGACGGACAAACCGGGTGGCTCGTGCCCGATGGATCCGTCGACGATCTCGCGCGGACACTGATAGTTGCGCTTCGTAACCCGGAAGAATGCGCGCGCAGGGGCGCATTGGGGCGCGAGCGCAGCCTAGCCGAATTTACCTGGGAACGCGCCGCGGCGCGCGCCATCGAGGACATCCGCCGAATCCGCGAAACTGCCGGCACCAGCTCGATTGCGGCGGCAAGCTGACAGCATCAATGCGAATTTGCAAAATCTGGGATTCCGAATACCCGTGGGACGTGCGTGTCGAGAAAGTCGCTCGCTCGTTGACAGACGCCGGCCACAAAGTCCACCTCGTGGCCCGCAACCGCGACTGGCGACGTGAGCGGGAATCGCTCGCCGAGGCCGAGATACATCGGCTGAAGCCCTGGCGCATGGTGGGCAAGCGACTCGACACAGCCACGATGTTTCCTGCGTTCTTCAACCCACGATGGATTTCCGCGGTCATGCGGACCGCGCGCGCTAACAAAGTGCAAATGTTGCTCGTTCGCGATCTTCCTCTCGCGCCCACAGCTATTTGGGCAGCACGGCGGCTGCACGTTCCCGTCGTGCTCGACATGGCGGAGAATTATCCAGCAATGATGCGAGGGTTGTGGGATGCCGGTGTTCAAAGACGCACCGACTTCCTGGTGCGAAACCCGCGAGCAGCGGCGGCGGTCGAACGCTGGGTGCTTGAGCGCGTGGATCATGTTCTCGTGGTCGTCGACGAATCACGAGAGAGACTGCAGCAGCTGGGAGTGCCAGCAGAGCGAATGACCGTCGTCTCGAACACTCCTTCAATTTCGCGGCTTCGGGAAGTCTCTCCCAAACTCCACAATGACGGAGATCAACTCGAGCTCATTTATCTGGGTTTGCTGGAGGCTCCTCGAGGGATTGGCGTCCTAATCGATGCCGTGGCCATGGCGCGGCGCGCTGGCGTGCGGGCGAGACTTACGGTCCTTGGCGACGGCCGGGAGCGACGCAACTTTGAAGAACGAGCACGCCGACTAGGGTTGGACGAGGAAACGATCCGGTTTCGGGGTCGAGTTCCCTATTCTGACGCCTTGCAGCTCCTGCAGACTGCCGACGTTGGTGTTGTGCCTCACACCGCCAACGAAAGCTGGAACACTACCGTCCCGAACAAGCTTTTTGACTACATGGCGGCCGGGTTGGCAGTGCTGACCTCCAGTGCAAAACCGGCTGCGCGAATTGTGCGCGAAACGGGCGCGGGTGTGGTTTTTCAGGACGGTGCAGTAGCAGACTGTGCGGCTGCTATCGGTAGTCTCTCCCGTTCTGCATTCCGAGCGGGTTGCGGCGCGAATGGACGCCATGCAGTGCTAAGTCGATTTCACTGGGAACGCGATGCGTCAGAAATGCTCGGCGCGCTTGACCGTGTTGTGGCGGGATCGAGTCGAATATGAGTACGTGGTCGTTGCTCGAGCGCGCTTTCGGGTGGGGCGGAATTGTCGCCTATCACGGCATTGGCGACGCTCCCCGCGCCGCGGTCATGCACGTATCGCCTCCTCGACTGAGGGCTCAGTTGACCTACCTTCACGAACGCTATACGGTCGTACCTCTTCGAGAGCTTGTATCGCGCTGGCACGCGCGTCTCTCAACGCGAGGCTGCGTCGCTATCACTTTCGACGATGCGTACGCCGGCGTGTCGGTATACGCGCTACCCATCATGCGCGATCTTGAAATCCCGGCCACGGTCTTCGTCACCTCGAGGCATGCGGCGCAAGGCGGTTCGTACTGGTGGGATGATATCGAGCGCGAGCGGGCCGCTTTGCGGGCAGAGTGGACCGACGAGCATGAGGCCCTTGGCATGCCGCGATACGATCCGATGGACGCCAAGGGCGTGGATCGGATTCGACGTCGGGTCATCTGCAGCTTCGCCGGCCGTTGGCCTGGCCCGATCGTGCAGCGCGATGACACGGTCTGGAGATCGATGAATTGGGACGAGTTGGCCGCATTGGCGGCTGAACCGCTGGTGGATTTTGGAGTCCACACACTTTCACATCCCGCACTTCCGCTCCTCTCGTACGCAGAGCAGTTGGCGGAGATGCGCGACAATTTATCGCAGCTCAGAGAGCGGCTCCCCCGCGTTCTGCCAATCGTGGCGTACCCCTACGGTCTTTACGACAGCACGACTGTGCGTGCGGCCCAAGAGGCAGGAATGGTGGCCGGTTTGACTATGGAGGGTCGAGCGACAGCCGATCATCCTTCGCCGATGACGGTGCCGCGGGTCGGAGCTGGTGAAATACATTCGCCCCCAAGTCTGGGCCGTAGGCTGAATCGCGCGCTACGCCCGTTCCTGGTCATTCGTAATCGCGGGTCACACCCGCGAGTACCCAGCGATCCACTCGCGCGGCGATTTGACGGAATCAGTGCAGAACTTCAAACGACATAGAAAGAGGTAATCGTGAATCGAGCGCTACGCACTTACACTGGGGCTCCGGTCTGGATGCAGAATCTGCTCCTCTCTGCATATGGTGTACGGCTCCGGAGGCTTCGGTATGGATCGGTGGGACAAAAGAAGCTTGCCTCGCTGCGCGAGTCCCAGTGGATGTCAGCAGAGGAAATCCACCAGTACCAATTGTCGGTCCTCACCGAGGTTGTCGCACGCGCCGCGTCGGATGTGCCCTTTTATCGTCGCCGGGGCTTGGAAGGGATTGATTTTGAGTCCTTCGACCAACTGCGGGAGCTGCCGCTGCTGACCAAATCCGAGGTCCAGCGCGCCCGCAGCGAACTGATCTCCGACAAATACAGCCGCAGTCGACTCACCGAACTGCACACTGGCGGCACAACGGGCAAGCCACTCGCGATCTATGCGGATCGGGCCACGGTGCAGACCCACTACGCCTTCTTTACGCGATTAAAGGAGTGGGCTGGGATTCGCGATGGCGAACGGGTTGCGACCTTCGCGGGCCGAACTGTGGTGCCCCCAGGCGCTGGCGAACCATACTGGCGCCACAATCGCACCTCAAACACGCTGCTTTGCTCGTCCTTTCACGTCGGACCAGCGACAGCTGCGGCATACGTCAAGGCGCTCGCTGACTTCAGTCCACGATTGATCGACGCTTATCCGTCGAGCATAGAGCCGATCGTCCGCTTCCTGGCTGACGAGCCGATCAGGCGAGTTAGCCCTGCTGCTGTAATCACTTCATCCGAGACATTGTTTCCAGCCGTGCGGTCGCTCATAGAGCGCGCCTTCGGTTGTGGTGTCTTCGATTATTATTGCGGGGGCGAGATGGCGGCTTTCATCGCACAGTGCGAAGAAGGCACTTATCACGTCGCTCCCGAGTTCGGCGTCGTCGAGCTGCTCGCCGACGGACGACCAGTCGGTCCCGGCGAGCGTGGCGAGATCGTGGCCACGCCGTTCATCAACCCTGTCATGCCTCTGCTCCGGTACGCGACGGGTGATTCCGCCGTGCGGGGCTCACAGGCGTGTCCCTGCGGACGCGCGGGGCAAACGATCGAACGTATCGAGGGTCGCATTGACGACGTGATAGTTACTCCCGAGGGTCATTTTGTCGGTCGCCTCGACTCGATCTTTAAGAGCGTATCTTCAATCTCGGAGACGCGCGTCATCCAGGACGGAATTGATCACGTGCGGGTCGAGATCGTGACCTCGGAGGGGTTTACCGGCCAGATGCAAGGCGAGCTCGAAACTCAGCTTCGCTTGCGACTCGGGCCGACTATGCGAATCGACATCGTTCGCGTCGCGGCAATCGGCCGTACCGAGCGCGGAAAACTCCGCACCATGGTCAATCTGGTGTATCGTCAAACTTCCACTGGGGTGCAGAAAATCATAACGTGAGACACGGCTGACCAAGCCACCATGTCTCACGTTACGAGGAAAGAAGCCGTTACTTGTGCCAGACGACGAGGTCGTCTACGTCGATGGTGAAGTCACAGCCCGCAAACCAGGTGACGAGGGTGCCCGGAAACTGAATCAAAGAAATGCCGACGGCGCTGTGATCGTAGCCGTACGCGCTGTTGTCCAGAACCAGGACACCGTCTACCCAGATCTGTTCGTACCCGCCATTGCCGGTGACTATGTGGAGCGTGTATTCGTGCCATGCTCCGTCATTCGTGGTGCTGAAGCGAAGGCTCTTGTTGATGTTCGACAAGAACGGGTTGGGCATCTGCGTGCTCGAGTTGTCGTGCGTAGTGAACTCGTTGCCCGCGTTGGGCAGAGCCGTGGCCGGTCCGCCGTCGAGGTTCCCCACTCCCATGGTATAGCGGGGAGCAGGATCGGGCCGCCAGGCCATGAACCACTTCATGCCCGAGTCGCCTCGTCCGCCGCAAGTTGGATCTGCGCCAACCGACAGACGATAGAAGAATCGGAAGTAAGTATCCGTTGATTGCGGGATTATCATCTCCAACAGATTGTCGTACGAGCTGCTGGAGTAGGTGAAGCGCACCGCGGAGCCACTGCGGCCGGGTACAAGTTGTATATCACCGCGATTGGCATATTGCCCGAGAATCTCGGCGATTGTCGAATTGTTGAAAGAGTTCTGCACGAGTGTAACATCTCCCGGAGCTGGTTCCGGAGCCGTGATGACAGGTGGGGGCGATACGGTAACGCTGGCTGTGCCGCTGATGGTCTCACTCGTTGCAGTAATGGTTGTCGTTCCAGCTGCGACGCCAGTGACTAGGCCTGCGCCTGAGACGGTCGCGAGAGCTGAGTTGCCGGTCCTCCATGAAACGACACGGCCGGTCAGGACGTTGCCGCTTGCGTCTCGCGTTACTGCGGAGAGCTGCGCCGTCGCGCCGACGATGACGCTCGATGTGGCGGGCGAGACCGTAACCGATGCTACCGGAACGGGAGCCGGCGCGGTAACAGTGATGGACGCGGTGCCGCTGCGCCCTTCACTCGTGGCGGTGATCGTGGCAGTACCTGCCGCAACACCTGTCACCAGTCCCGAACCTGAAACTGTCGCGATTCCTGTACTCCCGCTCGACCAGGATACTGTTCGGCCGGTCAAAACGTTGCCGTTCACGTCCCGCGTTACGGCGGAGAGCTGCACCGTCGCGCCCGCCTGTATGCTTGATGTGGAGGGTGTGACTGCAACCGACGCCACGGGGACCGGAGCAGGCGCGTTAACCGTCACAGATGCGATGCCGGTACGTCCCTCACTCGAGGCCGTGATTGCAGCAGTACCCGCTGCCACGCCGGTGACCAGTCCGGAGCTTGAAACCGCTGCGATGCTTGCGTTCGCGCTCGACCAGGTCACCACGCGGCCGCTCAACACGTTGCCGTTCGCGTCTCGCGTCACGGCGGTGAGCTGCGCGCTCGCTCCTATCAATATGCTGGAGCCAGACGGCGAAACAGAGACTGTTGCGACCGGGATTGGAGCAGGCGTGGTTACTGCCAGCGAAGCGGAGCCACTCTGGCCTTCACTCGTGGCGCTGATGATGGAGGACCCGGCGGCGACTGCCGAGACATCGCCGTTTGCGGAGACGCTGGCGACGCTTGGATTGGAGGTCTGCCAGGTCACGACCCGCCCCGAAAGCGAATTGCCAGTTGGATCCAGAAGGGTCGCCGTGGCGCGCCCGGTTTGTCCCACAACCAGCGATGACGGGTTGAGCGCGACTAATACCGTTGCAACGGGTATTGGTGGCGGAGTAAGGACTGTCAGCGAAGCCTGACCGGTGACACCCTCGCTCGAGGCGATGATGAGGGCCGCCCCTGGAGCAACCGCGGCGACCATGCCGGAATCATTGACACTCGCACTCTGTGGATTCGAGCTTTGCCAATTGATGGCGCGGCTCAGCGGAGAGCCGTTCGCATCACGCGCGACGGCAACCCCGTGCTCGGTCTGACCGGGCATGATGGCAGGCGATGGCAACGTAACTGACACCGATGCGACTGGTGTCGTGTCCGTATACGTTGGCGACGTGTCGTATGACGAACATGCAGTGACGCTCAAACCGAGACTTGCCACTGCCAACATGACGGTACGCATAGGAATGCGCCCTCCCGTGGAGTGTGAGTCGGCGGCTCGACTGGCATGGCGCGCTCTCGCGCACGGTAGCCTCGTGGCTTTGCGTCGCCGGCTTTCGCCGGGTTTGCCTTTGTCGCACACCTCTATGGAGGCTTGCGATCCTGCCGTTCCGAGTTGCAAGCACTCACCTTATTCGGCGAGGCTCTTTTGCCTTACACATGGGCGACGATTGTTCAGATGAACTGTCACGCTACCGGAGGTTGTCCCACTATGGCGCGCAGCTGCAGCCCATTTCGGCATCCTGCCGGTTGGCCCGTCTTTTTCGCGAGGAGTATGCCATCCGGCCCCGATACAGATGTACGTCGTCAGGCAAATATTTTCGTCCTTGACTGTCTCGGGCATTGGGTGGCAGAGACAAAAAAAGAAACGCTCCGAGCAACCGACTCGGAGCGTTCCAAGATTTTTTCAAGCGGATGACTCAGTGATGCCAGATCACGAAGTCATCGACGTCGATCGTGAAGTCGCAGCCGCCGAACCACGTGACTACCGTGCCTGGAAACTGCACTAGTGAAATCCCGGTGGCGCTGTGATCGTAGTGGTAGGCACTGTCGTCCAGCAACAGAACTCCATCCACCCAGATTTGTTCGTAGCCGCCATTTCCGGTCACGATGTGCAGCGTGTACTCGTGCCACCTTCCGTCGTTCGTGGTGCTGAAGCGAATGGCGTTGTTGATGTTGGAGAGAAATGGGTTCGGCATCTGGGTGCTCGAGTTGTCGTGAGACGTGAACTCGTTCCCCAGATTCGGTTGCGCCGACACCGGCCCGCCGTCGAGATCACCCACTCCCATCGTGTAGCGGGGTTGGGGATCGGGCCGCCACGCCATGAACCACTTCATGCCTGATCCGCCGCGATCGCCGCAGGTGGGATCTGCGCCAAGGGAGAGACGATACCAGTAGCGGAAGTAAATATCGGTCGTTTCTGCAAAGCCTCTCTCGATCAGGTTGTCGTACGAGCTGGCGGAGTAAGCGAAGCGAACTGCCTGACCGCTTCGACCGGGAATCATCTGCATCACTCCGCGTTTCGCGTACTGGGAGAGCGGGCTTGCGCCGTCGAAGTTGTCCTGCCACAAAATCGCGTCGCCAGACCCCGGCTCTGGTGAACCAGTGGGCGGCGGTGTCGCCGTCACAGCTGTGACAGTGGCAGTTCCACTGACGCCCTCGCTGGTGGCACTTATCGTAGTAGTTCCTGCAGCGATCGCCGTAACCGTTCCGGTGCCGTCGACGGTCGCGATTCCCGGATTGGCCGACGCCCAGGTGATCGCCCGACCTGTGAGCACCGCGCCGCTCGCGTCGCGCAGGGTAGCGGTAAGAACAGCGATCTGACCGATTGTGAGAGTAGCCGTCGACGGTGTAATTGTCACTGAAGCCACCGGCGGCGGTGAGCCCGTGCCACCCGGTCCGGCGACGACGGTTACCGTCGCGCTACCGCTTCTGTTACCTCGCGAAGCAGTGATTACCGCACTCCCAACCCGTACGCCTGTAACAACGCCAGAATCCGAGACTGTCGCAATCGACGGGTCGCTCGAGGTCCATGTGACTTGTCGATTCACGACCCGACCGTACGCGTCCAGCAGCGTCGCGGTTGCTTGAGTGTTTTGACCGACCTCCACCACTGTGTCCGCGAGCGTTACAGTCACGGACGCCACAGCCGACCGAGCCTCCGAAGCTGAAAGGCCCGAGTTGACGCCATTACCCTCAGGTGGGCCGGTTACGCTGTCGGAGCACGAAAGGATGTTGAATATTGCGGCGCCGATTACGGCCCCGCGAAGGGCGGCGCTCACCGTTGCGCCGCTCGTGAGAGCGTGTCTCATGGTTAGACCTACGCACTGCGCGACACGCTTCAGTCGAAGCCGCGATCGAACCCACGACTTTTCAACGCCGTTTTTTGACGGCGCGCAAGATCTATAACGTCAGACGAGGCGACCGCCTCGTCATTAGGTACAGCGTTGGTTCCTGAAGCATCCGCGCTTGGTAAATCGCGCGCACTTTTGGTGTGAGGCGAATTGCGTGCTACTGTGCCCGTTTGCAGCCGATATTCCGCTCGAGCTTTTGCTTGAACATTGCCGATGTCAGTGAGGGCGCCCAGCGTGCCGCGCCTTAGGGCGCGCTGCTGGAACATCCTTTGCCTATAACTGTAGGGTTCCCCGCAATGACGTCGAGTGCGGTGACTGTCCTCGAGAGGTCCACCGATATGCCGCACGGCGGCAGGTCTGGTTATTCGTCGATTGACGGTCGGAGGAAGCTTATGTCGGGTTGGTTCACTAGAGTGCCGCGGAGCGCGGCCGTACTCTCATCTCTCGCTCTGGCGTGCTCAGGCGCGTCCCCCACACTGACCGGAAATAATTTGGAGCGAAGTGCTCCCGAACCTACTGGCAGCGACGTAATTCTTTGGCAGGACGACTTCGATGGGGCAGCTCCTCTGTCCCGATATGCCACTCGCGGCAGCATCCAACCTATCAACGGCCGCTCTGGTCAGGCACTGCGTTTCGCTTACTCCAGCAGCTCCGATGACAATCTATTGGAGAAGACGTTCCCGATTACAACCGACATTTATTTCCGCTTCTGGTATCGTCTCTCCCCGGGCGCGGATCCGACCTGCAACGGGCGCGGTGATTCGGGCATGAAATGGTTCATGGCATGGCGCCCGGATCCGGGCCCCCGCTACACCATGGGAGTTGGCCACCTCGATGGTGGACCAGTCTCAGCACGGCCCAATCTGGGCAACGAGTTCACGACTCACGATAACTCGAGCACCCAGATGCCAAATCCATTTCTCTCGAACATCAACAAGACCCTTCGCTTCAGCACTACGAACGACGGAAGGTGGCACGAGTACACACTCCACATCGTGACCGGGAACGGCGGCTACGAACAAATCTGGATAGACAGCGTGCTCGTTCTAGACAACAGCTCCTATCACTACGATCACAGCGCCACCGGCATTGCTCTCGTTCAATTCCCGGGGACGGTGGTCAACTGGTTCAGCGGCTGCGACTTCACGATCGACGTCGACGACTTCGTGATCTGGCACAAGTAGCAACTGCGGGCTTCAGCGCGGCCGCTCTTCGCTGGTCCTTCTCTGAGCCGGAGACGGAACACCCGCACTTCCACCCCACAATGCATGCGCAGTAACGACGGCAGCGTCGAACACACGTTGGTCGCGGTGGGTGATATTATGCTCGGTGATTCGGCCATCTGTGTTGGGTTTGGCTTCCACAGCCACTACACCAAGGATGCGAGTCAGGCATTTGCCGATGTTGCGCCGCTACTCCAAAGCGGCGAGATCGTTCTTGGCAATCTGGAATGCCTTCTCGTAAATACGGGCAGCGGATCCACTCGCTACAGGCGTGATCAAATGCGCGGGGACCCGCAATACGCCAGTACATTGCGTTCGGCTGGATTTACCGCTTTGAGCGTCGCGAACAATCACGCCATGCAGCACGGTAGAAACGCGTTCGAGGGCACCGTGGAAACCCTGCGCAAAGCTGGCATCGTCTGCGTCGGATTGCGCGGCGACGATGGGTGGTGCGCGGAGCCAATAACAGTCACGACTCGAGCCGGGTTGCGTGTCGGACTACTTGGCTATAGCTGGCGGCCTCGCCAGTACGATACGAGCGAAGCCCCATATGCGGAGGGCGACGTCGATGCAGCGGTCAGCGACGTCCGACGGCTCCGACGCACGACGGATACGGTGGTCGTGTCGTTACATTGGGGAGAGGACTTCGTTCAGCTTCCGTCGGTTAGCGAAGTAAACACTGCGCATCGAATCATTGACGCTGGAGCAACCGTCATCGTTGGTCACCATCCGCATGTTGTGCGTCCGGTGGAGCGGTATGCGCGGGGGTTGATCTGCTATAGCCTTGGGAACTTCGTAACTGACATGCTCTGGCAGCCCGAGCTCCGCCGGGGCGGAGTTCTCGAGTGTCGACTCGGGCGCGGAGAAGTCAGCGAAATCCGCGTATCGAGCGTTCGTGCGGACGATTTGTACCGACCGCTCCGTGAGACGGCAGCGGTCGAAATACTCGACGTTCCGACCAGGGGAATCGCGGAAGCCGCGTATTCCGCCGAAGCCGCGCACTCGGTGCGCCGTCAACGACGCTCGGCCTACGGCTTCACCGCGCGCAACACGCGCCGATATCCTCCATCTGTCCTATCGCAAATGCTACTCACGACGCTGCGCAACAAGATCTTTGCATTGTTTCGGAGATGATCGAAATAGATAGCGCGGAAGCGCAGGGCTCGAGCGTTCGGGGTGAGATCGCAATCCGGTCCGGTGGCGGCGACGATAATGGGCCGGTCCCTCCGTTGTCGATTCTGCATGTGCTCGCGCCAGCTCCTTTCGGAGGACTCGAGACGGTGGTACGTGCACTCGCCGCGGGACATGCCCGACGCGGCCACACTGTCCACGTCGCAACGGTAATCTCGCCCCGATCCGACAAGCACCCATTCGTTGCCGCATTGGAAGCGCACGGTGTGCGGGCGCTGGCGGTTGTGGTCAACCCGCGCGACTATCGCGGCGAGCGAGCCGCTGTGCGCGAGTTGTTCCAGCGGCTCCGTCCCGATGTAGTGCACACGCACGGATTTCGAACCGACGTCGTCGTCGGTGGCGTAGCGCGGTCAGAGAGAATCCCTCTCGTCAGTACGTGTCATGGTTTCATCGAGGGCGGGTGGCGCAGCCGATTCTACCAGTGGCTGCAGCGACGGGCGCTGCGGAGGTTCGATGCAGTCGTCGCGGTTTCATCCTCCGTCGAAAAAAAACTGCGCGACGCTGGAATCGATCGGACGAAGCTCCACCTTGTGCGCAATAGCTTCGCGCGGACAGACCAAGCCGTGTCGCGTGACGACGCCAGGCGAATTCTTGGTCTTCCGGCTGTCCCCGTTATCGGATGGGTGGGACGTCTGTCGGCCGAAAAGGGAGCCGACCTGGCTCTGGACGCGTTCTCGCGCGTGCGTACCGATGGAGTCTACCTCGCGATGGTCGGCGAAGGACGCGATGCTTCGCGATTGCGTGACCGGGCAGCCGGCTTGGGTATCGACGAGCGGGTGGTGTGGACCGGGGCGGTCCCCGAGGTGGGTCGGCTGCTCTCGGCGTTCGATGTGTTTTTTTTGAGCTCACGCAGCGAGGGAACGCCCATGGCCTTGCTCGAAGCAATGGCGGCCAAAGTCCCAATCGTGGCAACTCGGGTTGGGGGAGTCCCAGATGTCGTCGACGAAACGTTCGCCTGGCTGGTCGACAGCGAAGACGTAGCTGGAATGGCGCTCGCGCTCGACGAGGTCTTCGCCCAACCTGAACGCGCACGAGCCTCGGCGGAAGCCGCCCGAATACGCCTGGCGGAGAGATTTGGTCCCGATCAGTGGCTCTCGACGTATGAAGATCTTTATCGGGCGGTCACCCGCGACAAAATCCTTTCGTAACTCACTGCAGGGCTGTATGTTGGACGCCCCACCGCTAAGACTCCAATGACCGTTCCAGGGGCGCTGCCCCTTGTTCCTAGAGCCGCTTCTGTACGCGGCCGGCGCAAGCCGGTTGGCAGCGCGTCTACAGGCGTGCTCAGCGATCCGTTTCGGCTGTGCCTCATGGCGCTCATCGTTTTCTCGTTGAGCAGACTCGGCGGGTATTTCGGAATTCTGCGACTCCTCAGGCCGGCCCTCCTCCTTTTCGTGTTCTGCGTCGGCTATGCCTTCCTGCACAAGAAGAAGTTGAACTTTGCGAATCTCACCCAGAGCCTGCCTGTGCGTCTAATCTGGGGCATCGGGCTCGTCTCGATCGGGTCAGCGGTTTTCGGAATTTCGCTCGGACATTCAGCGACTTACATCCTCGACAGCTTCTCGAAGACGCTAGCGATCACGTTCCTGATGATCCTTACCATTCGAGATATCACCGACGTCCGACGTCTATGTTGGGCTTTCGCGCTCGGCGGAATCGTGCTTGCCTACCTTTCGATCTTCGTGATCGGCATCTCGAAGACAAGTGGAGGCGTGTCTTATGATGCGAACGACGTTGGGGTGTTCATGGTGATGACGCTTCCCCTGGCGCTGATGCTTTTGCAGACTGCTACATCGCGAACCGAGCGCCTGGTCGCACTCATTGGGATTGGCCTTCTCGCGGTCACGGTGGTCAAGACGCAGTCGCGAGGAGCATTTCTCGGCGTCATTGCCGTAGGACTCGCGCTTTTGTTGCTGCCGGGAGTCTCACTCGGCCGGCGGCTGCTATTCGTGAGCGCCGCGTGCCTCACAATGTGGGTCTCGGCGCCCAGCGGATACTGGCATTCGATGCAGAGCATTCTCGACGACCCCAAATCCGATTACAACTGGGACTCTGTCAACGGTCGCCGGAATCTCGCGACGCGTGGGATCGGCTACATGATCGAGTTCCCGGTTTTCGGGGTCGGAATAGATAACTTTCGTATCGCTGAAGGAACGATCTCGGAAAAGGCGCGCTACCTCGTGCCCGGCCACGGTATCCGCTGGACATCGCCTCACAATTCATTCGTTCAATCCGGCGCCGAGGCGGGCGTGCCAGGTTTGGTGCTCTGGGTCGCGTTGGTCCTCAGCAATATCGTAATTCCGCTTCAATTGCGTCGAAGAATGCCCAAGGAATGGCGGAAGGGAACGCCATCACAACGTTTTCTCGCGTCGGCGACAGTATATCTGCCCATCGCGCAGCTCGGCTTCGCCGTGACCGCGTTCTTCGTGTCCTTTGCCTGGATGGAGCCCCTGTACATGCTCAGCGCGTTAGTCGTGGGACTCGCCCTCGTGGTGAGGCGCGAGTTGCAGTGGATCGCGCCTGCGCCGCGCATGGCCGGGTTTCGCTCACTGCGGTGGCGCGCTCCGACACAAACCGACCCTTCGTTACCGTCCACACGCGCCCAGGCGTGAGTCGCTCAGTTCTCGTCACCGATGGCGACGAGAGGTCAGCTCTGGCCGTGGTCCGCTCACTTGGACGAAGTGGGCATCAAGTCTACGTATGTTCGACGAGCGGCCGATCGATCGCGGGCGCTTCCCGCTACGCAGCAGGTGAGCAGAAGGTCGCTGATTCGCTGGCGAGTCCGGCGGCGTTCACAAGCGATCTCCACAAGGTAATTGTCGAGTTGGGCATCGAGCTCCTACTGCCCATGACTGAGCAGGCTTTCAACGCGATTTTTGCGGATCCCGAGCGATTTACCGGCGTCTCGATGCCGACCGCGTCCGCGCAAGCATTTCTTGCAATCTCCGACAAGGAGGCAGTAATGAAAGCTGCCGCCGCTTCTGGACTGCGAGTGCCGGCCCAGGTTGTTGTTGCTGGATTGAGCGACGTTGAAACGTTAGATGAGTGTGAGCTGTGCTTTCCCGTCGTGGTCAAACCGGCGCGGTCAATCGCGCGATCAGATGGAAAGCAATTCAAGGTGGGAGTCAAGCATTGCGCTGATGCTGCCGCGTTGCGTCACGCCCTGGCTGCGATTCCGACTAACGCTTATCCCCTACTTGTACAGCAGCGTGTCATCGGGCCCGGCGTTGGCATATTCCTGCTCCTCTGGGATGCGGAGTTGGTAGCGACGTTCGCGCATCGCCGTATCAGAGAGAAGCCTCCCGCGGGCGGCGTGAGCGTGTACCGGGAAAGCATTCGCGCCGATCCGGCACTGGTCGACCAGTCGCGACGGCTTTTGGACTCCTTTGGCTGGCGCGGGGTGGCTATGATCGAGTACAAGATCGACGAACGGACCGGCACCCCGTTTATAATGGAGATAAACGGCCGCTTCTGGGGCTCGCTGCAGCTCGCTATCGACGCCGGCGTAGATTTTCCATCTCTCCTGATTGCGCGCGCCGATGGCGAAGTGGTCTACGGACCGTCGCAGTACAAGGTTGGCATCCGAAGCAAGTGGGAATGGGGCGAGGTGGACTATGCACGTGCGCGCTTTTGGCGGTCCGACGAGCAGCTGTCACTCCCTCCTGGGTCTCCCGGTCGAGTGCGAGCTGTATTGGGGCTCTTGATTCCGTGGCGGCCGCGCGATCGCTTCGAGGTTTTTCGCCTCGGCGATCCCCGACCGTTTTTCCGCGAAACCGTACAGTACTTCGCTGGTCGACGATAATGCGCCGCCTGCGAGTGCTGCACGTCATCCAGAATCTCAACTACGGAGGAATGGAGCGTGTTCTTGCCGACATCGCGCGGTATTGTGATCGCGCGCGATTCGAGACCCATGTGCTCTGCCTGCAGTACCTGGGACGGTTCTCGGAGGGGCTAGAGAAGGTCGCCACGCTTCACCTAGCTGCGCCAATGTCCCGCGCGTCGATGTTCTGGCCTCGCACGCTCGCGAACCAGATGCGATCCATTGCACCAGATGTGGTGCATTCTCACAGTGGCGTCTGGTACAAGGCGACGCTTGCAGCAAGAATGGCGGGCGTACCCAGAATCGTGCACACAGAGCACGGACGGGCGAAGCCTGACCCATTCCGGAGCCGCGTCGTCGATAGCATTGGTGCGCTGCGCTCTCACGTCGTCGTCGCCGTGTCTGCCGCGCTCGGCGCGCAGCTGCGGCGAGACGTCCACGTGCCGGAGCGGAAGATTCTCGTCATCCCAAACGGCGTTGACACAGCGACGTTTCGGCCGCGGGCTGACAATGGGCGTCTGCGCTCAGAGCTCGGGCTCTCACCGAATACGCCGGTCATCGGCAGTATCGGCCGGCTGGAGCCGATCAAAGGCTACGGCGTGATGATCGACGCATTTGATCGCTTGCGACGGAGGGGAGCCGATCGCGGCGCCGTTCTCATTATCGGTGGCCAGGGGAGTGAGCGCGCCGCTCTTGAACAACGAATACGTGAGCACCGCCTGGATGGTTCGGTGTTTCTACTCGGCTGGCGTGACGACGTGCATGATCTTCACTGCGCCTTCAAGCTGTTCACAATGTCATCCATCAGCGAGGGAACCTCGATCAGTCTTCTCGAGGCGATGAGCGCCGGTCTCGCGCCGGTCGTGACCGATGTTGGTGGAAATGCGGCGGTGCTCGGACCGCAACTAAGTCATCGACTAGTGCCGAGCGCGAATCCCGAGGCACTCGCTTCTGCCTGGCAGGAGATTCTTGAGAACTCCGAAGGGTTGAAGTGCGACGGCCTCAAGGCGCGCCAGCGGGTGCAGGAAGCGTTTGGACTCGAGGCAATGGTGCGCTCATATGAGCGCGCCTACGTCGGCACCGGCGACGGCGCTGCTTCTCACGCTAGCAGCTCATCGTACACGCTTTGAACGCGGCTGGTCGTCCGCTGCGCAGTGAATTCTTGCGCCCGGGCAATCGCCACATCCGCGTGCGCCGTGACAAGTCCGGGATTCTCAACTACTCGCCAGAGCAGGGCGCTTAGCTCCGCCGGTTTTCGCGGGTCGAACGTCCAGCCGCCGCCATCGGTCATGATCTCGAGAGGACCACCCAGCGCGGACGCAATGACCAACCGCCCGAGCGCCATCCCCTCGAGCACGACGAGTCCGAACGGTTCCGGGCGTGTTGAGGCATGGAGCACGACATCGGCGGCGTTCATCAAATCAGGAACATCACGACGTCCGCCGAGGAAGCGGCAGCACGAGTCCAGATTGTGAGTGCGGACGAGATCGTCCAGGCGGCGGCGGTAGGCCACATCGTGAGGGTCGTCTGCTCCGGCGAACACCAAGTAGATCCTGGATCGTATCTCCGATGGAAGCGCGGCGAGCGCCAGCAGAACCACGTCCTGTCCTTTCCAGTCGCGCAGATGCCCGGCCATTACAACCAGGAGTCTGTCGGCAGTGACGCCGAGCTCCTCACGAACGCTTGAGGGCGATCGTTTCACGCTGCGCACAAGCTCCTCACCGTCGACGCCGTCTTCGATTTGCGAAATCCTCTCGCAAGGAAAGTGAGCATCCTTGAGGAGGCCGTTCACATACGAGCTGATTGCGATGTAGCGGTCGAAACGACAGGCTAGCCAGTGGATCAGTTTGTTGTTGATCGGGTACAGCTCACCGCGAAGGTGCGTAACGCAGGGAATACCAACGAGCCGCGCCGCAGGTAGCCAGTCGTAATAACTGTATGAAGGGGAATTGTTGATGTGCACGAGGTCGATTCGCTCGCCCCGCAGCAGCGCCACGCGACGCGTGATCGCCTCGGCAAATCCCATGAGACGACGCGGCCTGAACCAGCGTGCGTGCGCACCGTGCTCGCGACGCCATTGCTCGTCCCACGTGAGCACGTGGAATCCATCCGCACGGAGCCGGTTGACGAGCGGATTGTCCTCGTAGAACAGTGCAACAGGAAGGTAGCGATCGCGGTCAAGGTGGCGGACCAGGTCGAACATCGCACGGTGAGATCCCCCGAACGTTCCATCGTGATTGGTCTCGACCAGAAGAATTCTTCGTGGCGGAGTGCCGTTCGTCGAATGGAGCTTCACGCGGGTGCCAGTCGGGTCGCCAGCGTTCTGACACGCGCCGCCGCGAACTTCTTTATCTCGGCCCTGTCGCTCTCGTCGAGCAATGTCGCCCAGACGGCAACGGCGTACGCAACGAAGAGAACGAGGCCAAGCGCCAGTTCCATCGCCAAGTTGGCCGGACGCAAATAGAGCGCAGCGACGCACGCAATCGTCGAATAGCTGGCGATGCGGAGAGTGGGCAGCCAGCCATAAGCGATGGGCCACAGCCGCTGCCCAAAGCGCCAGTGAAATCCAAGCCGGACGACGAAGGCGATCAGCGTCGCCCAGGCGGCGCCAAATCCGCCAAAGCGCGGTATCAGCAGCGCGTACAACGCGACGCAGGCTGCGACCGAGGCCCAAATGCTGTAGGTGGCATACTTGGTTCGCTCGGAGATATCGATTCCGAACTCGACGACAGCGACCCATCCCTGGACGATGTAAGCAGCGAGGATGATCGGTACGATGTCCGCTGCCTGCCAGAACTCCTGATGCGCGACAATTCGAAGAACGGGATGAACGAAAAGCGCAATTCCCGTCGCGCACGTGAAAGCAATGAGATTCAGGTACCGGAAGCCCTGAGCATTTTTCGAGTCACGTGTCGCGCGATCATCGCGCGCGTACTCAAAACGGTGCGGCGTCCATGCGCGGAAGTACGGTGCCATCCCCACCTGGTCGAGCATGAACCCGAACTGGTAGGCGAGCCCATACAGCCCCACCACCGCCAAGCCGCCGTATTTGTCGAGAAAGAGTCTGTCGCCAAAGCTCACGATGAACGTCCCGAGCGTGCCGATCTGATACGGTAGCCCGAATCGCCGCAAGTCGAGCAGTGCTTTTCTGCGAATTACAAAGCCAACTCGCCGCACCATCCACGCAACGGTAAGACTTCCGATTACGAGGTTGACAAACAGCGAGCTGAGGAGGATCCCCCCCGGTCCCCAGTGAAAGAATACGAGAAAGAGGATGTTCAGGCTTAACTGGAGTACGAGTCGCAGCACTGATACCGCGCTGAATAAGATCGCACGCCTCTCGATTTGCATGAAGATGAGCGGGACGATTGACAGCGAGCCGAGTGTGAAGTTTGCCGCGGCGAGATAAACCAGCTGCTTGGTGTAGGCGCCGTGAAGCAGGTGCTGCCAAATCGGCTGCGCGAAAGCAACGAGCAGTATCGTTCCTATCAGGTTGAGGCCAACCTGCATTGAGATCGCGCTTCCCAGAACGGCGCGGCGGTCGTGCTCCACCTCGGTCTTGAAGTAGAACCTCATGACTCCCGCCGTGCACCCGGCACTAACGAGGATTGCAACGACATCCGAGGTCATGTCGAGCAGCTGCAGAATTCCGTAGTCTGCCGGGGTGAGCGCACGCGTATATACAGGCAGCATGATCAATGACGCCGCCCGGCTGAGGAGCATGCCGAGGAAATAGATCATGGTTTCGCGAGCGATTTTCTGTCGCCCGCTGGAACCCGGTACCTGAGCGGACGCGGTCCCGACAGTCTCGATCATCGCGTCGCCGTCGAGCGCGCGCTGGGGTTCCGTCAAAACTGCTGTCGTCAAATTTTCTCCGGCGCGCTGTTTAGCTTGCCCTAGTCTCTGCGGGAACTGGCCGGCGCGCTTCGCTGAAGGGGAGGTGTGCCACCCGCTGTAAGATCAGCTCCTCCGGGATAACGGTGGGGAAGCGGTATACGGGATCGATAATCGTGTTTGGACTCTCTTCGTTCATCCGTATCCATGCCGAGCGATGAGCAATAACTACGGCTGGGTTTCCGCGAATTACGGAATTATCGGCAAAACTGTGAACCACCACTGAACCCGGACAGACAATGCAATTGTCACCGATGCGAACGTTTGGCATGATGATCGAGCCGAAACCGATGAAGCAGTTCCGGCCGATGGAGATGCGCCCGTAGTAACCGTTTATGTCGGGAATCTCGTTGTAGGCTGCACTGTGAATTGCACCGTCGTGCGTCAGCAGCACGACTTTGCCGGACATGATCGTGTTGTCGCCTATGTCGACAAGGCGCGGCTCAGAGAAAATGTCGAGGCCGAAGAACCGGCAATTCTTCCCGACCTTCGCTCCCATATCCTTCGTCCGCTCGACGCGGTATTGCACCACGTCCGTGCGATACAGCTCTCCGAGCTGGAGACGGCGCCGGAATTTGACGAGCTTCGGGGATGAGAAAGCCTCTCGGTCGAGGACAAATCGTAGCAGGCGAATGATCTGCAGTTTCAGCTTCATTGATGTCAACGGAAGGTGGCAGTTAGTCCGCGGGAGGTGCAGTTCAAATGCCACCTGCAAGCG
Organism: Gemmatimonadota bacterium; assembly: GCA_003223425.1. Classification (GTDB taxonomy): domain Bacteria; phylum Gemmatimonadota; class Gemmatimonadetes; order Gemmatimonadales; family Gemmatimonadaceae; genus UBA4720. Next base: position 46,822 of record QHVA01000069.1, read on the forward strand.
GGCCGTTACCACTTGCTCACGAGTGCATGTATCCTCTGTCGCCACATTCGCTAACGCGACGACGCGGTCTGATTCAGCGGTGGGAGACAAGAAGGAGACACGCCGCGCTTTTGTGGCAACCCTGCAACAGCAGACGATGGCACCAGTGCGCTAACACCCGCTGATGCAGTGAGTTAACGCACTGCGACAGGCGGTACATGGCTTGCCCCCGGTCGGCTCGTCGAATGCGCGCGTTCTATCCCAGTCAAGCGCCGCCATCGGTCCCTCAAAATCTTACCTATCGGAATAGAGGACGAATGTTCTCATCAACCAATCGCCTCGGCTTTCGCTCCCGCGTAGCAGCCGGGCTTATCGCGGGTCTATCGATCCTGGCTGGCTGCGAACACGCGCTGACGACCGAAAGCACGCGTGGTTTAGCGCCAGAGTTGCCCCGGCTCGTCGTGAACCCAGGTGATTACGTCAAGATCTACGTCCACGCCTTCCAGGATGACTGGGAGCTGTTTATGGGCGACCGCGTCACCACCGGGCTTCAGACCGTACCCAATGTGGTGTTCATCTACACGACGGCTGGAGATGGCAATCAGAGCGCCACCTATTGGCAGTACCGGGAACGCGCGTCCCAAGCAGCAATGGATGTGTTGATTGGTGCTGGCAGTTGGACTTGCGCCAATCAGCCTATACAGGCGCATCAGATCTGGCGCTGCGTCAAAGGTGGTGCGGTCGCCTATTTCATGAGGCTTCCCGATGGTGCGCCGAGCGGCGAAGGATACTCGGGCAGAGGCAGCATGGCTATGCTGCGGGACGGTCAGCAGGCAACTCTCGCCGCTCTCGACGGATCGACGACGTACACGTCATGGACTGACTTCTACACGACGATTCGCGCGATAGTCGACTACGAGTCGAACAACCAGGCCGCGCCATTCGTTGAGGTTCACGCGCCGGAGTACGACCGTACCGCAAACCCGAACGACCACCCGGATCACCTCGCTACGGCCGACGCAGTGCATGCGGCTGCAGGCACACGGTCCTGGAACCTCGCGTGGTACGTCGACTACCAGACGAAAAACCTCGCCGTCAACCTGACGCAGGCGCAGCACGACCTCAAGCAGGCAGTTTTTTACGCATACGACAACTTCATGGGAGCCGGCGGGTACGGACGCGAGCAATGGGAGTCTGATTACCAAGCCTGGCTTTCGCGAACCTACGTACGTACGGCGATATCGACGCCTCCCCCACCTCCAGCCACACCGACGAACCTTCAGGCAGTCGCACGCTCCGGAACCCGCATCGATCTTACATGGACCGATAACGCTACCAACGAGACGGGATATTACGTAGAGCGCGCGCCGGACGTCGCAGGAGTCGCCGGCACGTACACGCAGATCGCAACGCTCGCGAGCAACTCCAACAGCTTCAGCAGCACGGCTCTGTCATCGAACACCGCGTACTGGTTCCGCGTTCGCGCCTTCAACGCGACTGATGTCTCCGCCTATTCGAACCAAACCAGCGCAACCACGTTCCTCGTGCCGGCGGCGCCGACGAACTTGCAGGGTCAGGCGATCTCCACGACCAGAATCGACCTCACGTGGACAGACAACGCCACTAACGAGACTGCCTATCTACTCGAACGCGCGCCGGACAATGCTGGAGTTGCGGGCACGTACGCGCAGATTGCCTCGCTCGCTGCAGGGTCTACGGCCTACAGCAATACGGGACTGAATGCGAATACCCGGTATTGGTACCGCGTTCGTGCGGCTACAACAACGGACTCGTCGGCGTACGCTACGCCGACCTCCGTGACCACGCAGCAGGGACCTGCGGCGCCCACCAACCTGCAGGCAGTGGTGATTTCCGCGACGCAGATCAATCTGACGTGGACAGACAATGCTACTACCGAGACCGGATATACCGTCGAGCGGGCTCCCGACAACAGCGGTGCGCCCGGCACCTTTGCCGCGATCGCGACGCTTCCCACCAACTCCGTCAGCTACAGCGATGTCGCGGCGAGCCCTAATACCCGCTACTGGTACCGCGTTCGCGACTTCACAGCTCTCGACGTGTCGGCATATTCGGCGCAGGTGAACGCTACAACGCCGCCACTTCCGCCTGCCGCGCCCACCAACCTCCAGGCGCAGGGGACCTCATCGTCCAGCGTCGACTTGTCGTGGACCGACAACGCGGACAACGAAACCGGATTTCTGATCGAGCGCGCACCGGATAATGCAGGAACTCCTGGCACCTTTGCTCAGATCGCATCGGTCGGAGCCAATGTCGTCGCGTTCTCAAACACCTTGCTCAACCCGAGCACTCGGTACTGGT
>QHVA01000011.1 GCA_003223425.1 Gemmatimonadota bacterium
TCACAGCGGCGGATTGGAAGCGGGCGGGAATATCTACAGCACCACGCGCGGGCGAGACCAGTACCTCTATCAGATAAACGCGCGTCCGCTCGAGTACACACCTGGCACCAGTATGATTTACAGCGACTGGGACATGATTCTGCTGCAGCTGGTGATGGAGCGAATCACGGGAAAGACGCTCGACGTCCTCGCCAACGAGAAAATCTTCAAGCCGCTTGGCATGATCGACACTCAGTTTCAGCCACCCATCGCGATACGCTCGCGCATCGCGCCGACGCAGGTCGACGACGCGCGCGGCGGATTGTTGTGGGGAACGGTTCACGATGAGAACGCGTGGGCGATGGGCGGAGTCGCGGGCCACGCCGGCCTATTCTCTACTGCCAAGGACCTCGCGCTTTTCTCGATGATGATCCTGAACGGCGGCGAAGGAGTGAACGGCGTCCGCATCGTCAAGCCAGCGACAATTGCGCGGTGGACGGCGCGTCAGGGCAAGGAGTCGACGCGCGCCCTCGGCTGGGATTCTCCGGAGGGCGGCTCGAGCGCGGGACAGTTTTTTTCCCCATGGAGCTTCGGACACACCGGTTTCACCGGAACATCGATCTGGATCGACCCGGAGAAGGATCTCTTCGTAGTGGTGCTCACTAACCGAGTGAACCCGTCGCGCAACAACAACCGGCACGTTCAGTTGCGGCGTGATGTCGCCGACGCGACACAACAGGCGGTGCTCGGCGCACGCATCGTTAACTGGGAAGCTCGGTAGTCTCGGCGAACGGATCGGCGCTCCTGGTCCGACATCCACAGAACGGAAGCGGGGAGCGGAGAGCCTCACAGCCAATTAGCGGGGAGCTTCCGTTGGCGCGCCAAAGATGCGCGCGACCTTGGTTTGCTGAGTCTATAACCTGTCGGAAAACGCTGCCGGCTAAGAAGCTGCAAAGCTTAACGCTGCCCGCTTCAGTTCTGTGGATGCCGGCGGCGCTTACGACTCTCAACGCCGAGAAAAGCTGAGAGCTAGATTCTCAGCATGTTGAACCGCTCGCTGGCAATTGCTGCGGCACTTGCCACCATTTCGCCCTGCCCTCCGCGAGCGCTTCACGCCCAGGCCCTCGAGCGGCTGTTCTACTACGTCGATCGGGAGGACTCCTACCAGAGTCTGGTGAAGAACATCGACCAGATCACCATACTCGGCCCACAGGTCTATACCGTCGATAGCCTCGGTGTCGTGTTCGGCGAGCTCGACTCGCGCGTCCTCGCTCTCGCCAAAGCTCATCGCGTCAAGGTAATGCCCCTCGTCGTCAACGAGGCGTTCTACCAGCCCGCGCTGAGAAAACTTCTGTCGGACACAGCGGGGCGTGCGCGCGCGACCAGGAGCCTCTTGCAGCTCTGTCAGCAGAACGGGTACTGGGGAATCCAGTTCGACATCGAGAACGTCAACATCCAGGATCGCGAGCTCCTTACCTCCTGGTACCGTGAGACGGCGACAGCGCTGCATCGCGGCGGATTCACGCTCAGCATTGCGATCGTCCATCGCACTGAAGACAATGCCGGCCCCACCGCTTATCATCGTTTCCTGCAGGACAGCTGGCGCGCGGGCTATGATCTCGCCGCGCTGGCCCAGGCGGGAGACTTCATCTCGCTCATGACCTACAGCGAGAACACGCGTCGTACGCCGCCCGGTCCCGTCGCAGCGCTGCCGTGGATGCGCGAGAACGTCGAGTACTTCCTGAAGTACGTTCCGCGCGAAAAGCTGTCGCTGGGAATTCCGACCTACGGCGATCATTGGTTCGCGCGCGAAGATCGGACAATACCTGAACGCGCGAGATCGTGGGCCGAGACTGTTGGCTGGACCTGGGGCTCGGGAATCGCCGAGCGTCACGGCGCGATGATGCAGTGGGACAGCGTCGCGGGAGTGCCTTACGCTTATTTCTCGAACGGCGGCGTGTACGAGTGGGTCTTTCTCGAGAACGCGCGCAGTTTCAGGGAGAAGCTGAACCTCGCGCGCAGCTACCGTCTGCGCGGATTCTCCGTGTGGGTGCTGGGACCTGAGGACCCCGCGATCTGGGATATTCTGAAGTCAGAGCCGAAGCCTTAACTTATAGGCAGCGTCCTTCCTCCTACCGAAATGGCAGCCTCCAAGGAACGAGTCCCCGTCGTCATCGTCGAGTACGATGAGATCGCCCGTACCATCGCCAGACGCATCGCCGAGATAATCAAGGAGCGCCGGCGAGAAGGCGGGCACGCCGTGCTCGGGCTCGCAACGGGAAGCACGCCGATTGGGATCTACCGCGAGCTGATCAAGATGCACCGCGAGGAAGGTCTCGATTTCTCCGATGTGGTGACGTTCAATCTCGATGAGTACTATCCGATGAAGCCGGAGAGCATCCACAGCTATCATCGGTTCATGCGGGAGAATCTCTTCAACCACATCAACGTGCGTCCGGAGAACATCCACATCCCGCGTGGCGATGTTCCACGCGACGATGTCGAAGTGGAGTGCGAGGCGTACGAGGCATCGATAAAGAAAGCCGGCGGCATCGATCTGCAGATACTCGGTATCGGCAAGACGGGCCATATCGGATTCAATGAACCCGGATCGGGTGCGGACTCGCGTACTCGTCGCATCTCTCTCGACACCGTGACTCGCCGCGATGCCGCCGGGGATTTCTTCGGAGAGGACAACGTTCCTACCGAAGCGATTACAATGGGTGTAGCGTCGATTATGGAAGCGCGGGAAATAGCGCTCGTCGCAACGGGCGAGCACAAGGCCGCGATCATCAAGCGAGCAGTAGAAGGCGAGCCTGACCCCGACGTGGCGGCGACTTACCTGCAGCAGCACCCCAACGCAGTGTTCTACGTCGACTTCGCCGCAGCGGCTGATCTCACCCGCATTCGTACGCCGTGGGTAGTTGGAGAAGTCAAATGGAGCCGCGCGAAGGAGATAGATGCCGTAATCTGGCTGGGCGAGACTACGGGAAAATCCGTCCTTAAGCTCGACGAGAACGACTACCGGGAGCACCATCTGAGCTCGCTGCTTGCGCGCTACGGCAAAGCCGGTCCTCTCAACGGAGAGGTGTTCAACGCCCTGATCGCCAAGATCCGCGGCCGGAGCAAGCTTCCCGCCGGCAAGAAAGTGGTCGTTTTTTCGCCGCACCCCGACGACGACGTCATCTCAATGGGCGGCATGCTCAACAAGCTGCACCAAAACAGGAACGACATCGTCGTGGCCTATCAGACCTCCGGCAACATTGCCGTATTCGATCACGAGGTACGTCGCTACGCCGATTTCCTGCGCCGATTCGGCAACGACTTCGACATCAATGATTCCGCGGCGGGCGCTTTGATCGAGGAGGTTGAAGAATTTCTCGAGTCGAAGAGCGTGGGCGAGATCGATGCCTTTCCCGTGCAGGTGATGAAGCGCGCGATCCGCGAAGCGGAAGCGGTTTCCGGGATCGAGACATTCGGAATGAGGCGTGAGCAGGCACGCTTCCTCAACCTTCCCTTCTATCAGACCGGCAAGGTGCGGAAAGATCCCATAGGTCCTGAAGACGTGCGGATCGTACACGAGCTACTGGAGGACGTGAAACCCGAGTTGGTATTTGTGGCGGGAGATCTCTCGGATCCACACGGCACACATCGAATGTGCCTTGAAGCGATACAGCAGGCTCTCGCCAAATACTCCGGGCTTCCTCCCGAGATATGGTATTATCGGGGCGCCTGGCAAGAATGGGAGATCGCCGAGGCCGACGTGCTGGTACCGCTGTCGGAGGACGAGCTGCGGGCGAAGAAGATGGCGATCTTCAAGCACCAGAGTCAGAAGGACCGCGCGCCATTCCCGGGTCAGGACGACAGAGAGTTTTGGCAACGCGTAGAGGAGCGCAATCGCAACACCGCGCAGCGCGTCGATCGACTCGGTCTTCCCGAGTACTTCGCGATGGAGGCCTACGTCGTGCGGCGCGCAGGCGTTCCGATCGAGTCCGAAATGGTGGCAACGAGCTCGCTGGCCGAGAAGGAGATCTCTCGCTCGCGCGCCGGAAAAGCCAAAGCACGGCGCTGAATTCAGTCGCCGGTCTCGTATAGTCTTTCGCCGGTGCGGCGGAGAGGGTCCTCGTAGGAGGCACTTCGCGTAGCAAGAGACTCGCGCGCGCCGTTGCTGTTTGCGCGCGAGGCTCGCAGCGTGTAAGCGAGCTAGCCGCCGAAGAGGATACCCCGCCTCGACCCGTACAGAGATGCCAGTCGGAGTAGCAAAACGCTCAGACCTTTAGAATGATTTTCCGGCGGTAGAGAACCGACAAGATTCCGTACCAAAGCAGTACAAAAGAAATGGCAAACGCCAGCGACGCCACGCGTGGCGGCAGCCAGGGCAGGAAAACCGACTGATAAATCGCGTCCTGGACCGCGATCGATTTGCCCTTGTACGCGACGTGCCAGAGCGTGTAGATGAGACGGGCCATTACGCCCGATCCAACGAACGCCACGATTGGATTCACGCCGAACACCACGAACGGCTTCGTCCACCCCTTCACGCTCGAGTAATCCACGATCCACATGACCGTCGCGAGAGTCACGCAAGCCATCCCGGCGGTGAACATCACGTAGGAGCTCGTCCACAAATTCTTGTTGATGGGGAACGACCAGTTCCACATCAGTCCAATCACCATCCCGATCGATCCCGCAGCGAACAGTCCACTGATTCTCTCGAGCAGCGGCTTCTCCTTCAGCGCAATCCAGCGGCCGGCGATGACGCCGAGCATCGCTGTCGCGATAGCCGGGATCGTTGAGAGTGGACCTTCCGGGTCGAACGTGACGCTACCGATCCACGTGTGATTGGTGCCGAGGATCAGCCGATCGAGATACGCCGCGAGATTCCTGTCGTGCGTATGTAGGAACAGCGCGCCGATTTCGTGCTCACCCGGAACTGGGATCAGCGTCATCGCGAACCAGTATCCGAACAACAGCGTGGCGATGATGATGATCTGCTGCTTGAGCGTCGTCTTCAGCGTCACTAGCGCTGCGCAGATGTACACGATCGCGATCCTTGGCAGTACGCCGAGGAGACGTACGTGCTCGATTCGGTATATGATCTTCTCCCATGCGGTTGGGTTTGGGAGAGATTGAATCGTTCCCCACTGATAGAAAGGGAACATCGCCATCGCGAAACCGAGCAGGTAGATAATGATTCCTCGACGGAGGATCTGTTTTACCAGGGCGCGGTCCTCATCGCCACGCGCCCGACGCGCCGACATCGAGAGGTGCGTCGTGATCCCGACGATGAAAAGGAAGAAGGGAAAGATCAGGTCAGTCGGCGTCCAGCCATTCCACTCGGCGTGTTCGAGCGGCGGAAAGATCGCGCTCCAGGTGCCGGGGTTGTTCACTAGCAGCATGCCGGCGACGGTGATCCCGCGAAAAACGTCGAGCGAGAGCAGCCGCTCGCGCGCCGGCGAGATCGCTCCGACGGTCGATGTCGTCGCGTCGTAGCGCGTTGAAGTCATGCGCGGTGCTGCGGCTGTGCTCATGCGTCCTCTGAGTGTTGGTTGCTGCACTGTATATACGAGCGGGGTCAGACTGCGTTACGCCAGTCTTGCTTGCACCGGTGCGCGCTACTATGCTAGGGCACCTTTCACCAGCAATGTCCCCTCGCCCGAGGGGACCACGCGAATCGGAGATCCTCTGATGACGCTCAGCTTCGTACGCCGCCGCGCACTTCTGTTCGCGCTCGCGATCATTTCGCCACTCCCATTGGCCGCACAGCAGCCCACCGGCACAGTCAGCGGAAGAGTGACCGATGCATCGGTGGGACGAGGTCTTCCCGACGTGCAGATCCTCGTCACCGGCACACGCATTGGCGCCGTGACAGGGCCGAACGGAGAGTACACGCTCGTTGGCGTTCCCGTCGGCCCGCGCACGCTCACAGTTCGGCGAATTGGCTACCAGCCGACGACGCAGCCGGTGACCGTCGCTCTGGGATCGACGACGACGGCTGACATCGCACTTAACGTCACCGCGGTAAATCTTAGTGAAGTCGTCGTGACGGGAACTGGGATCGCCACCGAAAAGCGAAAGGTCGGAACGAACATCGCCACCGTCGATTCCGCGGTTATCAGCAGAGCGGAGGCCGTGACGGTCGATCAGGCGATGCAGGGAAAGATTCCCGGCGCACAGATCACTCAGAACTCCGGCAGCCCGGGCGGAGGCGGAATCTCGGTGCGGCTGCGCGGCGTGAATTCCTTCATCTCCGGCTCCGATCCGCTCTACATCGTGGATGGTGTGATTGTCGACAACGAATCCGGACAGCTGGCGGACCTTGGAACGCGTGCCAATCCGCAGAACCGTCTCGCCGATCTGAATCCTTCGGACATCGAGCACATTGAGATCATTCGCGGTGCCGCGGCCGCAGCGCTCTACGGATCGCGAGCCAACAACGGGGTCGTGCAAATCTTCACGAAGCGCGGAAGCATCGGAAAGCCGCGCTTCACCTCGACTACTCGCTGGTCAACGAGTCAGTTGCGCGAGCAACAGCCGTTCAACTTCTATCCGTTCGATGTCAACGGACTCCCGGTCACGCGCTTCAACTACCAGAACGACATTTTTCACCGCGCCCCGTCCTGGGAACAGAACCTGACCATCGAGGGAGGCAACGATCAGACCCGCTACTTCATTAGCGGGAATTTTGCCAACGAGGATGGGATCATGCGCTCGACCTCGTCACGGCGGTCTGGTGCGCGGATCAATCTTCAGCAGCAACTCTCCCCGAAACTGGTTGCTAACGTCACGTCGAACTACATCACGACCAACAACCAGCTACAGGCATTCGGGGAGCAGAACGACTACGGAATCATGGGCTCGCTCTTCTTCGCGCCGACGAACGTGGACTTCCGCCCCGTGAATGGAATCTACCCGTTGCCGCCGGCGCTTGGCACGAACCCCCTTCTGGCAATCGCTCGCATTCGCAATCCGCAGACGATCGAGCGCTTCATTGGCTCGACCAAGTTCTCCTGGACGCCACTCACCAATCTGCTGGTCGACTACACGATTGGGCTCGACAACGTCGGCTTCGAGCAGAGACAGTTCGTGCCGCGCAACGCTGTCCTTGGGACGGCGCCGCTCGTCACGGGCAGGTCGCAGTCGGTCTTCGAGAATAACCGGGTGATCAACCAGGATGGGGTCACGAGTTACACATGGGGGGCGAGAGGAGCCTTGGACCTGCGGACAACCGGCGGGTTCAACTACACTTCGCAGCGCGTGCGAATCACGCAGGCTAGCGCCAACGGACTCGCCCCCGTCGGCGAGCTAGTCAGCGCCGGCTCCGTCTTCTCGGCAGCGCAGACTGACGTCGAGCTACGCACTCTCGGATTCTATGGCCAACAGGAAGTAGCGTTCAGAGACAGGCTGTTCCTGACGGGCGCGGTTCGCTACGACGCTTCGTCGACGTTCGCTCCGTCCGAGCGCTGGCAGGCGTTCCCGAAGTTCTCGGCATCGTATGTCGCATTGGACGGCAGGCCAGGAGCCCTCAATAGCCTCCGTCTCCGCAGTGCAGTCGGTTGGGCCGGCAGTCAGCCTGGCATCCTGAACGCGTACTCCCAGTTCATCAGCTATACGCAGCTTCCGTTCGCGGGTCGGCCCGGCTTCGTCAACGATGTGACGTTCGGCAATCCCAATCTCAAGAACGAGCGCGCACGCGAGTGGGAGCTGGGCGCCGATGTCGGATTCCTCAACGGAAGGGTGTCAACCGAGGCGACCTACTACAACCGCGTCGTGTCCGACTTACTCTTCTTCCGGCCGCTGCCGACCAGCACGGGGTTCTCGCGTCAGTTCTATCCGATCGGCACGATGTCGAACAAGGGAATCGAGCTGATGTTGCGCACCACCAACCTCGACGCACCCAACGTGCAGTGGACGTCGACGATGACGTACGCGCATAACAAGAATCTCGTGGACACCCTGACGATCCTGGATTTCCAGTCAGCAGGCGGTTATCCGAATCGCATTCGCGCGGGCGAACCGGCTGGTGTGTTCTACGGATCATACGCGGCGCGTAACTGCGCGACCGGCGAGCTGCTGACCGATTCGCTCGGCAGATATCGCCGCAGCAATCAGACGGCGGACATGGGTAATGCCGCCCAGCGGATAGCGATCAGCGGCGGTAACTGCAACGACTCCCTCAACAAGGTGATCGGCGATCCCAATCCGAAGTGGATGGGATCTTTCCTGAACGAACTCACAATCGCGAAGAAGCTTCGGCTCCGAGCGCTGCTGGACGGCGTATTCGGAAACAAGATCATGAATCTGTCCACCCGTGCGCAGAACGCCGGCATCGCTAGCAACTCCAAGACGTACGAGCGAGAGCTGCTGCCCTACGGGGACCCGCGAAAGCTGCCACCGACCTGGAACTCGCGGACGCAGGGAATCTTCGAGTACTGGATCGAGGACGGGACGTTCGTAAAGCTGCGGGAACTGAGCGCGAGCTACACACTCAATACCCTCGGCGTCCGGCGGTATTTCGCAGATGGCATTGACCTCACTCTATCCGGGCGCAACCTCGCGGTGTGGACCAGGTACAGCGGCTACGATCCGGAGATCAACCTGTTCGGAACGAACGCGGGTGGCTTGCAATCAGTGCAGACGACGGCGGCAGACCGCGGCTTCGACTTCGGCGGTTATCCTATTCCGCGAGTGTGGTCGCTCAGTGCGCGAGTCTCCTTCTAACATGCGGAGAACCCAACCAATGCGAATGACGAGACAGTGCCTGGTTGCTTTCGCCGCAGCGTCCCTTGCCGCATGCAACCTCGATTTGAGAAACCCGAACTCTCCCACTGAGGGAGAAGTGACGACGAGTGCGGACGCCACGATCGGACTGGCGACAGGACTACAGGGTCGGTTCTCGCAATCCTACGGCAACTTCGCCTACATGGCCGGACTTGTGAACGACGAGTTCGCCTCCACAACTGCCGCGCTCATCTCGATCAGCGACGCCGAGCAGGGATCGGTGCCCCCGGGAACCGGGATCGCGGAAAACGTGTTCAATTCCATTTACAGAACGGTGCGTACCGCCAATGAGCTGCTAGCGGGATCCGACGCTCTCGCCGCGCAGTTCGATGCCGGAACCCGCAGCGGCCTCCGAGCGCTTGCCTTCACGTTAAAGGCGGAATCTTTAGGCGAGGCGTTGCAGTCGTACCAGAAGATCCCCATCAAAACCTTCGGCGAGATCGCACCCGCATACCTTACGCGTGCTGAAGCGCTGGCCTATGTCCGGGCCTTGCTGGACTCGGCCGCAGCCGAGATAGCGGCAACTCCACCCAGCGCTCTGTTCAACAGCAGCATTCTGACGCCCGGCGTGAATCTGCCCAACGTGATTCATCTCTTCCGCGCGCGCTATGCGCGGATGGGGGGCGACGACGCAGCCGCCATTACCGCGTCGAACCTGGTGACGCGCTCGGGACCGACGGCGATGTCGGTTCTCACCTTCCCCGCCCCGGGTGTCAACTTCTATGCGAACGTCACTGGCGGAACCAACGGAATCAACCCGCGCCGTCAGTGGAGGCTGTCGATGACCGGCGGCGACCAGCGGTTCACCTGGTTTGTGGTTCCATCGAGCACCGTCACAGGTCGTGTGGGCGCGCTGCTCGATCCGTGGAATCGATACGCCAGCCCACAATCACCCCTGCCGGTGTATTTCCCCGATGAAGCGCTGCTCATCAAAGCGGAGGCACTCGCGAATACGAATCAGCTCGCGCAATCGCAGGCGGTTCTCGATTCAGTGCGAACGGATTGCACCGGAAATCGTGGGATCGACGATCCGAAGGCTTGCCTGGCACCTTTGGTCGGCGCGCTCACTCAGGCCCAACTGATCGACGAGATCTACAGGAATCGTCGTTACGAGCTGCTCGGGACGGGACTGCGCTGGGAAGATTCGCGTCGTCGAAACCTGATTCGCGGTCCGGTCGCCGCACCCGCTGTTCCTGCCGATGGGCAGCGCTGCTGGCTGCCCTACGCGATCGGAGATAGAAACGCAAATCCGAACGTGCCCGCCGATCCGGCGGAGCCGACGACGTTCCCAACTGGCTGTACTTACTGACGAGGCCGCGAAAAATGACTATCCGATCGATGGGTTTTATCGCGGCGTTGGCTCTGGTCGGCGCTGCGTGCGGAACGAAGGAAGCAGCTGGTCCGCTCGAACCGACCGGACCAACGGGACGCGTACGGTTCGTGAATCTGATCACCGATCCCGCTCGCCTTCCGCTCAACGCGATCCTCGAGAGCGTGCCGTTCGGAGTGAATCTCGGTTATGGTGGTACCACTCCGTCGTCACTGCCGAGTCCCGCGACGGCCAACTACTCAGCAATTCTGGCGGGCGACAGAACGCTCGTTCTGCAGAAGACCGCTGACCCAACGGTCACGGTAGCGACTCTCACGTTCACGATCGTGCAGGATGATGATCACAGCGTTTATGCGACGGGTGGCACCGGAGGCGGCGCGATCACGGGTTTCATGACGACGGACCCGACACCTGCACCGGGCGCGGGTCAGGTCGCAGTGAGAATAGTGAACATGAGTCCGACGGGCGGAGCGCTGGATTTCTTTGTCACGGCGCCGAACGCTGATCTCTCGACTGCGACTCCGACAGCGTCGAACGTTGCCTATCATGGCGAATCACAGTACGTGAACATCGCCGCGGGGACCTATCAGATTCGCGCAGTTCCCGCCGGCACCGCGCCCGCTTCGCGATCGGCGAGCGTCGTGATCAACTTCACTCCACCAGCGACTCCAACACCCTTCCCCGCCGGTGGCGCGCGTACAATAGTCGCCGGCGATGCCGCTGCCGGAGGCAGCCCACTTCGGGCGTTCCTGCTGCCCGACCGCTAAAACCGGCGAGCGGGGCGTGTAAGCGAGTTAGCCGCCGAAGAGGATACCACGCCTCGACCCAAACGAAGATTCGTACAAAGCCCGCTGTCGCGCCGCTAGTATGCTGGACGCAGCGACGGCGACCAATCCGATAGCCGCGCGTCACCCGTCAGCGTGAGCTGGCGAAGTCGCCCGGTCTGGATGTCGAGTATCCAAATACTTCTCGGATCGCCAATCGCGCCAAGCCGTCGCGTAATGGAAAGGTGTCGGCCATCTGGCGCCCACGCGGGATCTTCGTTCTCACCCTCGCTCGTGAGCTGCCGCATCACACGATCCTTAACTGCAATCGTCCACACCTGGAAGTCCCCGTTCTGCTGCTGGAACGCGATGAGATCTCCCTTGGGCGACCAGTCTGCGCCCGTTCGATAGCTGCGCTTTCCGGGAATGACCGGAGTGATCCGCCTCAAGCCAGTGCCGTCGACGTTCATCGTGTAGAGCTGCGGCGTGAGCGGAACCGGCGACATGAACACGACCTGTTTTCCATCAGGGCTGAAGCTCGGCGACGTAGTCTCGAAACCGGTACGCCCTACGAACGGCACCGGCACCGAGTCCTCCCCGTTTGCGCTGGCGAGCACTAGTTCGGCGGGCGAATCTCCGCCGCTCGCCCAGACGATGCTCTTTCCATCCTTCGTGTAGACTGGCGTGATGTTCAGTCCGCGGTTTGATGCGGACAACAGACGCGGCCTCATCGTGCGCAAATCGACCTGCGCGATGCGCGTGCCCCGATCGTCCGCGTCGACGTAGACGATGTAACGTCCCGACGGATGCCACGACGGCGAAAGCGCCGCGCCCGCTGTTGGAATCGTACGCTCGTTCGCGCCGTCGCTGTCAACGACTTTGAGCTTCGTACCCTGCACGAACGCAATGCGTGTCGCCGAAATCCCGCGCGTGCCAGTGATCCATCGCTCGACCTCGTCGCTCACGACGTGAATGCCGAGTCGCCGTTCGCGTTCGAGCGAATCGCGCACGATCGAATCCTTCAGCGCGAAGCGCGCAAATGCCGAATCGACGCGGATTGTGTCCTGCACCGCAGCTGCGCGAAGCAAAACGTCGCGCCGATCAAGCTCGCGGGAAAGAGAGTCGCGAGCGGCTTGAGCGCGACGCGCACTCGCTCGATCGCGAGTGGTTTTGAGCGGAACGGGCTTCGCCGCGTCTCGCGCGATGCTGTCTCTCATCGCCGCATTCGCCGCTAGCGCCTCATTCGTAGCCAGTGCCTTCTCGTCGAGAACGCCGGATAGAGAATCGCGGATCGCCGGCAGTTTGTTCGGCGCACGTTTTGGCAGCCGGAAGTAGTCTTCCTGCCGCAGTCGTCCTTGCGGGACGTCGTAGACCTCGACGTGCAGTCCGGCCGTCGTGGGGCGCGCACGAACCAGAAAGTTCGCCCGCGTTTGCGCCAGCGGCGAGAAGTTGATCCTTTTCTCGCCCGGCCTCCATATGTCACCAAGTGTCACGCTGTCGAGAATCAGCGGCTGAATGCGATCGCCGTAGTCGAAGTCGCGCTGGATGATGGTGCGCATCGAGTCGCCTTCAGATGTGTCGACCTGCAGCACCACTACGGCTGGTGGAACGTCGAGCGGCTTTTGCGGCTTCGGCCGTCCACCCACGGGATTGCGATTTTGTCCGTGCATCGACGGAGCAAGCGCGAGGATTGCCACTACTCCGACGAGGAGGTTCCGACTTCGATTGGTCATGAGCGGTTCAATCTATTGAATCGAGCAATCATACACCGCCCTTTCTCTGCCGATTCCGGACCGGACAGCGTAAAGCCGCTGAGCCGCCCATTTTTGCGCGGACATAGCAAAGCCGCGGAGGGAATCCCCCGCGGCTTTACTTCGATCGGGTTGCTCGTTAGTGCGTAAGGTGGAACTGAAACGGCATCTGCACGAGCTGCTGAACTTTCTTGCCCCCGATCTGCGCCGCCGAGAACTTCATACGGGGGAGCGCATCCTTCACGGCGGCGGTGAAACCAGAATTGCTCGAGTTAAGGACGTTGAGCGTGCCCGGCTCGTAGCGGCCTCTCTCGTTCACGACGAACTGGACCAGCACCGTTCCCTCCACACCTGCGTCCTTGAGCCCAGGCGGGTATTCGGGAGCCTCGCCGCCGATCTTTTCGACAGCCTTCTCCACCTGGGACTCCGTGTACACGTGGTCGTCTACTGCCTTGACGCCAGCGCTCTTACCCATGTCGCCTTCCTTGCCGGTGCCCCCCTTGACGCCATTCGACGAGCCGCCAGCGACGCCTTTGCCGCTGAAATCATTCTCGTTGGTGAGCGCCTTTGACAGATCGATTGAGGGCAGCTTCGTCGGGACGTTTACCGGAGGCGCCAGAACCTTGAACCCCTTAGGCGGAGCTAGGGGTGCCTCCTTCGGTAGCTGAGGGACGACCAGCTTCGGCGTCGGCGGCTTCGGCTTGGGTGGCTCCTTCGGCTTTGGTTGCTCCTTCGGAGGTTCCTTCTTGGGCGGAGGAGGTTCGTCCTTCTTCATCGCCACGAAGTTGACCTTCTCAGCCCGGTTTTTTTCGGGTTTTCGAGTGCCGGCCCGAGCCGTGGCAAAAACTGCAAGGAAAATGACCAGGACGTGCAATATTACGCTAAAGATGGTCCCGCCCACGGACCGCTTTTTTCTGTCGGTTTTTTGAGATTCGAGTAAATGCATCATGGAAGGCCCCCCTTGAAAAACGCGCCTTCCTTATAGAGCAAACACCCGGCCAAAGTTGCCCGTTTTTCAGGCCTGAAATTGCCCAATTTTGGCACGAAAATGTCGCCCGCTTGGATGCTCTAAGTGCTGAAAAGGCGCGAACTTAGTCGCGCCTTTCAACTGTTGAGCCGGCGAAAGAACCTGGATTAGGTTCCCGTCGTCTTTTTCTTGGCGGGTGCCTTCTTGGCAGTGGCCTTTGGCGAGGTCTGAGGCGGGGCCGCCGCAGGCGCTACCGCTGAGCTACGACCTCTTCTCGTGAGGATCCCGCAAATCGTCTCGAATGCGTTTTTGCCGGCCGTCCCCACCTTGGGACGATCCCAGACCATGTGAGCCTGGTCGCGAGGATCAACCTCTCCCTCGTCACGAACGAGAACGTTATTCGCCGCGTAAACGGTGCTCCGTACCCGCTTCACCCTCACCGGAGAGCACCGGACATGCGCGCGCTCAACCAGCCTGGTGTACTGCTTCTTATTCTCCGTGATTCGCGGCCTCATGTAGTCCCAGCTGGTCACGGTCGTCCACGTTCCCGGTGACTGGAGTATGACGGTCGCAGTATCAAAAATCACAGTGACGTCGGAGTCCTTGTACACCTGACGCCAGGGCGCTTGTGCGTGCGCGACGCATGGGACGACGAAAACCGCGATCAGCGCAAGTCGACTTGCAAAACGAATCATGAAATCTCCTCGAGTCCGACGCGACGCCCTGGTGAGTAGCCTGTAATCGGTGTGTCAGCGCCGTGGATGAATCTTTGTGGGGTTGGATTATATACACCCCGCACGTGGCCTCGCCACTCTGATCCCATAAATGAAGTCCAGAGTCACTCGTACGATCGGATCGGCCGCGGTCATAGCGGGTCCGATGATCGAGCGCGCCCTCGATCGTCTGATCGCCGGAGAATAGCCCACCTCGCGCTCAACGATCCATAGTTATTACCTCGGTTGGTCGGCTGCTCGCCGCCGCCACCGATGCGTCTGCTTCCGCCGAGATCTCGCGCATCTCGCTCGCATTCATCGTCCGGACGATCGTGAGGATCGCGGCGAGCATTGGCACCGCGACGAGGAGCCCGAGGAAGCCAAACAGCAGTGCCATCATTGCCTGGATTCCGAGAGTCAGGGCCGGCGGGATATTCACACCGTGCTTCATGAGAATCGGAACGAGCAGGTGATTCTCCACGAACTGAATCACGAAATACCCGATAGCCACAACGAGGGCCTTGTGCGGGGAATCGATGAACGCCATTGCGATCGCGGGGATGGCCGCGAAGATGGAGCCGACGATCGGAATGAATTTGGAGATGCCGGCCAGAATTCCGAGAGGCAGTGCTGCTTTCACATGGATGACGAGCAGAAAGAAAGTCGTGACGCTACCGATCACGGCCATGGCGATCAGTTGGGTGACGAGCCAGCGCCTGAGCGTCGTCGCCAACCGCGCCATCGCGAGCGCGGCACGATCGCGCTCACGCAACGGGACGAGCTCGAGCAATCCGCCGTGGTAGAGCGCGGGATCGACGCCGATGTAGGCAGCGATGAAAAGCACCAGCAGGAACGCGCCCGATACCGCAAAGGTCGAAGTGAGCATCCGCAGAAAAGAGTGCTGAGCCCCGCGGAACTGGCGGGTGATCTCTCGGCGAAGATTTCCTCCGGCCGCAACCTCCTCGGTCCGAGTCGTGGGCTTTTTGACGACGGTGCCTGGTGCGGCCACGGCCAACGTATCAGAGCTGCTCGAATCGGTTATCGCCAAAACAGGGGCTGAATCGTTGGCGATTGGCGGGAGTACCGAATCCGTCGGACGAGCGGCTCGCTGCGCGGCTGCGCTTCGCAGAGTGTCAGCGCTCTCCTCATTGAAGAGAATTCCCAGGACGCCGTTGGCGCGGTGGCCTAGCCAGGCGTCAATCTTGTCCATCGCTTCGGGGAGCCGCTGCTGGAGCTCGCGCGATTGGGCGCGGAGGATCGGCGCCATCGCTGCTCCGCCTCCTATCAACAACCCGAGAAAGACGGTGAGGATGATTGTGACACCGAGCCAGCGCGGGAGATTTCGCTTTTCGAGCCAATCTGCGCCCTGAGCGAGCGGAAGGCCGAAAAGGACGCCAAGGAAAAAGAGAAAGACGACCGGGTGCGCGATCCAGAGCAGCCGAAGGAGGATGTAGAAGCCGAATATGATCGCGAGAAGGCGCACGACATCCCGCGTGGGGAGTCGGATCGGTTCACGTGAATCCATGACTTTATTTCTAAGCCAGAGCCGTGCCGTGCAACTTGACCGGCGGATCGCGCGTGATAGGTTCCGATCCAGCACCGAGAGGATGAATGCCGGCAACACCAGATGGACCGGTCGCGATCTATTACGAGCATCCCGACTGGTTTCGACCGCTCTTCGCCGAACTGGATCGGCGGGAACTCCCATACGCGCGGCTAGACGCTGCGGCTCACTCCTACGATCCGTCGGAGACAGAGTCCCCCTATTCGCTGGTTTTCAACAGGGCGAGTCCGTCAGCCTACATGCGTGGCCACGGCCAGGTAACGTTCCACACCCTGAGCTGGCTGCGTCACCTGGAGCGGATTGGCGTTCCCGTCGTGAACGGATCCGCCGTATACGAGATCGAGATATCCAAAGCCTTCCAGCTCGAGATTCTCGACGAGCTCGGTCTGCCGTACCCGAAGGCCAGGGTCATCAATAACGCGACGCTTGCGCCGGAAGCGGCGAAGGGTTTTCGCTTTCCGGTGATCGTGAAGGCCAACATCGGCGGAAGCGGCGCGGGCATCACGAGGTTCGACAGCGCGGAATCCTTAGCGAATGCGGCCCGGAATGGAACCCTCGATCTCGGCATCGACCGCGTGGCCCTCGTTCAGGAACTGGCGCCACTTCGCAGCGGGTACATCACCCGTATCGAAGTTCTCGACAGAAAATTTCTTTACGCCATCAACGTCTACCCGGCCGAGGATTCTTTCAATCTTTGCCCGGCGGACATCTGTCAGACTACTGACGGCCAGCAACTGTCGCGTGCGGCGTGCGCAGTCGATGCGGCAAAGAACGGGATGCGAGTGGAGCAGTTCAAGCCGTCACGAGAAATAATCCGCGCAGCGGAGAGGATTGCCAATCGTGTCGAGCTGGACGTCGGCGGGATTGAGTATTTGGTCGACGATCGCGATGGCCGTCCGTACTTCTACGACATCAATGCGCTGTCGAATTTCGTCGCTGACGCGCGAAACGTGATCGGGTTCGACCCATTTGAGCGCCTCGTCGACTACCTTGTCGGCCGCGTCAGGCGCTCGTCACGCTCGGGCGGCGAAGCGGCCGCGGCGGGAGCGGCTGCAGCGGCAGCAGCGGGAGCGGCCTGATGCGATACGGATACTGGCTTCCCGTCTTCGGCGGCTGG
Organism: Gemmatimonadota bacterium; assembly: GCA_003223425.1. GTDB lineage: Bacteria > Gemmatimonadota > Gemmatimonadetes > Gemmatimonadales > Gemmatimonadaceae > UBA4720. Next base: position 16,967 of record QHVA01000011.1, read on the forward strand.
CTTCGCAACGTTCCTGACGAAGGCATGAGCGCGACCTGGGAATACGTGAAGCGGCTGGCGCAGCGCAGCGAACAGATCGGCTACGACATCACGCTGATCGCCGAGTTGTTCATGAACGACATCAAGGGGATCGACGCCGATTCGCTCGAGGCCTGGTCGACCGCCGCCGCACTCGCGGCAGTCACCGAGAGACTCGAGCTGATGGTCGCCGTGCGTCCGACTTTTCACGAACCGGCGATCTTCGCCAAGCAGGCTGCAAACATCGATCACATCTCGGGCGGACGCCTGGCGCTCAACGTCGTGTCGTCCTGGTGGAAGGACGAAGCGAGGCGCTACGGGATCAACTTCGAGGAGCACGACGACCGCTACGCCCGCACCGATGAGTGGCTGCGCGTCGTAAACGGAGTGTGGAACGAGCCGCGTTTCACCTACGCAGGCCGGCACTACAAGGTGGAGGAGACGATCCTCGAGCCGAAGCCGCTCCGTCGGCCGCGACCGACGATTTACGCCGGCGGCGAAAGTCCAGCGGCCAAGGAGCTGATATCGCGGACTTGCGACGCGTACGTGATGCACGGCGATCCACCCGAGCGAATTGCCCCCAAAATCTCCGACATGCGCGCTCGGCGTGAAAGAATCGGGTTGGGCCCGATGCAGTTTGGTGTCGCGGCTTACGCTATCGTCCGCAATACCGACGAAGATGCGCAGCGGGAGCAGGAGCGCATAACCAACGTTCAGCCGGGATCACCCGGTTATCAGAACTACCAGGATTGGATTTCCCACACCGCGCTCGATCAGCAGGTAAGTCTCGAGGACTACTCGGTGTCGAACCGGGGACTGCGCGCGGGCCTGGTGGGAACGCCCGAGAAAGTCGCGGACCGAATCCGCGAGCTAGAGTCAGTGGGTGTGGATCTGCTGCTGCTGCAGTTCAGTCCGCAGCTGGAGGAGATGGAGAGGTTCGCGGAGACGGTAATGCCGCTTGTAGAGCATGCGGCGTTGATTACGTAGCGCTCCGACCGGCCTCCACAGAGCTGAAGCGGGGAGCGCTAAGCTTCACAGGTGGCCAGTGAGAGCCGAGATCCCTACGCCGAGCTGATAAGCTCGGCCTGTCTCGATCTTATAGTCTGGTAACACTCACAGGAGGCCCTTTCGAGACCCGGGCGGTCGATTACTGTGATGTTCCCACGACCGTGGGTGATTAGACCCGCTTTCTGCAGGACTCCCATCGCAACCGTCACCCCGGGCCGTCTCACGCCCAGCATTTCGGCCAGGAATTCCTGCGTGAGATCGAACTGGTCTCGTCCAACGCGGTCCTGCGACATCAGAAGCCAGCGGGCGCAACGCTGCTCGATGACATGAAGCCTGTTGCAAGCCGCGGACTGCGATACCGTCTCGAACACAAACTGGCTGTAGCGATGCAGCAGCCGGTCGAGATTCTCACAGTCAGGTACGAGTCGGCGGAAATCATCCGTCCCGATTCGGCGCGCTTCGCCTGTGATCTGACCGATGGCTTTGAGCCGCGACGAAGGCACGCGGTGAAAAACCGCGATGCCGACAAATCCGTCGGCGCCGATCGTCATCGCTTCTACTGAGTCACCATCTTGGAGCTCCGTGACCAGTGAGATCACGCAGTCTTCAGGGAAGTAGATATGGCGAATTTCCTCGTTCCGCCGGAAAACGACGTCTTTCGATTCGACCGTGACCATCTCGCACCTTTCGAGCACTGCCTCGAGCTCCTTGCCTGGCAGGAGGGCGAGGATCCTGTTTCGAATCGGGGCTGCGGCCGGATGGGTCGGCGCCGACTTATCGGCGACGTGCGCTGATTTTTGGATCGATGGAGCTGCCATAGCGAGCCAGAAGGCCATCCGGGACGGATGGGTAAGGTTCCAGACGCCCAATGGGCGGAAGCTGCCCTGATCGGGGTGCGCCGAACTGGATTTGCAAATAATGAACCCAGGCCGATTTACGCCGAATTCGGTGATTTTGCGTTCAAAATCCGCCGGATTCTCGGGCACCGTCCGGGTGTTATCTTCGGAGGGTCGAAACAGTCAATTAGACGGCCTGCCACTATAGAGCAGCAGGACAAGAAGTGCCCCACCGGAAGCCATGACGATACCTGCTGACCCACAGCCCAACGAGCGAAAATTCCGCTTCAAGGACGAGTGGCTGGTCTCGCTAGTTGGGACCATGCCCGGCGTCACGCCGGAGCTGATCAAGCGCTGGCGCTTTCAGGAGAAACCATATATCGCGCAGGCACTTATCGACGGCGACGTACTCTCCTTCAAGGAGATCGCCGAGGTGGTAAAGGACGCCTTCCGCATCGATTACGTCGACCTCACTCCGGGAGTCATCGACAAGAGCGCGATGCAAATCCTTCCCGAAAAGCTTTGTCGGGAGCACAACGTTCTACCCGTAAAAGTCGATAGCCGGATGGTCCATCTGGCGATGGCGAATCCCCTCGACCAGGAAGCTATTCAGAGGGTGAGCTGGGCGACCAGTCGCGAAGTCACTCCGCTATTCTGCCCTCCGGGGCAGTTGGACAAGCTGGTGCAGGAGACCCTGCGGCCCGACGCGATGATTTACGGCTTGATCGAAAAACTCGATCAGGCAGTCGGCGTCGAGCAGATCAGGGAGCAGGAACAGGACGCAGAGGCAGAGGCGCGAGTCCACGCACCCGTAATCAAGCTCGTTGATGCGATCATCGCCAACGGTATCAAGCTTCGTGCTTCCGACATCCACATCGAGCACGACGAGGCATCGACCCTGGTGCGATTCCGCATCGACGGGCTGCTCAAGAACATCATGGTACTGCCGCGATTCATCGGGGTAGGACCGGTGGTGTCCCGCATCAAGATCATGGCCGACCTGGACGTGGCGGAGCGTTTCCGGCCGCAGGATGGTCGCGCCAAACTGCGCGTGAGCGGCGAAGAAGTCGCGCTGCGCGTGTCGGTGCTGCCAACGCGCGTCGGCGAAAAGGTCGTGATGCGTATTCTCAACGAGAAGTCCGTTCAGGTCTCAATGGGTACCCTCGGCTTCATGCCGGAAGTGCTGGAGCGATTCAAGGCACTTCTGATGCGCGAGCAGGGAATTCTGCTCGTGACCGGGCCCACCGGCTCGGGAAAGACGACCACCCTCTACGCTGCGCTCAACACGCGGCGTGGCGAAGCCGTGAACATTGTCACCGTCGAAGATCCGGTCGAGTATCGCCTGAGCGGCGTCAACCAGGTGCAGGTGAACGAGAAGCAGGGGTTGACTTTCGCCGGCGTTTTGCGGTCAGTGCTGCGTCAGGATCCCGACGTGCTACTCGTCGGAGAAATCCGCGACCAGGAAACGGCGACGATTGCGTTTCAGGCGGCGATGACCGGTCACCTCGTGCTCTCGACTCTGCACACCAACGACGCGATCGGAGCGATACCCCGTCTCTCCAACATTGGCGTCGAGCCTTTCCGCGTCGCCGCCGGCCTGATCGGTGTCACCGCGCAGCGTCTGGTGCGCAGAGTCTGTCCGCACTGCCGCTTCGAGGCGCCGATCGAAGAGCTGCACCCGATGGTGCGCAGCGCCCAGCAGCGACTGTTCGGAACTGCCAGACACGTGAAAGCGACCGGTTGCGCGGAATGCGGTTTCACCGGTTACACCGGCAGGCTGCCGCTCATCGAGTTCCTCGAGATCACCCCGGAAATTCGCGGCATGATCACCACGGGCAAGCTGGCCGACGAGATCCGCAGTCACGCGTTGCGAGCCGGTGCCATTCACACCTTCGACAATGATGCGCTGTGGCACATCGCCGAAGGCGACACCACTGCTGAAGAAGTCATTCCCTATACGGAGTTCGAGCGCCGCAGAACCCCGCGCAATAACACTCCGAGGGTCAACGCGGAGTTTGTTGGCGAGCTCGACGCCGATGGAGTGGCGAAGCCACCGCGTGTTCTGCTCGCGGTCAGTGACAAGGCGGATCGCGTCCGCTTCAACGACATCCTGGTCGAAGCGCGCTTCGCCGTGCAGATCGCCAACGACGGCGCCGCCGCGCTCGGCATTCTGGCGCAGGATCCACCCGATGCACTCGTCGTCGGCCTCAAGCTTCCGATCCTCGATGGCCGGCAGGTGGTTCATGCAGCACGCACTGTGGTCGGACTGGTCGACATTCCGATCATCGTCGTCGCGCCGGCAGGGTCGGAGAGCGAGACCAACGATCTCTTGTCTCAGGGCGTCGACGACGTTCTGCAGGAGCCGATCGATGCCGGCCGATTCCGGGCGCGGGTCACATCGGTGATGAGGAGTCGCGGGCTTTGGATGGAGACCGAGGAAGTAATGCGTCCGCTCATTCCGCAGGACGAAGCAGAGCGGCTGGTTGAATTTCGATTGAGCACCGCTGTCGATTCGGAACCCGAAGAGCGGTTCGACAAAATCAGCCGCATGGCGCAGCGGGTGTTCAGCGTCCCCTTCGCCGGTGTCTCCTTCGTCGAAGGCGAGCGCCAGTGGTTCAAGTCGAAGCAGGGGCTCCCCATTGGTGACAGCGCCCGCGAGCTCTCCTTCTGCGGCCACGCGATAACGGGCACCGAAGTCTTCGTCGTTGAGGATGCAGCGCTCGATCCGAGGTTCGCACAGAACTCATTGGTACTCGAAGAGCCGCACATCCGCTTCTACGCGGCGCAACCCGTGAGAGGGCCGGGCGGGCACAACGTCGGGACGTTCTGCGTCATGGACAAGCAGCCTCGCGAGTTCAGCGATGAGGACCGCGAGACGCTGCGCGACCTCGGCGAGATGGTTGAGAAGGAGCTCAAGTCCAAACGCAAGAAGAAGGCGGAAGCGCCGCCCGACTAATTTGCTCGGCGTCGAGATCACGACACGATCGAGCATCCACAAAACTGAAGCGGGGAGCTGTTAGCTGACTACGCTCATTAGCCGGCAGCTTTCATACGCGCATGGATGTCTCATGGCGCCGAGATTCCTGCGCCGCGGCCGGACAGCCCCTTGCGCCAACGGGAAATCGGATTATCGTTAGCCCAGCTAACGATCTCAGGAGCTCCTCATGCCCGGCACCGCCACGGTCACGCTCGACCGCATCAAGCAGATCGCGATCCCCGTCAATTCAGTCGAAGAGGCGAAATCGTTCTATCGCGATACGCTTGGATTGCGACATCTATTCGACGCACCGCCAGCCCTTTCATTCTTCGATTGCGGTGGTGTGCGATTGATGCTCGCCGGACCAGAAGCGCAGGGTCCAGACGGCGACCAGCAGCACCCGGTGCTGTTCTACGACGTCAGCGACATCAAAGAGACGCACGAGAGGATAAAATCCTCCGGCGCGAAGAGTCTCGAGGAGCCGCACATCATCACTCGGATGAATGGACGAGAGATCTGGATTGCCTCTGTGTCCGACGGACAGGGGAATGCGGTGAGCTTGATGAGCGACGTTGCCGAAGCGTGAGGATAGCAGCAAAGAAGCCTCGAAGCACGCGAATTCGCTCACCAGCCCCGGCCGCAGCACACAACCTTCACTCCCTCGCCGACCAGCTCCACTCCGCTGCCATCCATTTATTGCGGCAGCTGCGGAAGGAGGACGACGCGAGCGGTCTTTCTGCGCCGCGCCTTTCAGCCCTCTCGGTCGTAGTGTTTGGCGGTCCGTTGACCCTTGGTGAGCTCGCGCGCGCCGAACAGGTAAAGCCGCCGACGATGACGCGGATAGTCACCGGACTCGAAAAGGACGGGCTGGTAGAACGGAAAGATGATCCGCGTGACAAAAGGCTGACGCACATCGAATCGACACCAAAAGGTCGTAAGGTGCTGGCTGCCGGACGCGCCCATCGCGTGGAAAGACTCGCGAGCGCAGTGGGCAAGCTCGAGGGAAAGGAGCTGGCGGAGCTCAGTCGCGCGGTCCAGCTTTTGAGAGAAGTGATCGTGAGCATGCGCGGCGAGCAGGCGTGACCTTTGGTTCAACGAGTGCCCCGAGTCGATTCGGCGAGAAAAAAATAATGAGTCGTCCCAAATCGGATTTCGATGCGCTGCGCGAAGATCTGCGAAAAGTCTACGATGGTGATCCCTGGCACGGTTCGTCGATAACCGACGTGCTCGAGGGCATTGATGCCGATACCGCAGCGCTGAGAAGCGTCCCACACGGCCATACGATCTGGGAGATCGTGCTTCATATGACAGCCTGGACGCGAGAGGTGGCGTCGCGAGTTCGCGGCGGGAGTCCAAAACCTCCACCCGAGGACTGGCCAGCTGCTAAATCCGGGGGCGGCGAAGCCGCCTGGCGTTCTACCCAGGAAGATCTCGCCGCCGCGCAGAAGGAACTGGAGAACGCGGTCGATTCGCTGGGGTCCGACGAGCTCCTTCGCTGGATCGGAGATCAGCGCGATCCGACGCTCGGCACCGGTCTCACTGTCGGAACGCTCATTCGTGGGCTGCTGCAGCATCACACCTATCACGAGGGCCAGATCGCCCTGCTCAAACGCGCGGCCGAGACCGCACCACGTACATCCCTTCTTCCCAACCCATGCGAATCATCTCTTTGAGGTCAATAGTTTTGTGCGGCGCGGTTGCAGTCGCGAGCGCAGCCGACGCTCAACGGGCTGCGACGACTCCACGCGACGCCGTAGCGCCGCCCAGCTGGGACGTACTGATGCTCGGTCGCACGCACACGCCAACGCCGACTACCGCCGCGATCACGCCCGAGGACCTCAAAACCAGACTGTACATCTTCGCCGACGATTCCATGCAGGGTCGTTTGCTCGCGACAGCCGGCAACGTCAAGGCGGTCGAGTACATCGCGAATGAAGTAAGGCAGCTGGGTCTGATTCCGATGGGTGACAACGGTACGTACTTCCAGTCTGTTGGTTTGGTGGATCGCAAATTCGATCCGGCGACCAAGCTCGTGGTGGGGTCGAGTACGTTCAGCCCCTGGACCGATTACGTGCCTCGTGATCAGGGATCGGGCGCTCGCAGTCTCGACGGAGTGCGGGCGATCTTTGGCGGGACCTGGGGCGATAGTGCATCGCTCATCGACCCAGCGGCAGCCGTCGGAAAACTCGTAGTGCTTAGAGTAAACCCCAACGGGGTTACGCCGAATTCAGGCGGGGGCGTCAACCGTGGAATCATCACTCGGCAATTTGCCAATGCCGCCGGTATCGCAGTCGCGAGCCTCGAGATGATGTCGCCGCAGATGATTCAGATCTTCCGTCAGGCGAATCAGCTCCTGAAGGGCGAGCGCGATCCGGAGCTGCCATCGTTCCTGTACGTCAGTAAGTCGGTGGCAAAGGCTCTGCTCGGTGCGAGCATTGACAGCGCGAAAGTCGGCGCCATCGGCGCTACGGTCACATCGACGCCGCGCTTCGACGAGTTTCCGACCGAGTATCCGGCGCGCAACGTCGTGGCGGTGATCCGTGGCAGCGATCCGAAACTGCGCGACGAATACGTCGCGATCGGAGCGCATAACGATCACATCGGCTGGAGCAGGCGGCCGGTGGCACACGATTCCATTTATGTCGTCAATCATCTCTTTCGAACCGGCGGTGCGGATGATCGTCCACCGCAGCTCGACGCCGCGCAGCAGACACAGGTCAACGCTCTCATCGCGGACATCAGAAGACGCTCGAACGGGGCATCAGCGCGGCCGGATTCCATTTACAACGGCGCCGATGACGATGGCTCCGGGAGCGTCACCGCACTCGAGATCGCGCAGTATTTCGCAGCGCAAAAAGTGAAGCCGAAGAGATCTTTGCTCTTCGTTTGGCACGTTGGTGAGGAAGCGGGTCTCTACGGATCGGAGTGGTACACTGATCACCCGACCGTTCCGCGCGAGTCGATTGTCGCTCAGCTCAACATGGATATGGTTGGCCGAGGATCCGTCACGGATAACACGGGCATAACCAAGGAAGGAGTCAGGTACCACGGGAATCCTGACTACGTGCAACTGGTCGGATCGCGTCGGCTCTCGACTGAGTTAGGTAATCTGGCGGAGTCAGTGAATCGGTCGGAAAAGCATCCGTTGTCGTTCGACTACGCCATGGATGCGAACGGCCATCCGTCGAACATCTACTGCCGAAGCGATCATTACGAGTACGCGCGCTACGGCATCCCGATCATTTTCTTCACGACCGGCGGACATGCCGATTACCACCAGGTGACCGACGAGCCGCAGTACATCGATTACGATCGGATGGCGAGGGTGGCGCAGTACGTCGCGGACCTCGCTACGAGAATCGCGAACCTCGATCACCGGCTGGTCGTTGACAAGACGAAGCCCGATCCGCATGGCCAGTGCGTTCAGTAGGCTTCGAGGTGACGGCCAGGATATGTCAACTGCAACTGAACAGGTGCGAGGTGTGAGTAGCAGAGATGCCAGCTACCAGTTCACGACGTCCAGACTTTACTAAGCGCCATTCGTAGCACAAGCAGTGGCTGTCACGCCACGGAGGAAAGTCAGGGGCGTAGTGAACTGAAAAACTGGCATCTGCGCCACTGACAACTCGCACCCGTTCAGTTGCAGTTGCCAAACCTCGCGCCCGTTGTAGCTAGCAGACCGCGTTAGATTGGTTAATTCAGCCATCGCGATCGTCTTCATGACGAAATCCATCGGAATCCCCGAGCTCGCCGGAGTCGCCACCTACGCGCAAGCAGCCCGGATCGGCTACTCGGTCGAAGAGAACGTCCGGCGACTGTTGCGAATTCATTGGACCGAGCGGCGACTGATGCAAACAATGTGGGCGCACCTCCCGTCGACACCGGTTTGGGAAGTAAAGTGCGCGCTGGCGCTCGACCAATGGTACTGCGCCGAGCATTGCGATTGGCTTCGCCGTCGCGTGAAGGAGATGCGCCACCCGACTCCGCCCCTCGACCAGCCACCCAATTCCGAGCTCGATGCATTTCTCGAGGAAGTGCTGCGCGCTCAGAATCCGCCGGAGCTCGTCGCCGGCATCTACGGCGTTGCCTTCCCCGCTCTGCGCGAGGCCTACTTCAACCACATCCAGCACAGCAATCCGCTGGTGGATCATCCAACGCGCCGCTTCATGCGCTTCGCTTTACTCGAGGTCGCGGAAGCCATCGAGTGGGGGGAAAAAGCGCTCGCGGCGCTGACCCGCGACGAAACTGTCGCGGCCGCGGTGTGGGAATGGCGAG
>QHVA01000081.1 GCA_003223425.1 Gemmatimonadota bacterium
CTGCTCCCACTTGATACGTCCGCCGTCGAGCAACTTCGCGTTCGTAAAGCCGAATAGCTGGAATACCCAGAAGGCGTAAGCGGCCCACCAGTTGTTCTTGTCGCCGTAAAGGATGACGGTCGTATTCTCGTCGATTCCCTTCTCACGCAGAAGTTTCTCGAACAGCTCCGATGAGACGTAGTCGCGAAGCACAGGATCGTTCAGGTCCTGATGCCAGTCGACTTTCTGCGCGCCGGGAATGTGGCCAGTGTCGTAGAGGAGAACGTCTTCGTCGCTCTCGATGATTCTGATGCTCGGATCGTCGAGATGTTCCGCCAGCCAGTTCGTGCTTACGAGAACTTCAGGGTGCACGTAACCCTTGCCGGCGATAGCAGGATCGACGGCCGTTCCATTCGTGGTGATTGTCGCCCCCATGATTCGCTCCTTAAAGAGGAGAGCTTCAAGCATAATCAAACGGAACTCACCGCCGTGCAAGTATGAGTCGGCGTAACCAGGTGTATCTTTTTTGAATGGGTGACGGAAAGCAGCCGCAGATGGAGTCGTACTCCCGTCACGTACTGGTGTGCACTGGCGACTTCTGTTCGCCCGATCGCCGCGGGCGACAACTTTATTCACTGCTCGCCGAGCTCCTGGCGCGGGAAGATCTGCTCTTCGGTCCGACACGCGTGAAGCGAGGCGAGACGCCGTGCCTCGGTGTCTGCAGCAACGGGCCGATTGTCGTCGTCTATCCGGAGGGCATTTGGTACTCCGATGTAACGCCGGGGCTGCTGGAGCGAATCGTCGTCGAGCACCTGAAACGTGGAAGGCCGATCGACGAAGCCGTCTTTCATCGGCTCTAGCGTGTCCTTAAGCACGGCTTCATTAGCGTTTGCTCCCGCTTCTGCCTTAACTTTCAGCACCACCGGCACTAGTTGCAGTGACACCAACGCCATTTAATCCACGCAGACTCGTCCTCGGAGCCGCGAAAAAACTGATCTTCGAGAACGAGGATCCGGAGACGGCGCTGGAGCGCATCGCCGGCCTAACCTCGATCGACAATCGCAGCACTTTGAGCCCGGAGAGCAAGTCAATGTCACGCTCGCGCACCACGATTCTGGACAACCTCGACGAGATGTACCGCGAAGCATTCGAGCGGGCGAAAGCCTCCGGCGATCAGACGCAGATGGCGACGCTGGACTTCGCCTACAGAAGGGAGCAGCTCTACTTCGAGATCCTCCTCGACGTTCGCGACGCGCTTGAGCGTCGCTAGATTTGCGCGTCGACTCGGCCCCCCCGCTCCCGGTAGCCCGGGGCAGTGAACACGATCTGGGGCTGGATTGGTTTCAACGTTGTCGTTCTGGCGATTCTAGCGCTCGATCTCGGCGTCCTCCACAAGAGATCAGAGAAAGTCACTCTCAAGGAAGCCGCCACCTGGAGCGCAATATGGGTTGCGCTCTCGCTGTGTTTTGCGTTTGCTGTTTATCGCACGATGGGAGAGGAGTCCGGGCTCGAGTTCCTGACCGGATATCTCATCGAGTATGCACTCTCCGTAGACAACATCTTCGTGTTCGTGCTGATCTTCTCCTACTTCAGTGTTCCGGAGAAGTACCAGCATCGGGTGCTGTTTTGGGGAATCATCGGTGCGCTGGTTCTGCGCGGAGTAATGATCGTGGCGGGCTCAGCGCTCGTAACGCGATTCGCGTGGACGCTCTATGTCTTCGGCGCGTTCCTCGTGTTCACCGGTATCAGGATGGCGCTCCAAAAAGACGGGGCGGCGTACAATCCGGAGCGCGATCCCGTTCTCCGGCTTGCGCGCAGATTGCTGCCCGTAACCCCTGATTACCGTGGCGACAGCTTCTTTGTGCGCGAGCCGGATTCGACCGGCAAACTCAGGATTGCGGCGACGCCGCTATTCATCGTTCTACTGATTGTCGACACGACGGACGTCGTTTTCGCCACGGATTCGATCCCCGCGATTTTCGCAGTCACGCGCGACCCTTTTATCGTTTACACATCGAACATCTGCGCAGTGCTGGGCCTGAGGGCGCTCTATTTTCTGCTCGCCAGCGTAGTTGACAAATTCGTCTACCTCAAGCTCGGCCTGTCGGTCGTCCTGATTTTCATCGGCGCCAAAATGCTGCTCGAGCCATTTATTCACATTCCAATCGTCGGATCGCTCGGCGTGGTCGGTGCTGTCCTCGCGGCGTCGATTCTCGCATCGCTGAGATGGCCGCGCCCAGGGCACTAAATTCGCGTCTGCGGGTTACGCTTAGTGCAGAGAAAACGTCTCTTTTCGTATTATCCAACCGTCCCCCGTCCCCCCTCCCCCTCCCACCCACAAGAATCGGAAAATTTCCGCATGAGATTCGCTTTACCCACTGCGGTCGCCGCCGCGTTCGCGCTGGCACCCCTTTCCATAAATGCTCAAACGGCTGGCAAAAACCTGGCGATTGATTTTCGCACGACTGTGACGGTGTCCGGCATGCCCGACACCGGCGTTATCCTGGGTCACGCTGTAGGGTCGGGCGATAAGCTGCGCATGGATCTCAAGATGAAGGGCCCTGGCGCACAGATCAGTCCGCTCGGCTCCGCCACCGGCCAGATCAGCATGATTCTCTCCGACAGTGGAAAGACCGTTACCTACCTCGATTCAACGAACAGCAAGTATCTCCGCGTTCGTCCGTCGGACATGCTCGTGCAGGCGCAGCAGATGGGGGGGCTCAAGATGGATTTCTCTGGAACTGAGGCAAAAGTGGACAGCCTCGGTGTCGGACCGACCATACTCGGGCATCCCACCTCGCACTACAGGGTTGGGAGCGGCATGACCGTTACCATCAGCGCGATGGGTCAGGAGCAGACGGTAAAGATCACAACGAGTTCAGATTACTACTATGCCACGGACATCAAGGGCGTCGTAAATCCGTTCGCCAGTCTGAGTGGCAGCGACATGGCGTCAATGTTCGGAAGCTCCAACAAAGAGTTCGCGGACAAAATGAAGGCGATGCAGGCAAAGCTTCCCAAGGGCACGCCGCTACGGGCGAGCAGTGCTTCGATGATCGTCTCACAAGGCCAGACGCGAATCACCACGACCGAAGCGGAAGTCACGTCGGTTCAATGGGTGGACGCGAATCCGAAAGCTTTCGAGGTTCCTGCGAGCTACACGTCACTGGCGCTTCCAGGCATGGGAGCGCCGGGCGGAGCCATACCTCCGAAGTAGATTCAGAACTTCATGATGTCTTCGTAGGCCTGCTTGAAGTCTTCGACCTGCGGAAGAATCGCATCCTCCAGTCGCGGAGCATAACCGACGAAAGTGTCGGTCGATGCAACGCGCTTCACTGGCGCGTCGAGCCAGGCAAAACAGTCGTCAGCGATCGCAGCCGAGATCTCGGCGCCGAAACCCCAGGAGAGCGCGTCTTCGTAGGCGACGATTACGCGCGAGTTCTTCCTGACTGACTCGAACACCGTGTCTCGATCCCACGGGCTCAGAGTGCGGAGATCGATTACTTCTACCGAGATTCCGGCGTCGGCGACCGCATTGGCGGCGGTAATCGCCCGCTGAACCGTCGCGCCGTACGTCACGACAGTGACGTCGGTGCCTTCACGCACCACTTTCGCTTTGCCGAAGGGAATCATGAAGTTGGGACCCGGATAGGCCGATTTGTTGTAGGTCTGCCGATAGAGATGTTTGTGCTCCAGAAACATCACCGGGTCGTCGCACCTGATTGCCGTGCGCAAAAGTCCGTTCGCATCGAGCGCCGTCGACGGACACACTACGCGCAGGCCAGGGCAATGCGTAAAGATCGAAGCTCCCGTCTGTGAGTGATAAATCGCGCCGCGGATGTATCCACCGTAAGTCGTTCTCACGACTACCGGCGCGGAGAAATTGTTGTTCGAGCGCCAGCGCATCGTAGCGAGCTCATCTCGCAATTGCATATAAGCAGGCCAGATGTAGTCAAAGAACTGCACCTCGACGACCGGCTTGAATCCGCGGGCAGCGAGCCCGATTGCGCGGCCGACGATGTTCGCTTCCGCCAGTGGTGAGTTGTAGACGCGCGCGCCCCCGAACTCCTTCTGTAGTCCCCAGGTGACCTTGAAAACCCCGCCCTTGCCTTTGACCTTGCCGAGATTTTCCTCCCGCGAGACATCGGCAACGTCCTGACCGAAGACGAGAATTTTCTTGTCGCGCCGCATCTCGTCCTTCATGCAGGCATTGAGAAGATCGACCATCGTCGTCGGCTCACCCGAGAATTGCGGATCGTCCTCCGTATCGAACTGTTCCCCTGTTGGATCTACGTCGGGGGAGTACACACCGAAGTAAACGGTTTCTGGCCCCGGCTGCGGCTGCGCCAGCGCATCATCGGTCGCGGCAAGGACGATCGCGTCCACCTCTTCCTGGATCCGCTTGATTTCGTCTTCGGTTGCGTACTCCTGCTTGACGAGCCACTTCGGGAACTTCGTCACTGGATCGCGGGCCGCGTCGGCTTCGCGTTCGGTGGGCGGGCGGTACAGCGTCTCATCATCCGACAGCGAATGCGAGTACGGGCGAATCACATGAGCGTGAACGAGAGATGGACCTTTCCGTTGCCGCGCGTATTCCACCGCGTGGTCCATCGCATCGTAGCTGGCGAGGAGGTCACATCCGTCGACTTCTTCGACGTACAAATTTGGGAAGGAGCGAACGAGCTTCGAGATATTGCCACCGGCTGTGTTCACCTCCACCGGGACCGAGATGGCGTAGCCGTTGTCTTCCACCAGATAGACCGCCGGCAGCTTCAGATTCGCTGCCGTGTTGAGCGATTCCCAAAACTCCCCTTCGCTGGTCTGTCCTTCTCCAGTCGAGATCAGAACCACTTCGTCGCGCTGAAAACCCTCGGTGATGTTCAAGAGCTTGGCGCGAAGCGTCGCCTCCGCGCATCCGACCCCCTGAAGGAACTGCGTTCCAGTTGGTGATGACGCCGACACGATGTTGTACGCTTTGTGTCCCCAGTGGCTCGGCATCTGTCTACCGCCGGACGCTGGATCGACTGCCGCCCCAACGGCTTCGTAAAGCATCTCGGCGGGTGTGACCCCGAGCTCGAGACAGAGCGCTCGATCGCGATAGTAGGTATAGAACCAATCATAGGCCGGCTTGAGGATCATCCCCGCCGCGGTGAGGATGGCTTCGTGGCCGGCGCCCGAGATTTGAAAGAAGATCTTGTTCTGCCGCTTGAGCTGTACCTCTTTGTCGTCTAAACGGCGTGACAGCAGCATGTTGCGATAGGCCGCAACCAGTTGCTGGGGCGAAAGCCGGGCACTTGGCGATCCTGCTGATGACTTGCGATCTGGGAGCGTTCTGGTGGCCATGATCCTCCGGCGCAGCCGGGTCAGGGAGGGAGCTCTAGCCCAAAAAATAGCAGATCGCGCGCCGGACAGGCTATCGGATAAAGCTGCTCCTCAGAACTGGCCGGCTTCGTGCCGCATCGTCAGCTGACCCACCACGAGGAAGACGGTGTGCTCGCGAGATCCGTTCGTTCTTTGGCGATGACGTTGATCTTTGTTGGCTGCTCGCAAGGAGCTCCGGGTGCACCATCAGAACCTGGCGGAGATAAGATCGTACTTACCGGCGACCAGAAAGCTGATTGGGCGCAGATCGTTGCCCTCGAGAATGAAGCAAAGGGCCAGGTCAAGACCGAAGGTTGCTCCTCGGTCGCGCAATGCCGCACCGCGGCTGTTGGGTCGAGGGCCTGCGGCGGTCCACGCTACTATTTGGTGTACTGCTCCCTTAGTACCGATTCGGCTGCGCTGTTCCGCAAGCTAGATGCGGTCGCGCAGGCGGAGCGCGAGTACAACACGAGGTATCACGTCGTGTCTACGTGCGAATTTCGCATGCCGCCGACCGTTGCCTTCAGTGGCGGATCCTGCCAGGCGCAGCAGTGATCAGTAATCGACGGGTCGGAGGTACGATTCTCCGATGCCTGTCGGGCTGAGGAGCGCCACCGTTGGGAGCTTTCTCTTCCAGTGCGTTCCAGCGAGCCGCTTTCGCACGAGCTCGACTTTGTCGGAATCGAATCCCCGCGCGGCGAGGGCGGTCGGACTGTATCCACTCACCAGCCAGTTGAGGATTTTGTCGGCTTCGGCGTAGCTGACTCCGAAATCTCCCTCGTCTGTCTGACCCTCGATCAGATCGGCTGACGCTGGCTTGCCGACAATTACGTCAGGGACGCCGAGGAATTTCGCGAGCTGCCAGACCTGCGTCTTGAAAAGATCGCCGAGTGGGTTGATGGGTGGCGAGTCATCTGCATGCCAGGTGAAATAACCGAGGAGTCTCTCGGTCTTGTTGCCCGTACCGACGGGCAATGCGTGGGACTTGGCCGATTGATCGAACAAGACAATCATTCTCTCTCGCGCCATCACGTTTCCGCGGCGCGCTGGATCGGCCTCTGGCTCGTTGGTGAGATAGCCGTCGACTGCGGGCGAGATGTCGATGGTGCGGGACTCGATTCCGAGCTGGTCGATCACGAGCTGCGCATGTGCGAGCGAGTCGGGATTCGAGGTGCGATACGGCATCCGGACAGCGAGCACGTTGTTCTTGCCAAGGGCTTCCGCCGACAGGTAAGCCGTCACCGCCGAATCAACGCCCCCTGACAGACCCACGACTGACTTCTCGAATCCACGTCGCTCGAATTCCTCTCGCAAAAAGGAAACGAGCCAGCCGGCGGTGAGCTCCGGATCGATCTCGAGCGGCGGAGGTCCGGAGCGTGATTCGGCGGCGCGCAGCACTGGAAGTGGGTCGCTACCATTGCGGCTCGCGTCCGTGCCAGCCTTCGCCGTCGACCGGCTCGCCGAGGGTTGCTTCGTCGCTCGCGAAACTTTTTTCGCCGGCTTCGCTTCTTCTGCGTGGGGGACTTTTTTCGGCCCCTTCTCTTCACTCGGACGGCGAGCCGTCTCTTCGGTCGACGGCGCGTCAGCACGCTCCCCATCCGCTTCGCTGCCGACCGGAGTCAGTGGTCCGCCGTCGGTTGGAGCGTCGTCGTAGGTCAGGACAAAGCGCTCACCCGCCTGGATCCGATCGACAGCGCGCATCAGGTGCGGCATCATCGTCTGCAGGTCAGTGAGTAGCGGCACGTCCGATCGTGCGCGGGTGATGTCCTGCGGATCGAGCGAGATGGTCATCATCGTCTCGTCCCACAGCGGCGCGCGCGCGCGAACATCCCCGTGCGGTCCGCAGATGATCGATCCGCCCGAAAAAGTCTTGCCGCCCTCAGTGCCGACCAGATTCACGAGCGCGACGAATACGCCGTGCTCTTCAGCGATGTCGCGCGCGAGACGCTCCCAGCGTTTCAGGTTGGCGGGAACTGGTCCCTCGTCCTCGCGCGGCCACACTCCGCGCGCCGGCGACGCAGAAAGGACGAAAAGCATCGTTGCGCCGTCCAGCGCGGCGACAGTCCCGGTGAGGCTGTGCCACGCATCCTCGCAGATCAACATAGCCGTACGGCCCCACTCCGTCTCGAACGCCCGAACTTCGAATCCGCGATCGACGAATCTTTCCTCATCGAAAAGCCCATAAGTAGGCAGGAAGAGCTTGCGGTGAACGTGACGAATCACGGGCCCGTCCTGTCCCAACGTCACATAGAGCGCACTATTATAGAAGGCGTTGTTCCACACCTCGTAGAACCCAATGCACACATCGAGTGTCCGCGGTGTAGTACCTGCGGAGGCGTACTGCGCCTGCAGATCGCGCGCGAAAGCGCCGGCGGTCAAGGCGACATCGCGTACGCCCCCTTCAACGAAGTATCCCGTCAGCGCGGTTTCAGCGAATACCGCAACATCGGGACGCGGATCAAGGGAGTCGATTTGTGAGAAAATGCCGGCCAGACGGGCGAGGTTGGCAGCATAGTCGCCCTTTCGCGGCTTGAACTGAACTACGACGACATGAATAGAGCGATCCATCTATTTGAAGTTGCCATAGCGCAGAGGCACAATCAACTCTTGCGAACTCTAATGCTGTCGCTGCTTCTGTTTACGCCGGTATTGGTGGCTGCCCAGCAACCGACCACCGCGGACACCGAGCCCTGGACGATCGTCCCGATGCCGCAGGCATCACTCGTCCTGGCACGCGACGGAACGCTCATCGGCGAGATCGGAAAGGAGATCCGCACCAGTGTGTCGATCAAATCGTTGCCGAAGTATCTGCCACAAGCGTTCATTGCCGTGGAGGACCACCGCTTCTACCAGCACGATGGGGTCGACGTCGTCGGCATCGCCGGCGCGCTGAAGGCCAACATTTTTGGAGAGCGTCGCGGCGCGAGCACGATCACGCAACAGCTCGTTGGCAACATGCATCCGACCCTGATCGATCGCACCGACCTGAGTCTCGGCCGGAAGTTGAGAGAGCAAGCAGCGGCGCGCGAGATGGAGAAACACTACAGCAAGGACCAGATACTCGAGGCGTATCTCAATCAGATTCCGTTCGGACACGGTTGGTATGGAGTCGAAAGCGCGGCACGTCACTATTTCGGCAAGAGCGCGTCGCGGCTGTCCCTGGCCGAAGCGGCGGCCCTAGCGGCGATGCCGAAGGGACCGGCTCTTTACGACCCGCTCAAATATCCAGACCGTGTTCGACAGCGCCGCAACATCGTGCTGTCGCTCATGGCCGATCAGGGCTTCATCACTCGTGCCCAGGCTGCAGGCGCACAGGCATCTCCCATCGTTACGTCACCGAACGGCGGGTACTCGGCGTACTCACCCTGGTTCGTGGATGTCGTTCGTGTCCAG
The DNA here is from genome assembly GCA_003223425.1 of Gemmatimonadota bacterium. Lineage (GTDB taxonomy): Bacteria > Gemmatimonadota > Gemmatimonadetes > Gemmatimonadales > Gemmatimonadaceae > UBA4720. Next base: position 8,734 of record QHVA01000081.1, read on the forward strand.
GCGACGCGCGCGGGAATTCCCGTAAATCAGGGCGGATATCGCGTCTACACGAGCCTCGATCCGGTTCTTCAGAACGCTGCCACGAGCGCGCTGCTCGAAGAGACCGCGGCGGTTGAATCGCAGCCAGGTTATGCGCATCCCAAGTTTGTCGCTGGCGCAGAGTCACGGGCGGGTCGCACCATGACGGATTATCTCCAGGGATTGGTCGTGGCGCTCGATCCAACTTCGGGCGATGTCCGCGCGTTGGTGGGGGGCCGGGATTACGCGGATTCGCACTTCGACCGCGCCGTCGACGGAATGCGTCAACCCGGCTCGTCGTTCAAGCCGATCGTGTACGCTTTGGCAATAGCCGACAGCGTCACGCCCAACACGATCTTTCAGGATACGGCGCTCGCGATCAACCTGCCCAATGGCACGGTCTACAGCCCCGAGAATTCTGACGGCCAGTACCTTGGTCCGCTGACTCTTCGCGATGCGCTCGCCAAATCGCGCAACGTCGTGGCGGTTCAGCTCGGTCAGAAGCTCGGGATGGATTCGATCGGGGACCTGGCACGTCGGATGGGTCTGAACTCGAAGATCGCCCCTTATCCGTCAAGTGCCATCGGCGCTTCGGTGGTACAGCCGCTCGATCTCGTGGCCGCATACACAACTTTCGCGAATCTCGGAACACCGGTCGAGCCGCGCTTCATCTACCGTATTGAAGACAGAAACCGGAAAGTCGTCCTATCGCGCGAGGTGACGGCGCTGGCGCCCGCGCTCGATCCGCGCGCGACTTATGTCGTGCGCGACATGATGCGTGATGTCGTGGAGCGAGGCACCGCGTCGAGCATCCGGCGCTATCTCCCAGCCTCGATTCCCGTCGCCGGAAAAACTGGAACGACAAACGACAACTCCGATGTGTGGTTCATCGGGCTCACTCCCGATCTCGTCGCCGGAGTCTGGCTCGGCTTCGACAAACCAACGCCGATCGCGAGCGGAGCTGCTGGCGGTTCGCTGGCGGCGCCGGTGTGGGGCAAAATGGTAGCGCGCTATTACGCCTCGAAGCCTGAGATTCTCACCTCACGTCAGGCGGAACAATGGGCTCCCCCGATCGGTGTGATTTATGGTGACGTCGATCGCGCGACGGGCGAGCTGGCGACCGATCAGACGCCGCCGGATCGGCGCTACACTGAGTACTTCGTCGAAGGAACAGAGCCCCCGCCGTTGAAGGCCGATCCGTGGAAGATCTTCGCTTGGGGGCCAATCATCTTCTGAGACTTTCCCAGACTATGCGACTTCTTTGATCTCCAACGGCCGTGCGCGCTCTCCCGGCGCCGTCGGCACGAGCGCAATCTCCAGCACCTCGCTCAGCGTCTCGACCGGATGGAACTCGAGAGTGTTGCGCACATCCTCCGGCACATCCTCGATATCCGCCTCGTTGTCCTTCGGGATGATGATGGTCTTGATCCCGGCGCGATGCGCACCCAACACCTTCTCCTTGAGGCCACCGATCGGCAACACACGCCCGCGCAGCGTGATTTCGCCGGTCATCGCTACATCCTGCCTGACGGGTCGGTCGGACATCTCCGACACCAGCGCCGTCGCGATCGCAATTCCCGCTGACGGACCATCTTTTGGAATGGATCCCGCCGGCACGTGAATGTGCGCCTCGATCGCGCCGAGCCTATCGCGTGGGATTCCCAGGTTCGCGGCGTTGTTGGTCGCGTAAGTGAACGCCGCGCGTGCGGATTCCTTCATCACGTCGCCGAGCTGACCGGTGAGGATCAGCGACACGGCGCCGCCGGGGCCAACCTGATTCACTGCGTCGCCTTCTCGACTACCATAATACCGACGAATCGATGCCTCGACGAACATGATGTCGCCGCCCATCGGCGTGTAGTACATGCCGGTGGCGATACCAACCTCGCTTTCCTGAAGCGCGTGCTCGGGGTGAACGCGGGGTCTGCCAAGCAGCTCCCTTACCGTTTCGGCGTCGACCGTATGCCTCACGTCCTGGCTGGACGCGATCTTACGCGCCAGCTTCCGCGCTACTGCACCGATCTGACGTTCGAGCTGTCTCACTCCACTCTCGCGAGTGTAGTTCGACACCACCGACATAATCGCATCGTCGGTGAAGGTGATTTCCTTGTCGCTTAAGCCCGACTCTTCCAGCTGCCTCGGCAACAGGTACTTCTTTGCGATCTCGGCCTTTTCCTTCTCCGTGTAACCGGCGAACTCGACAACCTCCATCCGATCGAGCAACGGGCCGGGAATGTTCTGCACGAAGTTCCCTGTCGCAATGAAAAGAACCTCGCTGAGATCGAATGGTACGCCGAGGTAGTGGTCGGTGAACGTGTCGTTCTGTGCGGGATCGAGGACTTCGAGCAATGCGCTGGCCGGATCACCCTGGAAGGACGTGCCAAGCTTGTCGACTTCGTCGAGCAGGAAAACCGGATTCTTCGTTCCCGCTTGCTTGAGTCCCTGGATGATTCTGCCCGGCATTGCCCCGACGTATGTGCGACGATGGCCGCGGATGTCGGCTTCGTCGCGAGCGCCGCCGAGGGCCACGCGTACGTACTCGCGGCCAAGCGATCTCGCGATCGACTTCGCGATCGAGGTCTTGCCGACGCCCGGCGGTCCGATGAAGAGAAGGATCGGGCCTTTGGCCATCGCGCGCGATTTCGCTTCAACCTTGTCAGTGATAGGGCGATCTAACTTCTCGCCAATGGAGAGTGACGGCGTCGCATCCTCTTTGTTGGCGAACAGGCGGGCCGCCGGCACTTCACCAGTCTTGTCGACTTCGTCGGCAAGCTGGCTGGCGCGCAGCTGTCTCACTGCCAGAAACTCGAGGACGCGATCCTTCACATCCTTGAGGCCGTAATGATCTTCCTCGAGAACCGTTTCGGCGTGCTTCAGATCGAGTTGATCGTCCGATCTCTTGTTCCACGGCAGTTCGGCGATCCACTCGAGATAGGTGCGGATCACCTGCGCTTCCATCGACTCACGACCAGCTCGCTCGAGTCGTCCGAGCTCGCGCTCTACTTCGGCGCGCGCCTCTTTCGGCAGCTCCAGCTTCGCGAGCTTGTCGCGAAGCTCGGTGATCTCTTTGCTCGAGTCGTCGTCGCCCAGTTCTTTCTGGATGGCTTTGAGCTGCTCGCGCAGATACATCTCCCGCTGACGCTCGCCCAGTTCTTCCTGGACTTGCGACTTGATGTCTTCCTGTGCCTCGAGCAGACCAACCTGCCGCTGCACGTGAACGAGTACGCGGCGAAGGCGCTCCTCTACGCTGAGTGTTTCAAGCAGTCCCTGCTTTTCGGGAACCGGAAGCTCGATGTAACCGGCGACGAGATCGGCAAACCGCCCGGGCTCGGTCACTGAGTCGAGAACCTGGTGTACGACTTCCTCTGGAAGTCCGCGGCGCTCGCCGAGCTCAGCCGCCCTCTCCCGAGTTTCTTTCTGTAACGCGGTAAACGCAGGATCGTTTTCTGTCTGAGGATTCATCTCCTCCGCTGGAACGATCACCGCGCTGAGGTAGCCGTCGGCTGACGAGTATTGAAGAGCGGTCGCGCGCTGCTCACCCTGCAACAGAAGCTGCACGCCGCCGAGGCCGCGCTGAATCTGACCGATGCGCGCAATGACGCCCATCGAATACAGGATGTCCGCTGTCGGCTCTTCGGTGTTGTCGCGCTGCGCTACTGCGAAGACGAGACGGTCGCCTTTGAGGGCCGCCTCGATCGCGCGAAGAGTTGAAGGCCGGCCTGCCGCAATCGGCTGGGTGAGGCCGGGAAATATCACGGTTCCCCTCAACGGGAGAACCGGTAATGTCTGACGCTGTGCCATTGTCATTCCGAAGACAAGTTTCTTATTTAGATACTACTCCACAGCCTCCCCATACTGCATCTTTTGCTCTCGTGGATTTACGCCAGCCCGGCATGAAGTGCAACATCAGACCTGCTGATTCGACGCGGCGACATGCCAATTAGTCCAACCGACGAGCTCGGTACCCATGTGGCTCAGGTTCTCTCTGCAAACTATGAGCTAGAGACCGAAGTCGGTCGTGGCGGTATGGGAATCGTGTATTGCGCGCGCGACCGACGGTTGAAGCGCGAGATCGCGATCAAGGTATTGCCGCCCGAGCTCAGTTTCCGCGCCGACATCCGACAGAGATTCCTTCGCGAAGCCGAGACGGCCGCGCAGCTGAATCATCCGAACATCGTTCCGATCTACACGGTCGAAGAGCGCGACAATCTCGTCTACTTCGTGATGGCGTACATCAAGGGCGATAACCTCGGGGTGCGTCTGCAGCAGCACGGGCCAATACCGCCCGTAGAAGTGCGTCGCATCCTGCGCGAAGTCGCCGATGCGCTGGCGTACGCGCACAACCGCAACGTCATTCACCGCGACATCAAGCCCGACAACATCATTATCGATGAAGAGACGGGTCGCGCCATGGTGACGGACTTCGGCATTGCGCGCGCCCTCACGGACAGCGGCGACTCGCGCCTGACCGCGACCGGGATGGCGATCGGAACGCCAGCGTACATGTCACCCGAGCAGTCTGCGGGCGACCGCGCGATCGATGGTCGAAGCGATCTGTACTCGCTCGGCGTCGTTGGTTATCAGATGCTGTGCGGACAGACCCCGTTCGTCGCCAGCAATACTCCTTCAATGCTGGTGAAGCATCTCTCCGAGAAGCCGATTCCGGTGGACGAGCGCTGGCCCGATCTACCGCCTGATCTCTCGCGGGCGGTGATGATGTGTCTCGAGAAGGATCCAGCCGATCGCTTCCCGAACGCGGCTGCCTTTGCGGTTGCACTGTCCGGCGGCGCGATGCCGACGCTGGCGACACGTGCGGAGCCGGCTGTCGGTTCAGCCGGGTCACGCACCGGGTCACGGCAGCGCCACGTCAGCGACCAGCTGCGTGACCAGATCACCGAGTCGATACGTGATCGCTACACGCCGCCGACGCAGGCACCGTACACGCCGTCGCAGCCCACGCCGGAGGAGCTGAGCAAGTGGAACGCGCCTATGGTCGTGTCGTTCCGACGCAAGCTCGCACCGTATCTCGCTGTGAACGCCATCCTGGTGCCGATCTCGCTTTTCTCGAATCACGATTTCATTGCACTGACGGTCATCTGGACCGTGGCTCTCGCCTTCAAGTACTCGAAGCTGTGGGCGGCCGGCTACGATTGGCGTGACGTATTCCGTCAGCCGCGCGATCGCTTGTTCTTCGACGTTGCCGCCGAGACGATCGACGACGCACGCGCGCTGTTCGACGAAAAAAAACGGGCCCAGGTTCGCGCCCGTGCCCGCGCGCGCGGGCAGGGAATGTTCTCGCCGATCTCTCCGCTGCCGACGATGCAGGCGTTCCAGCCATATCCAAGAGTGGGTGGGCCGACGACAAGTCCCATCCCCACCGGCCCGCCGGCGCCGTTCGCCGATTCGCGCTATGGATCGGCGATACGCGAGGCGGAGGGTGATCATCGCGAGATCCACCGGCAGCTGCTCAACATGCCTTCCGACGAGAGGGAGCAGATTCCTGAAGTCGCGACATCAGCCGATGCGGTATTCAGAAAAGTGCAGCAGCTGGCGCTTTCGCTCTCCGACCTCGATCGTAGCGCCGGACGCGAGACGTCTGAAAGCGTGGAGAAGGAAATAACGACGCTGGAATCTCAGGCGAATCCGCTCGACTACCGCGCCAGCGAGGAGCGCGTACGTCGTCTCGCGATGCTACGTCGGCAGCGCCGCGCCCTGGCAGAAGTTGCACGCAAAAAAAAGGAAGCACAGGAGAAGCTCGATAACTGTCGTCACCTCCTCAGATCGATGCGCCTCGAGCTGGTGCGCTTCCGCACAGCCGGTCTCAACGCGCAGCCGACTGGCCTCACTATGGTTACTCAACAGGCACAGAGCGTGGTAAAAGAGATGGGTTACCTCTCGGATGCCAACGCCGAGCTGAACGCGCTCTGACCACGCGCGCGTCGCGTTTCGCCGACGCCAATACAATGATCAAAGCGGTACGCCTTGGGACGATTGCGTTCTTCTCGTTTTCGCTTGGGTGTCAGCAGCGCGTCGATGCAGGCGCGGAGACTGGTGAAATAGCGCCGGAGTTGGGTGGCAAACCGGGCGCATCGTTCGGGCGCGAAAAACAAGATTCGGTCGTACACGTTCCCACTCCCGACACGTTGCGAGGCCTCTACGTAAATCGGTGGGCCGCGCTCGGCAGCAAGCTTACTCGCCTGATCGGCGTGGCGAAGACGACCGAGGTGAATGCGCTCGTCATCGATGTGAAGGATGATCGTGGATACGTACTCTATCGGTCGAGCGTTGCCCTGGCGCGGGAAATCGGCGCCGATACTGCCGATGGACACTGGATGTCGCGCGCCAAAATCCGCGCCGTTCTAGACACCATGACGGCAAATGGCATCTACCCGATAGCACGGATCGTTGTCGCCAAGGATCCGCTTCTCGCTCGCAAACGGCTGGATCTCGCGATCGAGCGAAAGTCCGATCTCAAGCCCTGGCTCGATAAGAACGGGAATCCGTGGCTCGATCCGCACCAGCCCGCCGTCTGGCAGTACGCGGCTGACCTCGCGCGAGAAGCGTATGACCTGGGCTTCAGCGAAGTCCAGTTCGACTACGTTCGGTTTCCGGACGAGAAGCGGCTCATAACCGAAACCGTTTATCCTTTGGCGAAGGGGCGGACCCGGGCGCAGGTAATAAGGGAGCAGCTCGGATTTCTGCGTAACGCGCTCAAGCCCCAGGGTGTCCGAGTCACGGCAGACGTATTTGGCCTGACTGCAACCGACACGACCGACATGGGAATCGGACAGCAGTGGGAAATGTTCGTCGATCAGGTCGATGTCGTACTACCGATGATCTACCCGTCGCACTTTGCGCGTGGCACCTACAAGCTCCGGAATCCAAACGCACATCCGTACGCCACGATCAATAACGCGCTCAAGGACGCGATCGCCCGTTCTGCATCGGTCACCAACGCCGCCAAGATCATCCCCTGGTATCAGGATTTCACACTTGGTCGGCCGCGATATTCCGCGACCGAGATCCGGGCACAGAAAAAAGCCGGATACGACAACGGGTTCCAGAGCTGGATACTCTGGAACCCGAAGAGCAACTACACGCTCACGGCTCTCGAGCCGCGGTCATAGCGAGGCGCTTTAGCTGCTGCCGTTGCGGCGAGCGTCCATGCGCGCCTTCATCTCGGCCAGATTCTGGTCGAAAATCTTCTGCTGATCGGCCGTAAGAATCGCGCGAATCTCGGCGGCCTGCTGGTTCTGCAGGTCTACCATCGCCGCGCGGGTCTTCTCGTCCGGCGGACCGCCGGTCGCCTGAACGGCTTTGCGCAGCTCCATCTGTCGTGGGACATACTTCTCGCGGATCGTCTTGATCTGATCTTTCTGCGCATCCGTCAAGGTGATGTCCTTCAGGAGCATTCCACCCATTCCGCCGCCACGGCGAACCTCGCCTTGGCCCTGACCCTGTCTAGGCGGCTCGGCGCCTTGTGCTGCAGCGACCGATGTCATGCCAACGCAAAGGGCAGCAGCCAGCGTGGCGATGCGAATAGCCTTCATCCTTCTCTCCTAGAGATACGTTTTTTGACGCCAGTGGTGGCGCCCGAGGTTAATACGCCGAAGTTGGGAAAAAGGTTGGACTGGCTGCTAGCAGCCGAGGGAAGACAACGGCAACTGAGCGGGCGGGAGACGTCGCTGCAAGGCGCAAGGCGTTAGGTCACTGCGTCGAGACTTCACGGCCGTCATCCCGAGCACAAGCAACTGCCTGTGCCGTACAACGAGTAGGAGCGTCCCGACGTCGTGACCTCGAGGCTCGCGCCTCCACTGCTGACGCCTCCCGCCCGTTCAGTTGCAGTTAGTGTAATCCCTTGTCCCACAACTAGTTAGCCTGTTGCACTAGCGCCTCACTGAAAACCTGCTATTCTTCCCGCCCTGACAGCCGGCTCATGCGCCTGCCGGCCCCGATCGCCCGTTTCTTACTGCGCGCCGAGCGCCGCTTGTGACCGTACCCGGTAGCACCCTCGAACTGGCCCCACCAATCTCAGCACCTGCCCCGGAGACGCTCTCCTTTCCGTTGAGCTGGCTCATCGAGCACGCCTCAGCTCCAATAAAGTACCGGGCGATGACCGAGATCGCGGGCACGGAAGGCTTGGTTGCGCGCGATATCGACTGGCTTCCTTACTCGTATCGTCCCGCCATCAAGCTCGCAGTGACGCAATCGCGTGACGGAATGTGGAATCAGTCGGTTCTTTCGCTACCGGGGCGACATGCCGCTGACTTCACCAACATTGGAACGATCCCGGCTGTGCGACGCATCGCAGAGTATGGTTGGGGCATCGAATCGCCGCCCCTCGTCCTCGCGCGCAGGATTCTTTTCAGACTGCTGGCCGAAGACAACGATCCCGCGTTTACCTTCGAGCTCGGGACCAAAGCGAGGGACGATGATATCGTGCGGCGTACGCGCGGACTCTTTCGTGAGGCCGCAGCCGCGACACTGGCGCAGCTGGGATACGAGAATGATCCGCGACTTCGCGGTGCCGCACGCCGCATTCTAGAGCGCACTGTGACGTATCTCAACTCACCGCTCGGCGAGAAGCCCTGGATGCGCGTGGGCAACACTCACGTACTCGCGCCGGAATCCGCGCCGCCATCGATTTTCACGCTGACGATGCTCGCGCATATGCCGATTTTCCGTCACGAACACTTCAGCGGAGTCGAGCGCATTTACGATTGGATCACGCAGCCGCTGCCGCGCCAGGAAGCGGTTCAGCTCTTCGGAAAGAAGATGGTGCCGCAGCCTCACCTCGTTATGGGTGATGTGCTGCCCCATCGGAACGCAGTCGATGCTGACATCCCGTTTGCG
>QHVA01000151.1 GCA_003223425.1 Gemmatimonadota bacterium
CCCTCAGGAATGAGAATCGGATTTCCCTCGTGGTCCACGAGGTTTACATCGCCGTGGATTCGGTAGGGACCATTTTTGCGGATCTCGATGGTGACTTCTGCCATTTATACAACCTTGTGAAGAATGTAGGCCTAACCGTTTTCTCTGAGTCTTGCGATCTGCTACTCGTGGACCGAGGGGCCACGCGCCGAGAGATCGATTTGACGAATGGCGCCGACGTGATAGGCGAGGTGCGCGACACTGGCTACCACGCCGTTCAGATCGGTCTGTCCTATCTCGCGCTGCTTCTTCAGATAATCGAGCCAGCGGTGCGCTTCGTTTGCGAGCTCGTCACGCAGCTGCTTCCACTGCACGGCCGATACGCGAGTCTTTCGCCAGCTTGTGGTCCAATCCGCGTCGTCGAAGGGATTTTCGCCGGCGGCCCATCGATTCATGAGCGACAGACCGTAGCGCAAATGGTCGACGTGCGCGGCGATCGACGAGCCGGTTGCAGTCAGCGCTGACGCCGCGATGGCAGACAGCTTGTCGAGCGACCGCAGCAAACCAGTGTCGCCGCGATTGAGCAGGTACGCCTCCGACTGCGGGGCGCCATCAACCAACTCGGCGAAAAGTGTTGGAAGAGTGCTACCGAGATCGCCAGTGTTCATCGCATTCTCTCATTCAGGTGCAGCACGCAGCATTGCCACAAGTCGCTCCGGCAAACGTGTCTTACGGCGTGATGATCTGTTTCCGTCCATTTTTGTTTGTCAACTTAACCGATGTACCCGCACTCTCGGCCAGGATCTGAACGCCGTTCCAGTCCCGTCGTTCTGAATCGCCGGCGAGACTCATTCCCGAACCATCGACCGAGGTTCCAATCTTTACTCCCGGACGTCCGTTCGGATCGATCAGTCGGAACAGCACGGTCTCCGGATAATTCTGCCCTCTCGCCGTCTTCGCGGCAGTGTCGACAGGCAGCACAATGATTTGAGCGCGAACTTTCCCCCGATCATCCACGATCTCGAGGCCTCGACCGCGAAGCATTGGAACGGTCTGGGTGGTCGCCGCCGAGCCGATACGAGACATAGCGGTGATCAGAATGAGGAGATTGATCACCGTGAGGGCAATCGCGATCCGCTGGATTCTCATGTATTCCTCGCTTGAGGCAAGTTGACCGGGCCGATTCTATTTCGAAGGAAGCGTTTCACGGTCGTCGGGCCCGTCGCGGTACGACGAGCCAGAAGACGATGAAGACGCCGAGCAGGAGCGCCGCGATGATTGCCGCGCCGACGCTCGTTCCCAGGATAACTCGCGCTACTATGTAGACGTCAAGGCAAATCCCCGCAGCCAACGGAGCCATGCTCGCCATGAGTAGGCGCGATGAGATGGCGATGAATCGTCTGGACACGGCCATCGGTTCCATCTGGCGATGCAGGGCCGCAGGAGCGATTACCAGTGCAACAGCGATCGTGACCAGCAGGATTGCCACGAGATGCAGTACGCGCTCAGTCGGCGACAGGTCCTCTTTGAATGAAGTAGTGAAGACCGCGATGAGCTGAAATCCAAAGAGCGCCTGCATACCGGGCACCACGGTGCGGCACTCTTCGAGGACGTGCGACGCAGCGTCGTTGAGCGAGAGCTCCTGCTTACCAAAGAAAGAGCGGACGTTGTTGGGCGCGGACCCGGTCCCAATTATTAAACCGGAATCCGATATCACTCGTAGTGAGGACGTTGCTAGGTGCATCGCCCGTCGTGCGTAGCTGTCCCGCCTGGAGCAGAGAGATAAGACGCTTGCCGCGAACGTACACCTCGACCCGATCCGAGCTCTCGCTGAGCGGAACGAGTAACGCTTGCGGTGTCCACCAGATGTCGGAGCGCCTCGATAGCTCGCGGTAGAGCGCGAGGGCGGGAATAAGCAGGACCACCAACATCATAACTGCGAGAGACATCCGGACACGAGGGGGCATAGGTCCTCCGCATTTGCGATCCCCTACAGTTTAACGCTACTCGTCGATGGTCTGTGGATTGACTGACATCATGGCTCTTGCTCTTATGGCCATCCGACGCCGGGTGCGGGCGCCTTGGCGGTTAGTACTTGGCCCGTTCTCGCTCGGGCAACCTCGGCGATCTTCTCCATGCCGCGCCACTCGGCCGCTATCATGAACAAGGTTCTCCTGCCCACGCCCCCAAGCATGCACGCGAAACAACCGCGGTCAAGATTAATCGTCTGCAGCACCTCGCCACCTTCCCTTACCCGCACGCAGCTCTTGTTGGGAACGTCTGCGTACCAGACGGCGTTTTCGGCGTCGATACAGATGCCGTCCGGGACACCGCCACCAAGGTCGGCCCACACGCGCCGGTTGGACAAGGTGCCGTCCGCACCGATGTCGAAGGCGGTGAGCTTCTTCCCGTGCGACTCGGCGATGATCAGTGTTGCGTTGTCGGGCGTCACGGCCATGCCGTTGGGGAAAGCGATTCCCTCGGCTACCTGTCGAGGTGAGCCATCAGGGGCAACGAGAGCGATCCCCGGCCCGCCATTGACGTAGGTGTTGCCGCGACCGTCGACTACGATCTCGTTCCAGCCTTTGTCAGAAACGACACGCAGGTCGGCGTGTGACACCAACGACCCGTCGGACTCCAGGCGGTAGAGAAGGCTCTCGCGTCCCGAGACGACGAGCAGGCGGCGATCCGGCAGCCAATCGATGCAAAAAGGAAGAGCGAACGGAGTGCGCACTACGATCTCGCTGTTGCCATCGAGATCGACGGCCAAGATCTCTTGAGCGCCCCAGTCCGACAGCCAGAGACGGTTCTCGTGCCAACGCGGCGATTCCCCCATCGCGAGACCGGTTAACAACGTTTCCACCCTGGGCAATGAAATCTGGTCTGACCGCATCACAACTCCTGCGACGTTGTGTTAAATGTCACGGAACTGGTTTCGACCGAGGACGAGGACTTACCGACCTCTGAATGCTGGCTACATCGACCTCAAACAAGTGTGGCCAGAGCTTCCCCGTCAGGAACAGCCGGTTCCTGACCGAGTCGAATGCGATGCCGTTCGCGACGCCGCCCCGCTTGGCTACATCCTGGCGTTCCGCTGCGGTCAGCAGATTCCCCACATCAATCCAACCGACGACCCGCCCGGTTGCAGGGTCGATGCGAGCGATGAGATCTGTCTGATAAACGTTCGCCCATAACTCACCGCGCACCCACTCCAACTCATTGAGCATCCAGACGGTGCTATCTGCCTCGCGCACCTGAATGGTGCGGAGCTCGCGGAATGCCGTTGGATCCAGTAGGCGGATTCGACTCGTGCCGTCGCTCATGTACAAACTGCGATTGTCGGTCGCGAGTCCCCATCCCTCGCCGGCGTATGCGAAGCTGTCAATAGGGCTGAGTGTATTGGCGTCGTAAACGTGTCCCCGACCGCCGCGCCAGGTCAGTTGGTAAAGTCGGTTTGCCACCACCGCTATCCCCTCTCCGAACTCCGTCGCCGGCAGTGCCACTCTGCGACGAACAGTTCCCGTGGTCACATCCACCGAACGCACGTCTGATTGTCCGAGGCGGCCGGTGCTTTCGAGCAACCGCCCGCGATAGATTGCGAGTCCTTGCGTGTACGCCGCGGTGTCGTGCGGCCAACTTCGGATGACGCGAGCGGAGATGCGAGGCGTAGTTGAATCAAATGGAACTGCAGGCGGGCGGGCATCGGCGTTGCTCTGCGCCGGCGGCTGCATGCCGGGCGGCAGTGCCGGCGGCCGGTTATCGCTGCCGTCACTGGCGTTTCCTTCACAGGCCGCGAGACAGAGCGCCGCGACTATGCGTATCGTTCGCATGTAGCCCACAGCTACGGAGAACGAATAGCGATAGACAACGTTTGGCAGTAAGATCCGAATGGCGGGACTCTCATTGTCCGACTTTACTATTTAGTCGCAAGAAAAAAAATAAAGGGCTACTAGAGGCCTCGTTCCCAGCGCCATACGGGACCATCGTCATCGTCAACGACCGTGCTAACGTGGTGAAAGCCGCACTTGAGAAGCACGCGTGTCGACGCATTCGCCTCTGGCAAGGTGTGCGCTCGAACCATCTGAACCTGTCCACTGGCAAAGGCAAAGTCGACAAGCGCAGCTGCCGCTTCCGTCGCATATCCGCGCCCCTCAAAGCTCGGCACGATGCCGTAAGCGATCTCGACGGTTCCGGTGGAATCGGGCTGACCTTTGAATCCCGCGCTGCCGATAACAGAACGATTTTCGCGATGGACTACAAAGAACCCGTGACGCCACGGATCCGGGCCCGACGAGCTCCGCAGTGCCGCGAGCCAATCGGGTGACACATCATCCGAAACGTAAAATTCGTGTAGGCCGTCGGCTACGGGCAGGCCGAACGCCTGCTCAAACTGATCCGGCTTGTCGATGAGCGCGAGAAGATGCTCTGGCGAGCAAGGGACCAACGTGAGAGAACGAGTCTCGAGCTCCACTACGGCAGCGCGAACGCAACGTATGCGTCGCCCGATTTCGTGCCGAGCTTGCCGCCGCCTGCTGCGATAACGACGTATTGCCTGCCGCGCACGGCGTAAGTGCTCGGCGTCGCGTAGCCCGCCGCAGGCAGCGTCGTTTGCCAAAGCAGTTTGCCCGTCGCTTTATCGAATGCGCGAAATTTTTCGTCTTGTGTGGAAGCGATGAACACCAACCCGCCTGCAGTAACGATCGGACCACCATACTGCTCGGTACCAGTGACGGGAATACCTTTCGCCTTCAGCGCATCGTGCTCGCCAAGCGGAATTCGCCAGCGGTAGTCACCGGTGTTGAGATCGATCGCGCTGAGTGTGCCCCAGGGAGGTTTGATGACAGGATATCCTGTCGAGTCTCTCCATCGCTCGTATCCGACAAACTCGTAGCGCGCGCTCGTTCGCATCAACCGCGATGCAGCGAGCGCCGCCGCGTGGGGAGAGTTGTCGCGTGATTGCGTTGTTGAAGGTGCCGCCGCGCGACCGAGTAAGTAGGCGATTACCGCCTGCTTCTCGTCCTCGCGAAGATTCGCGAACGAAGGCATGAATCCTCGCCCGCGATCGATCACCTGCTGAATCTGCTCTGCCGAAAGTCGCGTGCCCACACCGAGTAGCGACGGAGCGCGATCGTGTCCGCGTCGGTCAGCGCCGTGACAGTTCGCGCAGGCGGCAGCGTACACTCCTGCGCCGGTGCGTGGAGGACCAGTCGCGGGAATTGTCTTTGCCGGTTCGCGCATCGCCGCGATCCATGGGACGTCGCTGCCGTTGACGTAAATCACACCTGTCTCTCGATCGACCGCGGCACCGCCCCATTCACCACCGCCGTCGAATCCGGGTAGCACTATGGTGCCTTGGCGGCTCGGTGGCGCGAACAGCGCGTCATGTCGCAGCGTGTGAAAACGCCGTAGAGCACCAGCGTGAGCACGCGTCGAGAGCTCGGCAAGATCTGCTTCGGTGATCGACTGCCGGGCAAATGGAGTCGGCACGAGGGCAAATGGTTGTGTGGGCCAGGCCTGCTCACCGTCGAGATCGGACGCGGGTGCGGCGCGCTCCTCGATGGGGAAGAGTGGACTTCCCGACTGGCGATCGAAGAGAAACACGAAGCCACTCTTGGTGATCTGGGCGACTGCATCGACGCGTCGGCCCGCGCGCGTCACACTCACGAGATTGGGCGCCGCCGGCAGATCACGATCCCAGAGGTCGTGGTGCACAGTCTGGAAATGCCAGAGTCGTCTGCCCGTTTTGGCATCGAGGGCCAGCAGTGTGTTGGCGAAAAGGTTGGCGCCAATTCGATCGGCGCCGTAGAAATCCGGTGTCGCTGACCCGGTGGGGATGTAGACAATCCCGCGTGCCACGTCGACGCTCATTCCCGCCCACGAGTTGGCACCACCGGCAGTCTTCCATGCGTCCTTTGGCCAAGTCGCGTAACCGAGCTCGCCCGGCCTGGGAATGGTGTGAAAAGTCCATCGGATTTTTCCGGTGTGTACGTCGTACGCGCGGATGTCACCCGGTGCCGAACCTTCGCCCTCGCCCACGCGCGTGCCCTGGATGAGAAGATCCTGATACACGACGCCGGGAGTCGTTGCAACGATGAAGGCATCGCCGACGTCGCGGCCGAGGCCGACGGCGAGATCTACCCATCCGGAATCGCCAAAATCGGTAGGGGGTCGACCGGTGGTCGGGTCGAGCGAGTACAGTCGCCGGCCGGCGGAAAAGAAGATCCGACGTTCGCCGCCCTCGGACCAATACGCGACCCCGCGGTTCACGTGCGATTCGCGCGCTCGATTCGCGAAGGGATCGAAGCGCCAAATGAGCGTGCCGCTGTCGGCGCGTAACGCGATCGCGGCGAGAGCCGGAGTCGTGGTGTACAGCACGCCATCGACGACGATTGGAGTGGCTTGAATTTCAGAGCGGCCACGCGAGGCGTAGCGTCGCCACGTTCTTGCGATTGATCGGGTCGAGCGGAGAGTAGCGGCTGTTACCCGGATCGCCGCCGGTGGTGCGCCAATCGGTCGTCCCGATTGATGGTGGGCCGATACGCCCCATGCAAGCGAAGGTCATTCCCGCCAGTGCTATGCAACGCACGAGCGACTTTGGGCCATACAGCGGGAATTGAATCGTGCTCAAGTTTCTAGACAACGCCGTGTAGACTTTACGCGACGTATTCGCCGGCATTTTGAAATACGCAACCCAATGACTCACTCGGGCCCGTCCGCCGCAGCGTCGTTAGATAGCCGTCAGTAAATCTTCGCCCGCTGATCCCGCGGAGTGCACTTTCGCGGAATTGGACTGAGCTTGTTAAGCGAGTCTGCTTCCTTGCACTGCGCTCGATATAAGGCAGAGTCAGTGAAAACGGTGCGAGCCGTCGTTGGGACAGGGAACTTCGCCGATCGCACTGCCTCAGGGCGACAGCCGAGAAGCAGACATGCACTCATGCAAATGAATTTCATTTTCTGTTTCTCAATGCTGGGAATCGGAAACTCTCACCGACCGCACACCTAACGATTGTGCGAGCGTCACCCTCCGAGGAGACCGTTCAGCGCGTTTAGCACTCCTGTACTAGCGCGGCGCGCAAGAGCCGTTCCGGAGGAGTAATTCACCGCGCGCGCCCGATGTATTCATGGCACGGGCGCCCGTCTGCTGCAACGTTCGTTAGGTAGCGTGCAAAGGGTCGACCTTATTTCAGTTCAATGAGTATCGCAGCATCGAGCTTTTGATCCTGGAACCGCTCGCGAGCTTCTTTCCCCCTGAGTACGACAATCGACTTGACTTGGTCCGGGTTCAATTCGTGTCCGTGATACAGGATTGGTGGTCCGCCCCGTCCGTCAGACACCTGAATGATGGGCCGTTCGTTGTTTAATTGGATCGCCAAGCGAACGCCGGCAGGCGGCAGTGTCCCGTGTTCGATAAGCATGACGGGATGTTCCAGCTGAACCCGGGACGCCACGGGCACTCGGTGGTGACACGCGACGAGGAGTACGCCGGCCGCGCATAGCAAAGAGCTTAAACGGATCACAGGCGAGGATTCACGCTGGTCTACCTAACGCCCAAGTTCAGCTGCGGGCGAATCAAATAAAAGCGAGCGAAGCGAGCAATCCATAACTCGCTCGTCAAGTGCAACTATCGTTAGGCGGCACAGCGGGCTAGGCGCGGCCCTTTGGCCGTGGTTTCTTGGGTTTCAATGGCGCGGCGGATACGTGCGCGAAGATCGCACCTGCGCAGGCAACAACATGACCTTTGCGCCAGGGTCGTCCGAGGGTTGTGCCGAACGCTTTCAAATGACACTCAAGATCGCGAGCGGTTTTCCCGCGGGCCTGCGCTGCGAGTCCAAGAACATTGTCCTTCTCGAAATAGAAAACCCTCAGGTTGAGTTGTGCCGCCGCCTGCGTGAGCGCTTGATGGTAGATCATGCCGTCAGCGCGATTCATGATCCAAGTATTTGCGTGAACCTCTGTAACAGTAGCAGGCAAGGCGGGAAGCGGAGGTACTCGGATCGCGATGCCGCGACACTTTGCCGGGGCCAGTTCTCCGATTAGCGACGAGAGAGCCGATCTGGCGCGGTTGTTGGCAGATGTCTTCACATCTCGAACGAGCTTCTCGGCTCCTGAAAGCGGCATTTGGAGTGTTTCATGGTGATAAGGGGAAGCCGCAAGTTGTTCATCAAGCAACTCGACACGTCGCTTATCCAGGAGAATTTCGTTGGCGCCAGACGTCGTGACGCTCACCAGATTGGCCCACGCGTAATGGTCTTCGATGCCGATAGAGTATTCGGTCATGGGATCTGCAAGGCGCTTGATCATGGGTGTGCCGCCTAACGCCCTAGTTCAGCTGCGGGCGAATACAATAGAAGCGCGACCGGAGGTCGCGCCACTAAAGGAAGCAGAACGGTTCCGCTCCAGACGCATCGAACTGCGCACTGGGAAACCGACCACTTCGTATAGCGGCGAGATCGCGTCGCGATGTTCCTCAGTCTTCCAGCGGCTCGACGCGAACGGCCGTCCCGTAGCACAACACCTCTGTCACGCCTTTCATCAACTCGTTCGCGTCATAGCGGATGCCGATCACTGCGTCGGCCCCCGCCATATGCGCTTGAACCAACATTGTGTCGAAAGCCTGCTTGCGGGTTCGCTCAGCGAGTTCCGTAAAGAGCGAGATATTGCCGCCAAACATCGTCTGCAAGCTGGCGCCGACGGTCCCGAAAACCGACCGGGATCGGACGACAACACCACGTACCACGCCAAGATTGTCCACGATTCGGAATCCAGGCACGTCGAAGCCGGTCGTTGTCATGTTGGACGGAATGTCTGCTGCCTGCGAATGGATGATGGAAGACATGAGTCACGTTTCGCGGTGAGTCGTCAGACTGTCTTGCAATGCCGTTTCGAACGTGAAAACGACCGTGAATAGACCCGCGCTCTGCAGGTTCCTTGTAGAACTCAGCCAGTACCGTTTTCCCAAGAAATTCCTCTCGCCGGCGCCTTTGCTCGCGCAGCATCGCAACCTCTGAGCCGGCTGCTTCCGCCGCCTGAACGGACTCTGAGGCTTACTCGTCCTCGCGGCGGCGCTTACATGTTGGGAACCGAAATTGCCGTCTCGCGAAATTAGGGCCGGAACTAGGCGGCTCCCAAACCGTTGAGCCGGGAACTTCGAAAGGGAGCAACAATGGATGAGATCAAAGGAATCGCACGGGTCAAGTTTCATCCCGGCAAGGTCGAGGAATGGAAGCGCCTGACGGAAGAGGCCATGGAGATCGTGCGGACCAAGGACAGGGGCACGCTCCAGTACGAAATCTTCTTCAACGAGGATGAGAGCGAGGCAGTGGTGTTCGAGCGCTACCGCGACGCCGACGCCGCGATCGACCACTTTTCCAACATCGGCCATTTGATGGAGCCGATCATGGCCACCGCCTCCGTCACGGGCGAAGTGCTGGGAACGCCGAACGCGAATATGAAACAGCAGCTCGCAAAGGGCGGCCCGAAGCTGTTCACGCCGTGGATGGCGTTGCAGGATCAGGAATTGGCGGAGGAGAAATAACCGCCGCCCGGTCTCCCGAGCGGCGGTTTCGATCCTATCCGGTCTTCAAAGGCCCGGCGACCTTGTAAGTACTGAGGATGATGCCAGACGGCATTGCTTTCGTGCTGACGAGATCGAATGAGCGTGGCGGGGTTCCCTCCGCAAAGAAGCGCTTCCCCGTGCCCAACAGGACCGGATAAACGGCCAGCAGGACTTCATCTGCAAGCCCATGTTCGAGGACTGTCGATGTCAGCGTGGAGCT
Source organism: Gemmatimonadota bacterium (assembly GCA_003223425.1). Taxonomy (GTDB): domain Bacteria; phylum Gemmatimonadota; class Gemmatimonadetes; order Gemmatimonadales; family Gemmatimonadaceae; genus UBA4720. Next base: position 9,756 of record QHVA01000151.1, read on the forward strand.
ACCCCAGAGGATAAGGTCCGGGCCGTCCTCGGACTTGATGCGGCGAATGCCCTCGACGATGTCCGGTCCAAAGCCCTCGAACGGGCCCCATTCAAGACTTTCCGGACGGTGGGTAGCGATAAATTTTGTTGCCGCATTGAGGCCGTCCGCCATCGGACTGCTCGGCGCCTTTGGCCAGTAGCCCGACCAGATATCGTAGGTGCGACGGCCAAGCAGCAGATCGAAGCTCTCGCCCTGCGCGGCGGTGATTGCGTCCCGGCCAGCGGGCGTTCGATAGGGCGCGGTCCAGCCGCTGTAGGGGAAATCGCCGTCATCGGCGGAGTGCTGGATCACGCCGTCCAGCGAGATGTGTTCGATAATTTTGAGCTTTCTCATTTGAGTTTCCGTGGATGGGAAGGAATCAGATCGCCTATCGACATCTACTTGATCTTCACTTTCGCGATTTCCGGGTTCGGCGTGAACGCGTCACCGAAATCCTCGACGTCCATCACCTTGCGGATCTCGACCTCCGCCTCGCCGTTTGGGGAAAAAGCGTTCGGAGCGCGCTTCACCCACTCGATCGCTTCTTCCAGAGATTTCACCTGAATGATCGAGAAGCCCGCAACGAGCTCTTTCGTCTCGGTGAACGGACCATCGATGACAGTGCGCTTGTCACCGCTGAACTTGACGCGCGCACCCTTCGAGCTCGCGGCGAGCCCCTCGGCGGCGAGGAGGATGCCAGCCTTCACGAGCTCTTCGTTGTAGTTGCCCATCGCGGCGAACGCTTCTGGCTTCGGGAGAACGCCCGCTTCGGATTCCTTCGTTGCCTTGCCGATGATCATGAAACGCATTGTTCTCTCCTGAATTCGGTTCGTGTCGGTTGCCGCGCCCTTCACGGCCTCGCTGACACGTCGAACGAGATCGATCAAAATCGACACGAGTTTCGAGAAAGCCGTGATCTGTTGAGTTCGAAGAGCTTAGCGTCATCTCTTGAGTCCCGCCCATCTGAGTTTTACTTTGTATCACAAAGAGCTTGGCGCGCGACTGAATGCAGATCCCGCGGAGGTGCGCGGCGCTAGGATCGGAGGCGATCATGCGGAAGTGGCTGCGACGCATTCGCGGTGCAATCGGGATGGGCTTCACTTGGGGAGCAGCATGGGCCGGTGCGGGCATCGTGCTGGCGGTGGTGACTCGCTTCCGTGCCGACGCCCCGTTTCCTCTCGTCTTTGGTGTACTCGGTTTCATTGCTGGGGTCATATTCTCCGCGCTCCTCGCGCTGACCGAGGGCGGTCGCACGCTTGATCAGATGTCGCTTCCGCGCTTTGCAGGGTGGGGTGCCATGGGTGGCCTTCTGCTATCGGCCCTTTTCGCCAGGGCAGCGTCCCTCGGCTGGGGAGACGTGCTAGCGGTCGCCCCCACGTTCGCCCTTGCTTGCGCGGTCTGCGCGTCTGGTTCGCTCGCTATGGCCAGGCGAGCGGTAAGGCGAGATCTGCTCGACAGCCGTGGAGAGACTGCCGAGGCCGCCCTCACCGACCATGAGAAGCGGAAACTGCTTGGAAACGGCGACTAACATCGGCGCTTGGCTCCAGTCCGCGTCCACCGTCGACACGGCATAAGCTCGCGAAGCAAGTTTCGCCGGACTGCGCGTACTTCAGATGCCAGGCGCTATTTCGCGACGAGGTGCAATGGGACGGCAACGTGAAACTGGAAGGGGCCATCGCGATCGATCTCAAGCCTCAGGTCTCCCGGCGCGTCGGGCGTGAGCTCGAAATCCGCCGTTTCCCCGCTCCCGACATAAGTGGCGCTTGGCCGCACTGTTGCCTGCTGCGCGTAGTACCGCTGCAGTACTCGCCGAATTGTGCCAGGCGTCAAATGCCTTCGCCATGTGTATAGATGGCGTCAAAGTCCTCGGACTTGTTCGCGTAGTGACGCAGCGTTTGGAGATAGGTGGTACCGACACGAAGGACTCTTGGTGGTGGCGACGCCGAGCCGTTGACCCGGAGGGTCGCGTGGGGGCCATCAGATACCATGACCAACAGCTGGCGCGCCGCGTCCCACCGCTCCCCCGGTTCGAGCACGACGAGCGGGCCAACCAGTCCGCCATACTGCTGCCGCATGTCGTTGAAGTGCGTGTGATACATGAACGTGCCGGCGCGCTTTGGCGTGATGTGTACCTCGAATGTCGACTCGGGGCGAATCGCCGGCTCTGTCGATCCATCATAACCGCTCCATCCCGTTACCCCGTCGTAATAGCTCTCTAATTCGATTCCGTGCCAATGCACGCTGGTCGGTTCCGGCGTCCGATTGATCACCTCGATGCTCGTCGGCTCACCGCGCGTGAGGAGCAGCAGGGGTCCTGGGCTTTCCACCGAGTCCCGGCGGGGCTCGGCGCCACGCTGCAGCACGTAGCCCCACCTCCGCGCCGAATCGCCTTGAACGGAGTCGGACTGCACGAACAGTCTCAGTCGCTTGGCTGGGTGCCACGGCGGCGCCGCCTTCAGTACGCCACCGACAGTGATGCCGAGTACGAGCCCGTTCATCCCGGTCATGGCGTGGTGATCCGGGTCGCCGTGATCGTGTGAGTCCGGATATTCGATGTCGTTGGGGTTGTCGACACGCGGAAGTTTCGCGGCGTGGTTCACCAGGTGACAGTGGAAGATCCAGTTTCCCGTCCGATCTGGTGACCAGGTGAGCGTTCTCGTGTCGCCGAACTTGATGTCTTCGGTCACCACCATGCGCCGGTCCGCGGGCGCGTAGACGGTGTCGACGTTCTCCACCGCACTCCCGTGCGAGTCGACGCGGAAGTAGAAGCCGTGCAGGTGCATCGGATGCGACTCATACGTCGCGTTGACGATGCGCCAGTGGATCGTATCGCGCACCGTGTAGTGGAGGCGCTCGGTGTAGGGCCAGGAGCGTCCGTTGATCGCGGTGAACTCACGGCCCGGCATGCCTCGATAATCGTTGCGAATCGGGGGTGCCTGATCGGTCGTCTCGGTGATGACGAAGATCCGATCGTTGGGAATCGGCCCCGGCGGGTCGACGATGAACGCGCCGGTGAGCTGCGAGTCGAAGCGTGGGCGCACGTTTCCGTGGCGGCGAGCCTGCGGCGGAAACGGCACGTTACGCTGCCATTCAGCCAACGTCGCCCAGTATTGGTAGGTTCCCGCTTGCCGGCGAGCGAACGTGACGTCACGCGTCGTCCGCGGCAGCAGGATGAGCGAATCGACTGCCGCACTGCGCTCGCTGAATCCGCGGACGATGAGCGTATCGTCGGACGGATTCCGAATCACGACGTGGATCGGCGTCCCGGTCCGCACCCGGAGCAACGGTGCGGGAATTGTGGGCGTCTTTCCTTCTTCGGCGAACGCCGCGACGGTTAGCGCTGGATTGGTGTCTCCCAGCAGGTGCCAAGCGACTGTCGCGAGCGTGAGCCGGAGGACGAGCGTGTCACCGACGTAAGTGCCGGCCGGCGTGCGATTGTCATTCGCCGCGACAGCCTGCGGCGGGGCAGGCACGTTACGCTGCCATTCAGCCAACGTCGCCCAGTATTGGTAGGTTCCCGCTTGCCGGCGAGCGAACGTGACGTCACGCGTCGTCCGCGGCAGCAGGATGAGCGAATCGACTTCCGCACTGCGCTCGCTGAATCCGCGGACGATGAGCGTATCGTCGGACGGATTCCGAATCACGACGTGGATCGGCGTCCCGGTCCGCACCCGGAGCAACGGTGCGGGAATTGTGGGCGTCTTTCCTTCTTCGGCGAACGCCGCGACGGTTAGCGCTGGATTGGTGTCTCCCAGCAGGTGCCAAGCGACTGTCGCGAGCGTGAGCCGGAGGACGAGCGTGTCACCGACGTAAGTGCCGGCCGGCGTGCGATTGTCATTCGCCGCGACAGCCTGCGGCGGGGCAGTTGGCGCAACTCGGGCGACCGGGTTTGCTGCCGCCGTTATGGCCAGGGAAGAAGCAACGACGGCCGCTGCTCCAATCGTCAATGAAATTCTACCGCGCGTGGCTCTGGGTCCGAAAAAGGTCTTCCAACTTTATCGCGCGGCATGTCGAGTGACAAGGCGATATCCAACAGTGGTCCGTGGCCCGATCGGGGTACAGAAGCGGGGTGGCAAAGCGATGCGCAGATTACCGGAACTGCGCGGCCCGTTGCGTTCTTTCGAGATTCGAACTCGCGTGCGACGGCCTAACGCCTTAGTTCAGCTGCAAGCACACTAACAACAGTTGCGGCGTAGCCGCATCCGAAAAGTGCTTGTCTGCTGCAACGTTCGTTAGGCAGAAGCGAGGTGATCTATCTGAAGATGAACATACACAGAGCGTGTCCATTTCAAGCTTCCCAACGTCTGGGCGCGCTGAAAATCGCGCGCGATCGCTAAGGGCTGATGGTGATGGTCGTATCTGCAGACCGGTGCCGCCCATAATCCCCTCGCACGAGATAGCTTCCCGGCGTTATGCGATACTCGCTTAGGTCCGATGAGACCCGGAACTCGAACAGCCACTTCTTGATCTCAAACGGCTGAAAGAACAGAGTCGAGGAGTCGGATTCGATCTCACCCCCTCCAATACCACCTGAGGGCCCGCGCAAGTCGTAACCAAAGGTGTGTGGCGTCACACGGTCCCCGGGAGCCGCTACCAGAACGGCGTGCGCTCCCGCGTTCCGCACGCTGACCTCGAGTGCGAACCAACGTTCGCCGTCTGACTCGTGTGGCAACAATTCGGCACTGGCGGCGACGTTGAGCGAGTCCGGAGGCAGAACGACATAGTCCGAACGCGGCACGTGCCATGTTCCATCATCTCTTGTGCAGATCCCCTGGCAAGAGACGAGCGGCGCGCATAACCCGAGAAATTGCGAGCGAGGGTGTACGGGCCTACGCAGGAGGGCATGCAACATCTCGTGTCTAACCATATCGCCCTGCTCGACAATATCTTCCGCGAGCACAATGCGATTGGCGGATGAGTTCCAGTAGCCCGCCACCGCTTGCCCGCGAAGAGTGAAACGCGAACCGGGCACGCGGTACCAGCGCACGGCTCCCAAGTCGCCTGAGCGTCCAGAGCATGCTTCAGTCATCGCCCACCAGCGCGCGTACACAGCAGGTGGTGTAAACGGCTGGGCATTCGGCGGCAGTGGTGCGGTGATCAAGTCACACGCGCTGATGCCGAGAGCGATCATCACAAGCAAAATTGCTGCGCGAGCCGCGCTGGATCCGGATTTAGAGCCGTCGAGAAATGGCATCATTTGCCGCCTAACACCCAAGTTCAGCTGCGAGCGACTCTACTAAACTAGCGCGCAAGACTCGATCATAGGAACGCTCGAAGACTGTTCAACCCAATGACTAACACGCGCTCGTCATGCTGCAACTACCGTTAGGCAGCGGAGCCAGCCATGCCGCTAAGACTCGCCGGGTGACAATGCATCATCATTACTGTCCGCGGGTGCTGCAGTGTCCGCATGACGACGCGTAAGGACGGGTGCAGTCGGAATCACGCCCTCGGGGAGATCAGGTACACGATCCGCCAGATCCTGGCCCAATGCAAGAAGAATGGACTCGACTGTCGTGAACACGCGCGAAACTAGTAATTCTGAAGCGGCGGGAATAGCGGTCACGCCCTCGTTTTCAGATATGCCTAAGGTTTTGAGAAAAGATCGCGGGACATAAGCATCGAGCAGCTGAGTAGTCGTTGAAGCTTGACCTCGCCATTCCATCCGAACCCGGCCGTTAACTTTTTCGGATTCATAATGGATAATATCCGACCTTAAGGTGGTCAGTTTGCGCACCCATCCCTCGTCTGCCTCAACAACCAAGGACGCTGTTCGAGTCCCGTGAATCGGATTCCCGACTCCAGCCGCGCCCGCTGATGCGTGTTTGGACCACTTGTAGAACTTATCCCATCGCAGTCTCGGGCCACGCGCGTTACGGAGCATAAGACCTCCAAAGTGACCCAGATAGTCGAACAGGCCGATCGAATTGAAAATGACATCATCAAAAAGGAAGCGTTGACTAGTTGCGACCTGACGCAGGATGTCGCGGCCTTGTTCATGATTCCCGCTAACGGCTTTCTGCGCGGCCTCGTGCGATTTGACGATGAGATCGTGGTGATAGGGTAACGAATCAAACCGGTATGTGACGGCATCTCGCAGCGAGAATGCAACTCGTGACAATTCGCGATTCTCGCCACTAATCGCGTTGTTCCGGACCTCAGCGTTGCTGAAGTGAATAGCCGCATCCACTGCGGCATCACGGATGCGAGTGTATGCGTCCGCCAGCGTGACGTGATTGGGTTGGTCGGACATTATGAACGGAGCAGACTCAGAATGATGGTATCGAGAGGTCTGCCTAACGGACCGCGCTTACGCTGCGGCGCCGAGCTCGAACGTTCACAAATAGAAGATTACCTCAGAAAACGTGGCGCCGTCAGCTTCAAGCGCTTGTTAGGCAGCACCGATTCAATGCAGCTTGAACAACGCTCTCAGGAAGGCGCGAACGGATTGCCGCGCTGCCTCTGTGGCGGCTGCATCGTAACCGATATGTGGGTCGCGCTCGACGCATTCGTCCTGATAAGTGAAGGGGCGGTCAGTCGCAGCGTTTCGCAGCCGGCCCGCTTCGTCCTCGCGTATGCGACATCTGCGTACCGTTTGCGCGTTCTTCAACACAACCGGAGTAGGGCCCAAGAGCGCATTGTCAAACGCGTGAGGGGCATTCGGGTACTCGGTCAATGTTACGTCGCGACCTGCCACGCGCAGCCGTTCCACGTAAGCTTTGCACGCCGCAACCGGATTGTAGTCATCCGCTACGCCGCCAAAGATCCGGATCGGGCGGTCCGCGACGTCGGTATCGCCGCGATAGGTCGTCATGCAGTCCGGATAGAACGGGATATAGCCGGCAAAGTCGATCCCCGATCTGTTCCACATCTGCTGAAATCGCTTCACGCTCGCGAAGAGTGTCCCTTGGCCTCCACGCGAAAAGCCCATGAGTACGATACGCGAGGCATCGACACGTGGGTGTTTCGAGAGCACGTCCAACATCCTGTAGACGTCGAGAATCATGTTGAGGCGCCCAAGTGATGCCTGGTCCGGATTCACATTCGTGAGTCCGCGCCCTGTGAACCCGTCAAGCGCGAAAGTGGACACGCCCATTTCATTCAATTCGCGCGTCCAGAAATCGATGTTCGCTCCCATTCCGCTCGAACCGTGAATCAAGACCACAACCGGAAGGCGCCCCGAGCCCTGAGCGATTCGTAACTCCCCCGAAACGACGACTGGTTTGCCAGCCGCGCTATCGCCCTTAAGGAACTGTTCGTCGGACAGCGTTAGGCTTGGAATCGAATGCAGCTCTATCCTTACAGCGAGTTGCTTGGCGATTGAGTCCTGCCCGTTCGCCGGCATCGCGAGCGCAATTGCAGTCAAAGCGATTGCGGATGCCTTGTTCATGTCTCCTCCGACTTTGCCCATGGCGTCCTGTGAGTGCTGCCTAACGCCTTAGTTCAGTTGCAAGCACGTTACAACCATTGCGACGAAGTCGCATCCAAATAGCGCTTGTCTGCTGCAACGTTCGTTAGGCATCACGGCGAGTGCCCCTAATACGTTACCAGGAAGGCGTTTGAGATCCGTTCCGTCTCTGGCATCGCATCGCAATCGTCCGAGTCCGCTGAATAGCTTCGGCACAACAGGAAGTTGACTCGCATTAAGCCCACCAAGTCCTCTGGCTTGAGCGGTGGCTGCATCGCCGGCTGATCCACGCTCCCTACCGGCACACGGACGGTGGTCTTGCCCCCGGGCGGGATCTGGCCG
>QHVA01000160.1 GCA_003223425.1 Gemmatimonadota bacterium
GCTTTCCATCAACCTCATTTTCACGACGCTCGTCGGCGTCGTTTTCGTCATCATCTACGCATTCACGGTGCATTGGGTCATTGTGCCCGCCTTTCTCGCGACCGTCCCGTTGCTCGGCACTTTGAGTTGGCTGCTGAGTGGCCGCATCAAGACCATTCAGAAGGTGATCGTCGCCGAAACGACGGCGCTGGCAGGGTCAACTACTGAATCGCTGCGCAACATCGAGCTGGTGAAGAGTCTCGGTCTCGCGGATCAGGAGGTCGTGCGACTCAATGCAACGACGGAGAAAATCCTCAGGCTCGAGCTGAAGAAAGTGAAGTACATCCGGAGCCTGAGCTTCATTCAGGGCACGTCGGTGAACCTGCTGCGCACCTGCATTCTGTTCATGATGCTCTACCTGATCTTCACTCAGAAGATCACGGTCGGACAGTTCTTCTCGCTGCTGTTCTATTCGTTCTTCATCTTCGGCCCGATGCAGGAGCTGGGCAACATCATCAACGTCTACCGTGAGAGCGAGGTATCACTCGCAAACTTCAGAAAGATTCTGGAGACGCCAAAGGATCCAAAGCCACTTGCTCCAGTTCCATTGACGGATATCCAGGAGCTGGAATTCGAGAATGTCGGATTTATGCACCAGAGCGCCAGCACGCCCGCTCTGATAGATATCTCCTTCGACGTAAAGCGTGGCGAGACTATCGCGTTCGTTGGTCCGTCGGGGGCCGGAAAGACGACGCTGGTGAAGCTGCTGGTCGGGCTCTATTCGCCCAGGCAAGGGGAGATTCTTTATAACGGAGTTCCCGGCGCCGACGTCGATCTCGATCGTCTGCGCGAACGAATCGGACTCGTGACGCAGGACACGCAGCTTTTTTCGGGAACCATCCGCGAGAATCTAAAATTCGTGAATCCGCACGCCACCGATGCGGAATGTCTCGATGTTCTCAAAAAGGCCGCCGCGCATGCTCTTCTGGCGCGAGCAGACAAAGGACTCGATACCGTGATCGGCGAGGGCGGCATCAAAGTCTCCGGCGGAGAGAAACAAAGGCTCTCGATCGCGCGTGCTCTGCTCCGCAACCCGCATCTGCTGGTGTTCGACGAAGCGACGTCGTCGCTGGACTCGCTCACCGAAGAGGAGATCAGCCGAACGATGCGCGAAGTCGCCGGTTCACGCGAAGTGATCACGATTCTCATCGCCCACCGACTGTCGACCGTAATGCATGCCAACCGCATTTACGTCCTCGAGCGCGGCAGGATCGTCGAGGTCGGTCAGCATGAGGACTTGCTGGAAAGAACCGGCCTGTACTACGCAATGTGGCGCCAGCAGGTTGGCGAGCGTCGAACGACACCGCAGCTACCAGCGGCCAAACATTTGCTAGCAAACGTCTAGGACAACAACGCTCTAGCTGGAGTCAGCCAAAGCATGCGGCGTCGATTTGCGATTTGCATCGCGGCTCTTCTCGCGTCCTCCGTGTCGGCGCAGGCGCCTGTCATCACGCCAGGCGGCGACCCATCGGTGAAGTCCGACACCATCTACAAGCTCGCCGTAAATCCGGCTGATCACCCAGAGGAGGCGATCGTCTGGCTGCTCGATGACGGCGTCATTCGGTATGACGATCAGGGCCGTGAGTCGCGGACCTACCGCAAGATCGTTCAGGTACTCAAGCAGGAGGCAGTCGAACCGCTAAGTGAGCAGAGCTTCTCCTACAGTCCCGGACACGAACGGATGACGATCAACTGGATTCGAGTGGTTAAGCCAAACGGCGAAGTAATCAGCGAGACTCCATCACACATTCAGGAGTCGGACGTTCCCGCGAGCATGGGGGATCCGGTCTATTCCGATCGGAAGGTGAAGCGTGTCTCACTTACCGGGCTCGCTCCCGGAACGATCCTGGACTACAGCATAACTACCGAGGAGCTAAAGCCATTTCTGCCGGGGGATTTCTTCAATTCCTGGTTGGTGAATCCGGAGATGACGATCGTTAGATCCAGGTACGTTGTCGATGTCCCCGCGAGCCTGGATATAAGAATTCGCGAGGACAACCTGAACTTCCCGCGGCAGATGAAGACGGTCGGCAACAGAAAGATCTACACCTGGGCGACGGGCAACATTCCGCGCATCAAGGGCGAAAGGTTTGCGGCGGACTCGAACGGCGTGCGGATGACCATCATGACAGGCTCGCCGATCACGTGGGCGAAGATTGCAAGCTGGTATGCGGGAAACGCGAAGGATCGGTACACCATAACGCCGGCTGTTGCCGCTAAGCTGTCGGAGGTAGTGAAGGGCGCGGCCACGCGCGAAGATTCCATCCGCGCAATTCACCGGTGGATCGCGCAGGACATTCGTTACGTGTCCATAGCGCTTGGGCTGGGTGGATATCAACCGCGCACGCCGGATGATGTCATTGCCAAAGGCTATGGGGACTGCAAGGACAAGACGACTCTCTTCGTTGCCGCACTCGACAGAATGGGAGTCACTGCCTACCCGGTACTCCTTAACTCGCGAGGAGGAGTTCGGCGTGAGCTTCCGACCATCGAGCAACTCAATCACGCGATTGCCGCGATAAAAAAAGGATCTACATACCAATTCGTAGATCTCACGGCCGGTCTCACTCCCTTTGGCCAGCTGCCTTACGACGAGCAAGGCGAATTTGGTCTGGTAGTGCATCCGGATGGTGCCAGCGAGGAAGTCACGCTACCGGCCGATCCGGACAACAGTAACAGCACGAGCATGCGGATCGTCGGAACGCTGTCTAAAGATGGAATGTTCGATGGGATGTATGAGGAAGAAGATTCTGGGGCGGGGCAGTATTTCCTGCGGGCGATGCTCGAAAACCCGCTCGACTCATCGACGAGAGCGAGTATCCCAAAGAGGATGGTGGGCAGATTCTTTCAGGGCGCCGAAGCGGATAGTCTGCAGGCCTTCAACGGAAAGGATCTTTCTTCACCCGCGCGCATCACATTCCGCATCCACAACGCCAAAGCCACCGAGCATCTCGGTGACTCCAATATCTTCACGATTCCGCTTGGCGGAATGGCACATTTTGCGACGTTCGCCGCCGAGCTGGAGAAGGAGCCGAAGCGGCGTTTTCCTATCGATGCTAAGAAAATATTAGGTATTGGCACTCGAAGAAGTGAATTCGTGATAACGCTGCCTTTGGGGTGGAAAGCAAGGCTCCCACTCGGCGTTACGGCGACGAGCCCTTTCGGAACCTACCGTTCCGAGTACAAACAGGATGGCCGAGTGCTTACGATCTCTCGATCCTTTACCGGAACGAGAGCAATCCTCCCTCCCGAGAGAATGCCCGACCTGATCGCATGGTTTAGGCAGATCGGCAAGGACGATACGAAGTTCATTTTGCTGGACAACCCCTCGAAGACCGCGAATTAATTGTCTCTGGAAGCCCTCTATGGCTGACGACACCGGCAAACTGAAAAAAGGAAACTTCATGGAAGCGTTGGAGTCGATCCGCGGAGAGGCGGAAGCCATGAAGGGACGGCGTGACCTGCCGCCGGACGTGCGAAAAGGACTCGATCGCATTATCGCGCTTACCCGGGCCAGGTTCGATCTCGGCGGAGATATCGAATAGAGGGAGGCGGGAAGCGGGAGGCGGGAGGCGCATCTGGGCTGATTGCCGGCTGACTACGCATGTCGTGCGCGGACCTTGCTTGCGCTTCCCGCCTCCCGCCTCCCGCCTTCCAACCCCCCGGAGCCGAGCGGCATCCTATTACCGGCCAAGATGAAGACGAGCGCGGTGGTATCGGACACTATCGGACCTTTCCCGTCCACGATTGGTGAAGAAAAAGCTGCGGCGCTGGATTCGATTCGGCGCGCGCAGGCGGGAGACGTCGATGCCTTCGAGCTGCTCTATCGCGAGCATGCGGGCCGCATCTACGCCTTGTGTCTGCGGCTCAAAGCCGGGGACAGCTCGGATGCGACTGAGCTGATGCAGGACGTATTCATCCGGGCTTGGCGGAGACTAGAAACGTTTCGCGGCGACTGCGCGTTCTCGTCGTGGCTTCATCGACTGGCAGTAAATACGATGCTCGAGAATGCGAGAAGCGATCGGAGAAGGATCGCAAGAGTGCTCCCAATGGACGACACCTCACGCCTGGAAGGGGCGGCCCGGCAGAGCGGAGTTGACCTGAGGATGGACATGGAAAACGCAATTGCGTCGCTACCAAAGGGCGCGAGGCTCGCGTTCGTGTTGCACGATGTAGAGGGGTACCAGCATCAGGAGATCGCGGAACAACTCAGCGTCTCAGTTGGAACGGTCAAGGCGCAGCTCCATCGTGCGCGAAGACTATTGAGAGAGAGGTTGGAGAGATGACACACGAAGTGATTAGACATCTGCTCGATGATTACGTCACCGGCGAGCTCACGGAAGATGCACGCGGTCCGGTGGCTGATCATATTGCCGCGTGCGAGATTTGCGCGGCGGAAGTCGAGAGCCTGAAAGCAATTCTGGCGCGAGCGGCGGACCTCCCGAAGTCGATCGACCCACCCGCGGAAGCCTGGTCCAACATTCGGTCGGCCATCGAGCGCGACAAAATTGCGGTTGCGACGTATGCTGGTATTTCGGCGCGATTTTGGCGCGCACCATACACGCTGGCAGCTGCCGCAGTTCTATTGGTGATTCTCTCATCTGCTGGAACTGCTCTGTATATGAGCTCGCGTAACAGCGATGAAAGATCTTCTCGCGTCGCGGCAAGCAGTCCGACTTCTGCAGCTACCCCGGCAACTCTCGCTGCTTTCACGATCGAGGAGAACACGTATCTGAGAAATGTCGCAGTTCTGCAGGACATACTGGATCAGCAGGAAGCGTCATTGGCTC
>QHVA01000161.1 GCA_003223425.1 Gemmatimonadota bacterium
ATGCCGCCGACCGCGTCGGCGCTCGTCGTCACAGCGTTGGAAAAGTGCACGACGTAGTCCGCAACGCCGCCGCTCGTCGTCACTTCGCGCGTGACCGACCAATCGAGCTGCCCCGATGAGAGCGAGGCATCGCCATAGATGGTGTCGTCCCCAGCGCCGCCGACGATCACATCCTCGCCCTCGCCTCCGAGCAGCAGATCGGCCGTGTCCAACCCATAGAGGAAGTCATCGCCCGCATCGCCCGAGAGCAGATCGCCCTGGCCGGCAACGGGCACCGCCGTCTCGCCAGCCGCGATCACCTGATCGAGCGTCAGCGTTTGTTCATCGCTCGTATCGGCGTAGATGACGTCGTCGCCCGCGTTCCCGGTCAGGATGTCCGCGTCCGCGCCGCCTTCCACCCAGTCATTTCCGCCGCCAGCGACCGCGATGTCCCGGCCAGCCCCGGTTTCGATGAGATCCGAGCCGCCCTGAAGCGACGTACCGCTGTAGAGTCCATCGGCATAGACGGTGTCGTCGCCTCCACCAGTATTGAAGCGCTCGACCTCGCTGGCATTACTGCCAAAGAAAAGATCCGCGCGGTCGACCTGAGCAATGTCCGGCCGTCCGCCTTGGCCGTCGACGCGCACCGTATTGCCGTAGGCATCGTTCTGCGTCTGAATGCCGTTTTGATTCGGATCGCTGTCCCAGTCCTGCCGGTCGCCCTCGAACGTGCGTACCTCGCCGGTGGGTGCGCTCGGAGCATCGATCAGGCGCAGGCCGTCGTAGCTCGCCGACTGCGCTACCGCAAAATTGAAGTCCTTGAGGGTGATCGTGTCGCTCGATCCAGCGGGCGAAATGGAAAGATCCGAACCGTTGTTCGCCACCGTGAAGCTCGTCGTGCCCAATGACCATTGCGTGCTACTTTGCCTGATCGCCAGCGCGATCGCCTTTCCATCGCGAATCAGGATTCCCTTGCCGTCGGCATCCAGCACCGTGTCGGCGCCGTCGCCTGAGTTGAAACCGTACGTATCGAAGCCTGTGCCGCCTTCGAGGTAATCGTTGCCTTTGCCACCAACGAGAATGTCGTCTCCAGCTCCTCCGAACAGATCGTCTTCTTGATCCGCGCCCTTGATGACATCGCCCTCTGCGCCGCCGAAGATGAAATGCCGGAGGGAATTCGGATTGCTGCCGGTCGACGCTATGAAGCCTGATGCGCGATCCTGGAAGTCTTTTGCCTCTCCTTGATATGCCTGGCCCTGCGCGTCGGGCGGGTTCGGAAAAGTGCTCGAGCTAGGTATTGTCGGATCTTCGTAGAACTGGTTCCGATCCAGAGCTGTGATATATAGCTTGCGCTCAACGAATGCCGCGCGGTCTTCCAAATACGTCTGCGTCAGCCCCTTGAGATTAGCCGCGGGATCGTAATCGTCAAGCTCGCCCCCGTTCGCCCCGCCTGCCTGGAAGCGGGCGTAGAGGCCGCTCAGATTGGCATCGCGTACGACGAAGGGATTGAGTTCCGTCATTGCATATCGGTATGCCAGTTGATCCATACCCGTCGTGTTCCGCACCTGCTCGAGTAGCGTTGTCGCCTCCCTTGCGCTGGGAGCAATGTCAAGAGTTCCGCGCATGACCTTGTACAAATCATTCGCGGACAGAGCGGTGATTGCCCTGTAGAGATCCTCGCGTCGGTCGTTTCCACTCGGAAGCAAGTCGTCATTGATCGTAAAGAGGCTCTCCAGGGTGTCGACGACGCGCTCGTAGCTCGCCACCGTGCCCATCGCGGCTTGGTTGAGGATCACCTTGTAATTCGCCGGGCTCAGCGCGGGATCGAGATCGGCCAGCAGCTTGTATACCGCGAGCGAGTCTGTGAGCGCGACAATGCTGTGGTTCAGCGCAGGTAAGAACCGCGCAGGCTCATCGGGGCTTAATTGGTTCTCGATCGCAATGTTAATTGCCTGGCCGGGCCGCGAGTTCATCCCGGCAATCCAGTGGAATGGATCGCTATCGACCAGAGCCTCGTCGGCAGCGACGTTGACGATCAAACCGCCAGTTGGGATCGAACCACCTAGCTTCGCAAAGAATGCCTGATTGACCGCGCTGCTGGTGAAACCCGGCGCATTGAATACCGTCACCCGCCCGGTCCGCGCGGCAAACAGGCTAGAGAAGGCCATCGCGAGATGCCCGCCTAGCGAATGCCCCGTTACGTCAACCCGGCCGTCGGGATCGGCGGCGATAGTGTCAGTAAGCTCGCCCGTAGCAGCGGCCCAAGGTGCCGCTTCGAGCACAAGGGATTGCACGCCGTTAGGACGCAACACCACCGCGCCCTCGGGCACTGCCTCCGGTGCATAGCTGGCTAGCCGGAACTGCTGCACCATCTGATCCTTGGCCGATACTTTCGCCCACCAGTTGGCCATCGCGACAATCTGGTCGTAGCCCGCGCCAGCTCCAACGATATCGGCACCGGTCGGAAGATCTTCCGGAATCTCGGTCCCGCGGAAAGCCACCGTCAGGTTGCCCGGCGCGTCCCCTACGGTGTCCTTGAATACTGTTACCTGAAAACCAGTAGCCGGATCGCTGAAGTGGGTCACTACTGTCGGGAAGCGGCTGGCGAATGCAATAGCCTCCGTGAGCGACATTTGAGCCCCGGAGGTTAGCCTCAACGCCCTAATCTGGTCGTCGATAGCGGTAGCACCATCTTGAAGCGTGGAATATGACGCGAGTGCCAATTCCGCAGCGTTGAAAAGAGAAGTCGCATCGTTCATTTCGAATCTCCTTCCACGACGAAAAGTTGCTGAAGGTCAGATGTAATCTTCTTTAGATCAGGGCAAACAAAGCTTGTCCCCTCCGAAAAACCTGTCGGAAAATCACCCCCTGATCTCGCATAGACAACCGAACGCGCCACAACGGCCTGGTCCGCTCGCCTTATGATTGTTGATTCACTGCGCGAGACGCGAGGGTTCCATTCTCTTAGATTTGTTATTGTCAGCACCGAGTAGGCTGGCGAGTTCGGGTGCGCTAACTCTTTCACTGGAACACCAATCTTTCCACCAACTCTTCCAAGAAGATCGATGTCCGATTTTGAGATACGCAATTTCTCAAAAATCTGCACTCCCCCATCCTTCGCACACATCTCTTTCACTTGCGCATCCCAATACGCCTGCCGCCCCGGCACCCATCCCATGCAACCTGAGAGCGTCGCCGTCGCCAGCAGCGCCATCGCTATTAATCCATGTCTGCCAATTGCTTCTGAGGTGCTCATGCTGCCCTCCACGGTAAAGGCGCTGCGTGGTTGACTCCGAGCCAAGTTCTTCAGCGCATCGACGATGCTCTCGTAGCTTACCTCTATGCGAATTACGGCCTGATTGATAATCCCCTTGTAGTCGTGGACACCTTTCAACGTTGAGATAAGAGATGTCCGCGATGCCGGTAATCGAAACAGCAGAGTGAATATCCACGCACAAGTTTGATGGACGTTCTGTATGCACGGCTTCAAAATCAACCGGGGATGCCTCATGGCTGTCCGTCATCAACGACGCGCATCTGCGTCGCTTTTTCTCCGGTTAAGGTGAAGACCTCATCCACTGCCAATCCCTTTGGCAGTTGGTGCGCAATGAAAAGCACCATCGCCATCCCTTTCAGTCTGTTTACCGTTTGCGCAAACCGCTCGGCGGTGTGCTGATCAAGGCTGCTGGTTGCTTCGTCGAAGACCAAAATCTTCGGCCGTTTCAACATGGCGCGTGAAATGGCGAGCCGCTGCTTCTGACCGCCCGATAATCCGACGCCGTGCTCGCCGATCTCAGTGTTGTAGCCCTTCGGCAGTTTCTCGATGACATCGTGGATCTCGGCGATTTTGCAGGCCTGCACCACGTCGCCGAAGCCGGCGTTGGGATTGGCGGCGAGGAGGTTCTCGTAGATCGTTCCCGAGAAAAGAACCGTCTCTTGCGGCACCACTCCGAAGTACTGGCGCAGCTCGTTGGCCGAAAAGTGGCGGATGTCGCGGCCGTCGACGGTAATCTGGCCGTCCTCCGGCTGGTAGAAACCAAGGAGGAGCTTCGCCAGCGTGCTCTTGCCGCAGCCCGATGGTCCGGTGAGCACGGTCAGCTTGCCGGGTTTGAGGGCGAGGCTTAGGTGCCTGTATAGGAAAGGATGCTCGGGCGAGTAGCGGAAGGAGAGGTCCTGGACCCGGATTTCGCTCTTGCCTTCAGGCGCCCGCGAGGGCGTCAGCGCGTAGGGCTCGGCGGGGGCATCCATGATGTCGCCCAGGCGCTTGACCGCGATCGAGGCCTGCTGGAATTCCTGCCAGAGACCTGCGAGGCGCAGCATCGGCTGGGACATCCGGCTCGCGAACATCTGGAAGGCGACGAGCATGCCGATGGTGAAGCCGTCGTTCTTCATGACGAGAAGCGCGCCGACGCAAAGGATCGCGAGCGTCATGGTCTGCTCGAGCGCGTTCGCCACCACGTTGTAGGTGTTCGACACCTGGCGGGTGGCAAAGCCCGAGGCGAGGTACTGGGCGAGCATCTCGTCGTAGCGGCTCTCCAGTCGCGGCTCCATCTGCAGCGATTTTACCGTCTCGATACCGGCCACGTATTCCGTGAGGAAAGCCTGATTGCGGGCGCCTAAAAGGAATTGCTTGTTGATCCGCGCGCGCAGAACGGGCGTGATGCCGATGGAGATTGCCGCGATCAGTGTCAGGATGCCGAGGGCGATCAGGCTGAGCTGCCAGCTATAAAGAAACATCACCGCCACGAAGATCAGCAGGAACGGAAAGTCGAGGACCAGGGAGACCGCGGCTCCGGACATGAACTCGCGCACGGTCTCGACGGCGTGCACGCGGGCGATCAGAACGCCGGTAGGCCGGTGCTGGAAGTACGGGAGGTGGAGGCGCAGGATATGGCGCAGGACCTGGCTGCCGAGGACCGCGTCGACGCGGTTGCCCGTGTGCAGGACGAGGTACTGCCGCAGCCAGCTCATGCCGGCGTTGAACAGCATAAACATGGCGAGGCCGAGGGCGACGACCACGAGCGTGCTGCTCGTCTGGTGTACGACGACCTTGTCGATGATGACCTGGGTGAAAAGCGGCGTGGCGAGGGCGATGAGCTGGATGAAGAGCGACGCGAGAAGAACGTCGCGCCAGATCTGCTTGTGCCGCAGGAGCTCGTTCCAGAACCAGCGGAAGCC
>QHVA01000152.1 GCA_003223425.1 Gemmatimonadota bacterium
ATCCTCTCCCGTTACGTTAGCAATTCCGAAATCGGTTATGCGCCAGCGGTGATAACGGTCGATGAGAATGTTTTCGGGCTTGAGATCGCGATGCAGAATTCCATTCGCGTGCGCGACGATCAGCCCATCCAGAACCTGCTCGACCTGCGATGCAATCTCGGCGAGCTGGCGAGGTCCCGATCTGGCAACGAGACTGGCCACGCTGCCTTCTTCCGCGAGCTCCATCGTATACCAGGAAAGATCCCCGCTCGAATCCCAGTCGTAAATCGGAACTATGGCTGGATGCGCGAGCTGGGCAGCCAGCTTCGCTTCACGCCAGAATGCTTTTACGGCTTTGTCGTCACGGGCCACGAGGGGATGCAGGGCCTTCAAGGCTACCTCCCGCTCGAGAGACAAGTCACGGGCGCGCCATACCGTTCCGAACGCGCCGCTGCCAAGCTCCGACAGAATCTCGTAATCGTCACCCACCGCCCAGCGTACCCGCGCTTCGGCAGACTGATTGGCAGTTCGGTCGGGTTCACCGCGCACCATCGGGACCGAGCGAGATGGATCTCCACGCTCGACTGCGCGCAAAAGCACTGCGAGCGACGGGAACCGTTCAGCGGGATTCGTTAAGAGCGCACGGTCGAGTGCCGATGCCAGCGCCTCCGGCGTTTCTGGTCTCACCAACTTTATCGGCGGGGCTCCGTGCGCGGGGGGAGTTTCCCCCGTGAGAGCCGTGAAACACATCGCAGCGAGCTGCCACTGATCGCTCGCCGGCGTAGGCACCCATTCGCTCCCTTCCCACTCGGGCGGCGTGGGCAACAGCTCGGTACGCATTGGACGGCCTGCATCGAAAGGCCTGATCTCCACGGGTCCGCTGCCTGGTCGGACTCCGGCCGGAATTGCTGCGCGTGGAACTGCCCACTGCCACTCCAGCATCCACAAGCGTCCAGTCGGAGTAGTCCATAAGGCGTCGCCATTCAGTCCGCCATGCGCGATGCCTGTCTCGTGCAGATAAGCGAGCGTTGAGCAAGCTCCGCGAAGCATCTGGAATACGTACGGAATGTCCGCCAACCCGAGACGCGCGAGACGAGCGCGTACGGTTTCTCCAGTGACCCAACGACGCAAATAGCCGGGGCCGCGGCGGCTTTCGCGATACGACGTCCAATAGTGGTACGTCGTCGGAATCGACGGATGACTCCTCAGCGCCAGCTGCTTCGCTTCCTCGAACAGCCATCCCACGTGGGCGGGATCCGGAGCGGTCACGAGCGATAGCGATCGCCCCAGTGCGTCGATCACTTCCTGATAGTGGCGATAATCGCCCACCATTCCACCCGGACCCCACGACCAGTCCGGCGGCAGTTGCCAATCCGCCAGGTGTGCCGGCAATACCTTTGTGGCGCGGGGCGTCACCACTCCGCGGCTGGCCCCGCTCATGCCTCGCTCCGCGCAAGCAGTATCAGCACTCTCGTCCCCGTTCCTTCCTCGCTGGTAATGGCGATCTGACCTCCCCACGCTTCGATCAGCCTCCGGCTGACGGCGAGGCCGAGTCCGCTTCCGGTGGTGCGCGTGGAAAAATGCGGCTCGAAGATTCGGGGCAACACCGCCGACGGAATTCCCGAGCCATCGTCGACGGTTTCGATCATTACTCTTCGCTCTTCCTCGCGCAGCGCAATGTCGACGCGACGTGCGCCAGCTAGTCGCGCGTTCTCGAAAACGTTGAGAAGCACATCACGCAATTCGTCTTTGCGAGCCATCGCCCACACCGGTCTGTCAGCGCCACGCAGTTGCCATTTCACCTTTCGATCACCCATCTGCTCGAGACCTACTACATCCTTCGTGACTGCGGCAACGTCCAGATCCACAGCCGGTGGCAGATCCGCTGGTGCACTTCCGTAGCGACTGAACGAGCGCGCAATCTCGTCGAGTCTGTCAATCTCGGCGAGAATCCGTCGGACGTTATCGTTGAGAACGCTGTCGTAATCAATGCGCGGGTCATTGCGCGCCCGCCGCAGATGTTGAACCCCCAGTCTAATCGGTGTGAGCGGGTTCTTGATCTCGTGAGCGACCTGGCGCGCCATTTCGCCCCAAGCCAGGACGCGTTCGGCGCGCGCTACTTCGATCCTGCTGAGCTCCAGATCTCGCGCCAGCCGCTTCGCCGCGATCCCGCTCAACCATAGCGCCGCGAGCGCGCCGGCTGCGGTCGCGAACAGGACGAGCATTCCCAGATCGCGGCGACGCCGGTCGAGTACGAGGTCATCGCTTCGCGCCGGCGCCGCAAGAACGTAACGCTGTTGGTCGGGTCCAAGTGCCGCATTGTAGCCGAAAAGCATTTTCGTGGAGCCGAGCTTTGCTTCCCACGCCGCGGAGAGCTCGCCCGCGCTCGCGAGACGGAGCTGCACGGGTCCCGGCAGCGGCCGTCCGGTTGGCGCGAGCACATCGAGCAACGTATCGCTCGTGCGCTCGAGGAATCCGTCGGAATAAAGAAAGAGCGGAGTCTCAAAACGCCGTGCGGCAGCAGGGAGCTGCTCGTATTCGTTGCCGACAGCTACCGCGTGAAGCGTTTCATGAACGAGAACTTCGCGTGTCTGCAGATCGTCGCTTCGCAGTCTCCGATATGACCAAACCGCAAACGCAATTGCCGGGATCACGAAGAACGCGAAGAGAGCGAGAGTGAGCCTCGCGTGGTAGGTATAAATCCACCGCGCCGCACGGACTCGGAGCCAGCGCAGGAATCCCCTTTCCGCCAACGCCCCCAGCAGCCAAAAAAGACCAGCAACCATTAGGTCGAAAAGGAGCACGAGGACGCCGCGCTCGGCACGAGCCCATGACGATCTAAAATCGATCTCGACGTGCGCCCGCATCGTCCCCGCGCTCGTCGAGATCAGTCGATCGCCGTGAAGCTCGTCTCCCATGCGGCGCCAGTGGACCCGCGAAGTATCAGCGACAACCGCGGGTGAAACATCAGCCAGAGCCACTCCATAAGGTGGATCGCCACCCGAAGGCAGCGCCATTCCAAGAAGCGCCGCGTACGGATTCGCGCTGAGCAGCCGCGTGCGCGGAAGCACCAGTACCGACGTCGCGCCGTCGGATGGATGCGCCACCGCTGCGAGAATCTGAACGCCCGTTGGTCCGAGGATGCTTCGCGTCACTGTTTGCTTGCTGCCCAGCGCCTCCCTGACCGCGCTCGAAATGACACTCGAATCCGTCTCGCTTGGTGCGACTGCGAATTCCGCTGTTGGCTTCGCGGTCGGATCCCAAGCTGTCAGCGTTGCCGGGTATTCGGCGGAGGCCAGGTCCGACGATGCGTATGCTTTGAGCAAATCGGCGCGAGTCTTCGGCGGCGGTAACTGCGAGAGCGACGCGACGAAGCGACGCGTGAGCTGAAGCGCGTAATCGTCCACGTGCCCAAGCGCCGCTACGTCCTGCTCGGCGAGTTGCATGCGTTGTCGGGACGTCGTCGACCAGAGACCTCCCAGCGCGACCATTGCTGATGCGGACGCAATGAGCAGAGCGGCGCGAAGGGTGACTACGGCCGACTTGCCGAAAGCCATCCGCATCATCCAATACGCCGCCAGCAACACGGCGAACAGAAAAAGAAAAAGTGGGACCTCCCAGGAAAGCCAGAGACCCGGTGTGGATCCCCATGGCGGCTGGCCAATTCCCCGGACGATGTTCGACGCAAACGGGATCCCAATCCCAAGCGTCACCAAGGCACCGAGCGCGGCGTATGGTCGCGGCCAACGGATTTCGGGGCGCGTGCGAAAGACAGCGTACACGGCCATGAGCACCAGCGCGGAGCTGATGCAGAGCGCGCCGGCGTTGGCGGTGAGCGGGCCGGCGAGCCTCGAGAAGTAATACGCCGGGTCGAAAACCCTCGACGTATTCGAGAACGAGTTCCAGGGTACGAGCGCAGCGATCGCGAGCGCGACAGCGATCGCGAACAGCCGCTCCGCCAGAGCACGTCTGTCCCTCCACGCGTAAACCAGAAACGCAAGAACGAGAATGACGAGTGCGACGGTTCCTCTGGCCCGCAGCATCGACGCGCGGCGAAACCTAATCTCGTCGGCAGTTGCCAGGTGAGGCAGCGCGCGCAAAATCGGAGTGCCGCGCGAAGCGAGGACCACGGGTCCGCCGCGGGTATTCTCCGGCGGCGAAAACTCGTATGCAGTAACTCCCTGAGTGGGAGCGAGACGTGTCTCCACGGATTCGGTGAGTCTGTTCGCCGGTGGCGCGGCTTGCAGCACGGCAGACGCGACAGCACGCCGGTTGCCGCGGCTCTTCACGACGTTGAGGGTTGTATAAAACGGGTTGAACGTCACACTCACCGGACCCGCGAGCGTCTCAGGGTCGATCCGCATCGCGCCTGACCACGCCAAAGGATGATTGCGATCGAAGAGCACGACTGATTCGCCGTCTCTCTGCGGAGACTGGCTAGAGAGAAACGCAAAGGCTCCTTCCGCACCCGCTGGAGCGTCGAGTGCGCGTGTTGCCCGCTCGTCGAGACGTTGGCGTGTGTCGGCGAGCGCGCGCTCCAGGGCGCGGAGAGCGCTTTCGCCTGCGTCGACCCTCTCAGCGCCACTCGAAGTAACGGTACCAGCGGTGCGCGGAAGTGCGGGAGTTCGGACCCACATCGCGATAAGAAAGAGCGGGATCGACGCAGCGGCGAGGATTGCGCGTCGCCGGAGACGTCCGCTTCTTACATTAAGGCTACCAGCTGATGCGATGACTCTTCCCTCCCCAATACCGGTTTCCGCGCCACTGCGGGTAAAGGAGCTCAACCCCGCGCAGGTCACTGCGATCATCGGCAATGATCCGCGCCTGATCATACCCATCGGCACGTGCGAGCAGCACGGTCCTCACCTTCCGCTCGGCTGCGACACCATCATCGTGGAGCACATGGCCGACGATCTGTCGGCGGAATATGGCGTGTTGAGGGCGCCCACGGTGGAGTACGGAGTGAACGTCGACACCGAACGGGGCTTCACCGGCAACGCTTCGTTGAGAAAGAAGACTCTTCACCGGATGTTGAATGATCTCATTGACTCCTGGGAGGCTACTGGCGTGCGCGAATTCATTTTGCTTACCGCGCACGGGCACGATCCGCATCAGGAGGCACTTGCAACCGTTATTACTACCGCAGCTCGCGTCAGAGTCGTCGACATGTTCGGCGTAAATCTCTCGGACCTGCTCGAAGGACAGAGAGAAGCCATGCACGGGGACGAAGTCGACACTTCAATCATGCTCTTTCTGGCACCCGAGATGGTGAACCTGGATC
>QHVA01000082.1 GCA_003223425.1 Gemmatimonadota bacterium
CATCCGCGCCGAGCTTCGTCAGGCCCCAGATGTTCGACCTCGCCACCCTTGAATGCAGGATGTCGCCGCAGATACAGACCCGGCGTCCCTTGAGATCCCCGAACTTGTCTCGCAATGTCAGAATGTCTAGCAGTCCCTGCGTCGGATGCTCGTGCGTTCCATCGCCGGCGTTGATGACGTTCGATTGAATTCGGTCAGCCAGGAACTTCGCCGCGCCTGACGCCGAGTGTCTGATTACGACCATGTCGATGCGCATCGCCTCGAGGTTTCTGGCCGTATCGACGAGCGTCTCACCTTTCGAGACGCTCGAGCCCGTCGCAGACACGTTGACCGTATCCGCGGACAGCCTCTTTTCCGCGAACTCGAAGGAGATGCGCGTCCGTGTCGAGTTCTCGAAGAAAAGGTTCACTATCGTCGAGCCTCGTAACGCCGGTACTTTCTTTATCGCGCGCTCGCTGATTTCCTTGAATGGCTCGGCGGTGTCGAGAATGAGTCGAATCTGGTCGCCCGTCAGCGACTCGAGCCCGAGTAGATCCTTGCCGAGCGTCCCCGTCACGCCGCCGACTTGGGCACGATAACTACCTCCGTCCGCTCATCGAGCTCGGCCACCATAACGTCAACACGTTCATCGTCTCCAACATCGACTTTCTTCCCGACGACATCAGCGTGAATGGGAAGCTCTCGTCCACCGCGATCGATCAGTACCGCCAGTGAAATCGAAGCTGGTCTTCCAAAGTCAGCGAGCTCGTCGAGCGCTGCCCGCACGGTGCGCCCGGTGTATAGCACATCGTCGACGATCACGACGTGCTTCCCGTCCAGATCCCAAGGCAGATATGTCGGACCCACAACCGGTCGCGGACCGACGGTCTGGAGGTCATCTCGATAGAGCGTAATGTCGAGCGAACCCTGCGGGACCGTAACACCTTCTCCACCCTGGATCATCTTGACGAGTCGGTCGGCCAGCTGAACGCCGCGACGCTGGATTCCAACAATTATGAGATCGTCCGTTCCCCGGTTAAGCTCGACGATCTCCACCGACATGCGCTTCAAGGTGCGCTCGACGGCCCGGGCGTCGAGGACCGTCGTCGTTTTCGTGGTCATCGGTGCTCAAATATGGCGCGCTGACAGGGCTAATTGAAGAGACCTGGCGTGCATCGAGCAGCTATTTTGGGAAATGCTCTCCAGAATCTTAAAGTTGCTCGCAGGAAAGCCATCAGCTCACAGCGTTACACGTCATGAGGTGCGCGGCATTCCCGTAATCGTCGACAACACGCGTCCAGATATCGATACGAACGAAGCGATCGCGCGACTCGATCGGAGTTTATTGCTCATTCAGCATTTCACCCCGCATTACTTCCGGCATCTCGAGAGAGATTTTGCCTACCTGGTCGTGAAGCGGTTCGCCTGCCGCGGCGCGTATTTTCACCAGCAGCGCGCATGTCTGGTCGAGTTGACATTCACGGTCAACTCGAACTTCTCCGACGCGGAAGTCGCGGCGACGATTCTTCACGAGGCAATGCACGCGCGCCTCCACGCGCTTGGGTTTCCACTGGAAATGGACGACCGCGCGAGGCAGGAACGCTTCTGTCGGCGCGCGGAAATGGAATTCGGCGCACTCGTTCCCGGCGGTGATCGCATCTTCCAACGGGCACGCGAGACTCTCGAGCTATCGGACGCCGAAGTCGCTCCTGAAATCGATCCTGTCCTGGCCGCTCAACGCATCGCCGAGGTCGACAGACAAGCACTCGGCCGTCGCGCGATTACCTGATCTCGAGGTGGTTCTCCTCTTCGACCATCTTCACTGCCTCGACGTGATCCGCCTCCTCTCCCAGTTTTTCCCGCGCCTCGTGAAAGCGATCGGCGGTCAGCGAAATTAGCGGAGTCTTGACCTCGAGATCCTCCGCCATGACTGCGGCGATGCCGATGTCCTTCTCGAGTAAGGCCAGTCGGAACGTGCGGGGAAATGCTCGCGTGATTACGCGCTGCGGGATCAGGTTCTCCGAGCTGTTGGAGCGCCCGCTCGACGCATTGATGACCTCGAGCGCGACCTTCGGATCCACGCCGGCCTTCACAAGCACCGCCAGCCCTTCGGCCGCAGAAAGTATGTGGACCGCGAGCAGAGCGTTGTTCACCGCCTTTAGTGCATCCCCTGATCCCACCTGTCCAGCATGCACAATCTTCTTTCCGAACGCTTCGACCACCGGCCGCACACGGTCGAAGACGGTCATCTCGCCGCCCCACATTACCGTCAGCGTTCCAGCTTTCGCTGCTGTTGTTCCGCCGCTTACCGGCGCATCGATGAACTCGACACCGCGCCCACCGAGCTCGGCCGCGATGGACCTCGATGTCGGCGGATCGCCCGAAGTGCAATCGATCAGTACCGTTCCCTTTCGGAGCGCATCGAGCATCCCGTTCTCGCCGTGCAGCACTGCCTCCACCTCGATCGAAGAGGGCAGACAAGTTATGACGACGTTCGCGTCACGCACTGCTTCTGCCGGCGTCGCCGCCACGCGAGCTTTGTGTTCGCGCGCAAACTCCTCAGCCTTGGAACCCGT
Source organism: Gemmatimonadota bacterium (assembly GCA_003223425.1). Taxonomy (GTDB): domain Bacteria; phylum Gemmatimonadota; class Gemmatimonadetes; order Gemmatimonadales; family Gemmatimonadaceae; genus UBA4720. Next base: position 2,556 of record QHVA01000082.1, read on the forward strand.
TCGATTCCATACCACGAGATCGAAAGGATCACGCGCCAGATGCGAAGCCATTGGCCCGCCAATGTCGCCGAGACCGATGAAAGCGACTTTCATTGCGTCGTGGCCGAGGACCTTGGCTGCGTGGCGTTGTGCTGATAGATGATCGAGGAAAGATCCGCGATCAGCTTGCTTGCCTTGGCGCCGTCGGTGATGCCGCGTGTCAGGACCACTAATACATACGGTTTTCTTCCAGCGGGATACACAATTGCGGCATCGTGCGACACGGCCGTTATCTCGCCAGTCTTGTGCGCGACGCGGGTTCCAGGCGGCAAGCCCGCAGGAATCTTCTCATTGAACTCCTGCGCCAAAAGAATTGCCAGCATCTCGCGCGTCGCTGGCGGCGAAGCCGCTTTTCCCTCCTGGATCGCCCTGAGAATTATGGCGAGGTCCCGAGCCGTTGTGGTGTTGTTGAGTCCTTTCTCGAATGCCTTTCCATCTTCCACCCCCCGCAGAACCTGAATTCGTTGTGCCCCAAGGGCGCGCATCGTTCTCGTGACTTCTTCCGCACCCACGAGGGTGATGAGTGTGTTCGTCGCAAAGTTACTCGACCTCGTGATCATCAATCGAAGTAGTGTATCCACAGAGACTCTGTCACCGATTCGATGGTAGAGCGTCGAGTCGCTATCCGATCCGGGATCGAGTGCGTACCGAGAACCATCCACGAGTGACGCGAACTGGTTCACCATGAGCAAGCCCTGATTCATTCCGAAGGAGCCAGTGTTTGCGCGTCGAAAGAGCTCGATCATCACCGGGACTTTCATTGTGCTGGCAGCGTGGAAGCTGCTGTCTGCGGCGAGGTCGACGTAAGCAAGTCCGACGTAAGCGCCCGGTTCCTGAGCGATCCGGGTCTGGATCGCCGCGAGCAAGGAGTCGCGGCTCGGCGCGAGCGCGAGGAGCGCCGCAGCGACGAACAACATCATTTTCTGGAGGACCCAGCCATCAAACTCCCATCGCCGAGCTCACCGTAGGACTCCCGGGAGGTCGCACCTCCGCCCAAATGCTCTCGGTATGCTGATCGGTAAGGGTAAGAGACCCAACCACGAAGGTTATGAGGGCGACGACGATCGGGAACGCCAGACCGGCGTAGATGTTCCCCGTTCGAGCCACCAGGCTCGTGGCGATGATGGGAAGAAACCCACCGAACCAGCCATTGCCGAAGTGATAAGGAAGCGAAAGCGAGGTGTACCGGATTTTTGCAGGGAAGGCTTCGACCAGAAATGCTGCGATCGGACCATACACCATCGTCACGAACACGACCTGGACGAAAACCAGCGCTGTCAGCGCGACAGCATTCACCGGGCTCGAGTAAAACTTCATCGCGTGATAGATCGGCACGTATAGGATCGCGGCGAGGAGATTGCCGGCCATCATGATCTTCTTGCGACCAATCCTGTCCGAGAGACTCCCGAAGTACACGAATAATGGTGCGCCGAGCACGAGCGCGATCGCGACGCACACATAGGATGTGACGAGAGGCACCTTCAAAACGGTTTGCAGGAAGAGCAGCGCGTAGAACTGTCCGGTGTACCAAACGACAGCCTGTCCGGCCGCTGCTCCGAACAAGACCGTGAAGAAAATCTTCCACCGCGACCAGGTTCCGAAGCTCTCCGTGATCGGAGCGCGCGATGTTTTCCCGGATTCTTTCAGCATCGAGAAGAGCGGTGACTCCCGAAGCCGGATCCTGATGTAGTAGGAGATCGCCACGAGGAATAGCGACAGGATGAACGGGATGCGCCAGCCCCACGTCTTGAACGCGTCCTCGCCGACCGCGGCTCGAACGATGAGAATTACTGCCAGCGATAGAAAAAGCCCCAACGTTGCCGTCGTCTGGATAAAGCTCGTGTAGTAGCCGCGACGACCATCCGGAGCATGCTCGGCCACGTAGACGGCGGCACCGCCGTATTCGCCGCCGAGCGCCAGTCCCTGAAGCAGGCGAAGGACTACAAGCGTGATCGGAGCAGCAATGCCGATCCGGGTGTACCCCGGAAGGAAGCCTATCGCTGCGGTCGAGCCTCCCATGATGAGAAGCGTGGCGAGAAAGGCGAACTTCCGGCCAATCAGGTCTCCAATCCGACCAAACACGAGCGCGCCAAAGGGCCGCACGGCGAATCCAACCGCGAAGGTTGCCAGCGTCTTGAGAAAGCTCGCCGTCGGATTTCCGCCCGGGAAGAACTGGGTCGCAATGATTGCCGCGAGACTCCCGAAGATGTAGAAATCGTACCACTCGATCATCGTGCCGACTGATGATGCGGTGATGACCTTCCAGATTCCGCGCGTTTCGACCGCTACGAAAGTAGTGGGCCCACCAGAAAAACTGGGATTGAGGCGGCCAGAAGTCATTACGAAAAACCCTCGGATTTCAGTTTTAGTTCGTCACGGAATCCAGCCGCGTCTTCGATATGAGTCGGTGGCGAAGGTTTCATACAGCCAGGATCGAAACGCGCGGAACCGGTCCTCTGCAATGCTCCCCGGATACAAGCCGGATTCTCGGATCGCCGCCGGAACGCACACGACTTTGAAGCCGACCGCCTCGAAGGTAGCACAGGCTCGTCTAGTGTGCATCGGCGAGGTGACGACCGCCACCGTTGTCCAACCGTCCTTGCGGGCGATGGCCTTCATCCTCAGTGCTTCCGTGCGTGTCGTAAAAATAGAATCGACGAGAACTATCGGCGGAGTTGGCGCCGTGAGCGCAATCACGTTCTTCAAGTCCGCCGAATCAGATACCGTCTTACCGGCATACGCTCGTCGCTCTCGCGATACGAGCAGAACTGGAGCAAGCCCTCGCCGGGTCAGAACCAGGCCGGTGAGCAGCCGGTCGAGAGTCTCACTGCGCATCATTCCGTCAGCCGTAATTCCACTCGACAGCACAGCGATCGCATCGACGCGCTGTGGAATCGGGTCACGTCTGATCAGCGGTCGCGCTAGTGCCGAGACGAGCGGAGTATAGGCGATCAGAATGCACAAGAGCGCTATGATGCCGGCCGCAATCCATAACAAGGGCCGCACGCGCGTGACTCCGAGCACTCCGCCAACGATGGCCGCGGGGATGTAGAGAGTGAGCTCGGGTCGCCGGAGAAGCTGCTGCACACCCAGGACATGCGCAGCAACAGCGCAGAGTGTGCCGAGGATCGCTCCGCCGATGGCGTCGCGAGCAATGCTTCTTAGCTCACTCGCTTCCCGCACCGCGTTACCGCGGAGAGCTCGCTACTGCCTTTTGGAGCGCTGGTGCGGATTCGCCTGAGCAGCCGAGATCCGCTCGGCCGCACTCTTGAGAGCTTCCTGAATGGCGACAGACTGCTCAGCGACGACCTGCTGTGCGGTGTTTACAGCGCCCGAGGCAACCTGCATGGCAGCCGCCTTGATCTGCGGGTCGGAGGCGATTTTCAGCGCCAACGCCTGAACTGCGGCCGCAAGATCATCAAGTGCCTTCTGCAGCTCCGGTGACGGCTTTAGCGAAACCGTATCGCTGACCGAGGGAGCGGGCTTGGTGGCCGGTACTTTGGTCGGTTGCTGCGAGCGCGCTGCGGACGTCGCCGCGAGTCCAACTACCAGTACCAGCAAAAGTGCAATGCGTTTCATCGTAGAGAGCAGAAGTTAGTTGACAAACCTGGTGAAGCGCCCGATGCCATACCCCACAATAGCCAGAAGGGTCTCCAGACGGAATATTCAAGTGTCGGGCCAACGTTTTCTTTCGGGGTAGCGCCGATGCTCGAGTATGTCGCAGAGTTGCGCGAGGCGATCGAAGTAGCGACGCCGATCCTTCGGGATATGAGCGAGGAGCGCTCGCGAGCCCGCCCCGCACCGGGAAAGTGGTGTCCTCGGGAGGTAATTGGACATCTGATCGATTCAGCATCCAACAACCATCAGCGTTTCGTGCGGGCACAATTTCAGGAGGATCTGGTTTTTCCAGGTTACGAACAGGACGCCTGGGTTTCCGTCCAGCGATACCGTGACGCGCCCTGGGAAGAGTTGATCGCGCTATGGCGTAATTTCAATTTCCACATCGCGCGCGTCATGGAAGCAGTCCCCAAGGACGATCGTATTCGCTCGCGGGCACAACATAATCTCGACGAGCTTGCGTGGCGCCAAATTCCTCGCGAAGAGCCAGCGACACTGGACTACTTCATGAGTGATTACGTCGCGCATCTGAAGCACCACCTCGCGCAAGTCGGGATCAGAATCAGCTAGTTCACCCAGTCTGCAATGAAGATGTTGGTCTCGTGTGGATTGGCATCGTGACGGTTCGACGCCCACACCAGTTTCTTCCCATCCAGGCTGAACATCGGGAAGCCGTCGAATGTCGGCGCGGTGGTGACCTGCTCCAACCCTGATCCATCAGGATTGATAAGAAACAGATCGAAGTTCCCGAGCTTGGGATCGGTGTGGTGATTCGAGGCGAAGATGATTTTCCTGCCATCAGCCGTCCACGATGGACCGAAGCTCGCCGCACCGAGATGGGTTATTTGGCGCTGATCGCTGCCGTCGGAGTTCATGATCCAAAGGTCCATCTTGTTGGGTCGCACCAGTCGCTGGGCGAGAAGATCCTTGTACGTTGCGATCTCCGCCGGCGTTTGAGGGTGATACGCGCGGTACACTATCCGTTTCCCGTCCGGGGACCACCACGGGCCTCCGTCGTATCCCAACTGGTGCGTCAGCTGCTTCAGCCCGGATCCGTCGACATTCATCACGTAAATGTCCAGGTCACCGCCCTTTAGGGACGTGAACACGACCTTGTTTCCGTCTGGTGAGATCACGCCTTCGGCGGTGTAAACCCCAAAGCGCGTCAGGCGACGAAGTCGAGAGCCATCCGGGCGAGCCGTGTAAAGGTCGAACGGATCGAGCCTCCAGACGTAACCCTTCGACGGATCAGGACGGGGCGGACAGTCCCTCTCCAGGGCCTGGCTCGACGCGAACAGGATGCGCCTGTCGCCATCCATGAAGTACCCGCACGTCGTCTTGCCCACCCCACTCGAGACTTTGCGTACGTTAGATCCGTCGATTCCCATCACGTACTGCTGATCGCAGGTTCTTCCGTCGCGCGTGCTCTGAAAGATCAACCACTTGCCATTGTGGCTGAAATAAGCCTCTGCGTTCTCACCTCCGTTCGTGAGCTGGCGGATATTCCGAAGATGATTTTCGCCTGCCTCCGCCGCGACCGATATCGGCGCGGGCAGAGTCTGTGCGTGCGACGTGCAAGCAGCTCCGAGCAAACCAGCACAAATGAGCCTGATGCGCAACTTTCCTCCGATTTTCCAAGAATCAATCAACCTCATGATATTCCGCTAATCGCGACTTCGTCGGAGCCGCTGTGAAGATAGCCGGGCAATAGTTGGAGGTCGCGCTGTTGGCTCAATTCCAACCATTTGACCCGTTCCGCGGTCTAAGCTTGGAACGCACTGGTGGCTGGCTCGACGAGTCCGACCGCCGAGACGAGCTTTCACCCGTTAGGAAATTCCTATGCGACGTCGCCGGTCGATTGCAGTCCTCGGTCTCGCTCCAGTTCTTCTTCTCTTCTGGCTTTCTTCTCGAAGCTTCTCCCAGCAGACCACTCGATCCCAGAACGATCCGCGTCCGGTAGCACAGGCCGCGCTGAGGCAGGGCGAAATCAGGATCGACGGTCTGCTCGACGAAACTGCCTGGTCCGCGGCAACCCCAATTACCGAGCTCACCCAATCGAGTCCGGACGAAGGCAAGCCCTCGAGTCAAAAGACAGAGCTCAGGATTCTCTATGATGCGAGCGCGATTTACATCGGCGCGCGGATGTTCGACTCTCTTGGGGCTAGGGGCGTACACTCGGCGCTTGCCCGCCGCGACCAGGTCATGACCGGCAACAATAATCTGACTTCCGATAAGATCGCCCTCGTGTTCGACACATTTCGCGACAAGAACAGTCGAACCTGGTTCGAGCTGAACCCGGCGGGTGTAAAAGGAGATCATCAAAACGGTGACGCATCGTATGACCCCGTCTGGGAAGGCGCCACGAGGATCGACTCGCTGGGCTGGACGGCGGAGTTTCGAATTCCCCTCTCCCAGCTTCGCTTTTCTCGAGCGCGGGAACAGATATGGGGAATGCAGGTGTGGCGGACGATCGATCGTCGCAACGAACAGGACATGTGGGCCTTCTGGCGCAACAATGAATACGGCGGACCAGCCTACTTTGGTACTCTCGAAGGCATCAGGCTGAACTCGCAGCCACGCCAAGTGGAGATCGTCCCGTACGCGACAACGCGGAGCAAACTCGAACGGGCTCAGCCCGGTGATCCGTTTCACTCCAACACCGAGATGACGTACCGCGCCGGCGGCGACTTCAAGGTGAACCTCACCTCGAACCTCACGCTCGATGCAACCGTCAATCCCGATTTCGGGCAGGTAGAAGTAGATCCCGCGGTGGTGAACCTCTCAGTCTTCGAGACGACATTCAGCGAGAAGCGGCCGTTTTTCGTCTCGAACTCGCAGTACTTCTCGACTGGAGGCTTCAGCTGCTACTTCTGCAGCAACGCCTCCAGCTTGAATTTCATCTATACGAGACGCATTGGGCGATCACCGCAGCTGGCCGGACTTCTCTCGGGCCGATCCGACTTCATGGATGCGGCCGATGCAACCACGATCCTGGGCGCGGGCAAGGTTACTGGCCGCACCAGCAACGGAATTTCAGTTGGGGTGATGGACGCTCTCACGAACCGGGAGAGCGCGCGCTTTCGTCCCGTTGGCAGCACCACCGACTCAACACTAGAAGTCGAGCCGCTCTCCAATTACTTCATTGGCCGGTTGCGCAAAGATTTTAGGGCCGGTTCTACGCGCATTGGCGCCATCACCACGATGGTGAATCGTGATCTGACGAACCCAGATCAAGTCGCGCGTCTGAGGTCTAACGCCCAGGCATTCGGCCTCGATCTCGATCATCACTGGGCCGGCCGCGCCTACTCGTTCAACGTGCAGAGCGCGCTCACTCATATCGGAGGGGACACGGCCGCAATCCGGCGCGCACAGTTCTCGAGCGCCCGGTATTACCAGCGACCTGGTCGCACCGAAACGACGGACGGGCTATTCTCGACCGAGTTCGATCCGAATCGCCACAATCTGTACGGCTACGGATTGTATGCCCGACTCGCTAAGGAAACTGGCGACTGGCTGTGGGAGACGACACAGAATTGGCGAAGTCCGGGATTCGAGGCGAATGACATGGGTGTGCTAGGCAGAGCCGATTACAAATGGATGCTGGCTAATGTCGTCCGCCAATGGACCACGCCCGGATCGTGGTACCGTTCTGTCTGGACCACCCTCGGCGCGCAGCAGCAAATCAATTACGAGGGCGACCGTAACGACATCGACTACCACGCTTACTGGCAGGCGACGTTCAAGAACTACATGAACTTCAGCTTGTTCGGACTTCGCCACCCGAGCTATTACGACGAACGCCTGACGCGCGGGGGGCCAACCGTCATCCACTACGGCTACAACTTGTACTCCGCCTTTTTCGCAACCGATTCACGTTCCCGAGTCGTCAGTCAGATGCAGGTACAATACAGCACGCCGGTAGACAATGGTGAGGGCGGCCGACTGTCATATTATCCCACAGTCACCTTGAAGCCATCGTCCCGAGTGCTTGTCAGTCTTTCGCCCTCCTTCGACCACGATCGCACGGCCCAACAGTACGTGACATCTGTCGCTGATCCAACCACGCCAGTCGGTTTCGCCGGCACTCGCTACGTTTTCGGCCGTCTCGAGCAGAAGACTCTTTCCATGGACACACGCACGAACGTGACTTTTACTCCGAACCTAACGCTGGAGCTTTTCGCACAGCCTTTTCTTGCCAGCGGGAAGTACACGAACTTCAAGGAGTTTGCCGAAGTCAAATCTCGGCGAATGAATTGGTTCGGACGTGACAACGGCAGTACGGTGACGACGAACAGAGATTCGCAGACCGGCGCCGTTACCGGTTACACGATTGACCCCGATGGTGGTGGCCCGGGCTCGGCCTTCACATTTGCCAATCCGGACTTCAACCTCCGTTCGCTCCGCGGGACCGGAGTGCTGCGCTGGGAGTATCGTCCCGGCTCGACCCTTTATTTCGTGTGGACGCAGGAACGCCAGGGGTTCGATCAATTCGGAGACTTTAACTTCAGCAGGGATCGCTCCGCACTCTTTCGCGATCGGCCCACGAATATTTTCCAGATCAAGGGGACCTACTGGATCGGAAGGTAGTCAGGCGCGGGAAGCGGGAAGCGGGAGGGGGGAGGCGGGAAGCAAGAAACACGAGAGCGTCAACGACGCGGAGATTACTCCGGCGTTTCTGACACTCTGCCACGAGTAGCCGATGCAGTTTTAGCGACTGCAGTCTTGGCCGAGCTCGATGACTTGGTCGAAGCCTTGCGGGTTCTGGCAACGCGGCGAGAACGACCCTTGTAGACGCCGCGCACCCAACGGGCACGCGTGCCTCGTACGTCGATGTGGGCGAATGGACCGCTGCGTCCGGAGTATGCGTACAGCCCCGTGCCCCCGACCAACTCTGGATAGCGCGACTCCACTCTCTCCACCGCATCGAGGATCATCTTCACATCCGCGAAGTTGACTCGACCGTCTCCATTCAGGTCCGACATTTTGCCGTTGCCTACCTGGTCGATGAAGACGTCGGCGGCGTCACCGAACTGGTGTCGGCTGTCGCGCGCGCTTCCCTCGCCGCGAACGGCAAAGTTGTGCGCGGGCGTACGGAACCCGGACCGGATGCGCATGCCCTCGGCGTTTATGCCATGATCGTTGAGATCCTCAATCACCAGCTCGAGCTTGTCGAGCAGCGGCTCTCGGAGCACGACGTACTTCGGCCAGATCTCTTTCTGGTCGTGGGAGACGAAATCCCTGAGACGGAAATGCTCAGACACCCGGGTGTCTTCGTTCTCGGGTGTCACTTCGATGAAGCCGTCTGGATTCTTGTAGGCTTCCGATCTAAGGCGCCCCTTCTCCTGGGGCCAGTATCCCAAGCGATAGCCGTTCAGCCAGGCGCGGACCTTTTGACCGAACGAGCGCATGGTGAAAACCGTTTCGGGGCTGCCACCCGACCCGCCCTGCACCGAGGCTGCGGCGAGCGCGGTTCCAGGCAGCGACGCCAGCGATATCCAGTCTTCTGGAAGAACGAACCTGGCGAAGACCTTGCCGCTTAGCCCACTGCCCTTTTCGCCTGAGGGGGAATAGAGAGGTTTTGTGGGGGCAGCGGGCGCGCTGTCGCTCGACACGGATCCGCCTGAAGCGGAGGCTCCGGTGGGGAGAGAATCGGCATGGTTCGCGACAGCATTCGAGCTCGTCCGACCGGCGTGCGAATAGAGCTGCAACGCCTTGGCAGGGGCCGGCAGGATGATCGCCGTAAAGGTCAGAAGGGTCGTTACGGCTGAGCTGAATCTGAAGCGAACGTGGGTCATTAAGGCTCCTCTTCGGTAGCTCGACTGACATAACGCCGCTTGAGGGGGGCGTCTTAGTCTCGGGGCTTTGCGTCGACACCTTTCGGTGGCTTTGCCGGCTTTCGGAGGCGCCCGTACTCATCAGCTGGGCGCTAACAATAAAAGACTGCTGGGACAGCCGGAATGTAACTGCAGAGGTGGAACTGTCCAGCGATGTTACTTTAAGGGCGCGCTGTTATCGCATGCGCCACACGTAGTTAGCACAGCCGTTTAATCTAAATCCTCTGATCCTGGCTGAGCGTCGGAGAGAACTTCCCACGCGTCTTCTACAGCCAAAATCCGCGGCTGTAAACGGATGTTGTCTTCGCGCTTGGATTCCGCAGCCGAACTATTTGCTGCTCGCCGCTCGTAGAGAAACCGGCTTCGCTATCGGCTCCCGAGGTCCGATTTGGATAACGTACTCACCTGTTACATCGGTGCCCCTAACCACTCCCTTCAAGACCTGCTCACCGGCCTTGGAGCCTAGCTTCCAGGTAAGCGCCGCTCTCCCGCGGGAATCGCTGACCGCTCTTGTCGGCGATACCGTACCCGACTTGACCGAGAAATTCACTCGCGCGTCCGGCACTGGATTGCCGTAGACATCCGTCACCAACGCGTAAAGCCGCTTGCTCTCGACCACCTTGTGCGACCGCTTCTCGCCCGGAACGTCGTCAAAGGCGAGGTTTGCCGCGGCCGCCGGCATGGCCCGAGCTGAGACCTTGAGAAGCTTCTTTACTGCATCAACATGTACGGCGAGCGAGTAGGCGCCCGCCGAGTGGCCCATCGTCCACCGGGTCCGAGCAATCCCGAGCGAATCGGTGGTCAAGCTCGTGTCGGAAAGAGTCCCGCCAGAGGGGGAAAGAGTGAGAGTGGCTCCCCCAACTCCGCTCCCATTCGTGTCCGCTACCCGAAAGACTATGGCTTTGGGAAGCTGCGAACCTGCCGCTGCGTGCTGGTTGTCACCCGTAGTGACGAGGACCGAGGCGGCAGCGCCGGCTAACGCTGTTGCGGAAATGGTTACCGGCGGGATCCCCAGCCCGGCTCCTACTCCTACCTGGGCTCTCAGCCGCTGCGTTCCCGTCCTTTTGGCCAGGACCCAGCGCGCGCTTGCGACCCCAAGCGAGTCGGTGCGCCCCGAGGCGACTTCAACGGATCCGCCGTCGACAGCCGTCCAGCGAACTGGAACATCAGGAAGCGCTCGGCCGGTAGAATCCGTAACGCGAATGGCGACCGAATCGGGAAGCCGGTCCCCGGCGGGCCCGCTCAGTCGCTCGGCCAGCGCAGTCACACGCGTGTTGCTGGCAACCGGGTCGGCCTCGGCGACGATCGCGAGCGCGCTGTCGACGTTCTCCACGCTCGCGAAAAGCGTTTGTCGGCCCGGGTCGGCGCCCAGCTTCCACGTGGCGCGTGCGCGTCCATCCGCGTCCGTGACGGCGCTAGCTGGATCTACCGCACCCTCTCCATCGGCGAGACGGAATGTCACTCTTTTACCGGATGCCGGCGCTCCTCGACGATTCGTCGCGCGAACCACCACCGCCTGGGGCAAGGTCTTCCCCGCGAGTGCTCGCTGGCTTATGCCTGCTACGAGGGCGATCGCAGAGGCAGGCGTTACTACCGACACCCCGCTTCTGCCGGCCACGCCGTCTACCTTTGCGCCGATTACCGTCCGGCCAGCTGAACGCCCAGTTAGCGTCCCGGAGCTATCGAGTGTGGCGACGCTGTTGTCGTCAATGTGCCACGTCGCTTCGAGCCCGTCGATTGGGAAACCGCGCGCGTCCAGGGCACGCGCACGAAGCTGCAGTTGCGACCCCTCGTTCAGCACGATCAAGCTATCACCCGACGCCCGACCAACTTCGACGCTCGCGACTCGCTGCTTCACCACAATCGTGGAGTGCGTAACGAGCCTTCCGACCACTACGCTCACCATCGTTCGTCCCGGCCCGCGTGCGATCACGGAGCCGTCCTGCAGGACGGTAGCAATGCTAGAGTCACCGGTCGTCCACATTGGCCGCGCGCCTACCAGAATGCTTCCGTTCTTGTCGGTGACGGTGGCTGCGTAATGGACTGTGTCATTTATCGCCGAAGCCGTATCCATTGCAGGCCGAAGCCCCACCCAAGCCGCGCCGATGTTGCCGATCGACTGGTGGGATTCTGCCTTACCGATTACACCGTACGAATACAGCGCGGTGAAGATCGATACGAGCGCGGCCCCCGAAGATGCGGCAACGGCAACGACCTTCGCCGTGTGCTTTACCCACTGGGCTCTTTCTTTCGCGGAAATGAGGAGCTTCTCCATTGAATAATGGACTGAAATCAGCCGAGCCCCGTCACGCTTTTTTCGCACTGTCTGCCGGATTGGCTGTCTCTGGCAGATGGGTTAAACCAGGGCCCTAAACTCCCAAGCAAAAAGGACCACGCAAAGAGTGGTCAACAGGTGTCAGGGCACAGGGGATTGCGGACAACTGCGAACTGCGGACAACTGCGAACTGCGGACAACTCGGCTCCGCGCGCAATTCGGAGAGATACTAGACGGACGGGGTGGGATTCGAACCCACGGTACGCTATTAACGTACACACACTTTCCAGGCGTGCGCCTTAAACCACTCGGCCACCCGTCCCAGCATCGTTTTGAGGCGCGATCAATCCAAAAACTGCGACTACTGCGGACTACAGATTGCGAACCGCGGACAATTGCGAACTGCGGACAACTCGGCTCCGCACATAATTCGGAGAGATACTAGACGGACAGGGAGAGATTCGAACTCTCGATACCGGGTTCACCGGTATGCCGGTTTTCGAGACCGGTGCCTTCAACCACTCGGCCACCTGTCCTGCAGCCTCGCAAGCTATCGGGCAAAGAGACCTACTTCAACCCGAGTGAGTACGAGGTACTGGTATAGTACCAGCACCGAGTACGAACTGATTTCATACACGTCACGCTGCGATTTGTCGCGACGAATCACACACTAGCGAATCGGTACGTCCAGCCGCACGCGTGATATGATTGTGGTCGAAGGCTCGCGACTGGGCGTGAGATAAGGACTGTCCACATTGGATATTTCGAGGCGAATCTTGTGGCTTTCCGGCACGCGCCAATAGTTGCCGTAGGTGGGGATAACAATCCTCCGCTGTCCGATCTCCACGCCGACCCCAGCGTCGATCGTGTATGTGCCTCGCGTGATCAGATACTCGCCTCCGGCGGCCTCTTCGATGAGCCGCGCGTTCAGTTGCACCCGATGCCCCGTGACGAAGCCATCAAGTGTGACCGTTGGTTGACCGGCGATCGTTAGGTCGCCACCGCCGGACAGCTGCTTCGCCTTCACTTTGTAACTTGCGTAGCTGGTGCTTACGAGCGCAGAAGGCGGCGGATTCTCAACGTATGGCTTCAGCTCCTCCGAACCTTCCATCACCAGCGGGTCCCAGGTGATTCCGCTTTGGGCAAAAGTGATCGGATTGACGAGCGGACGAGGCTCATCTTCCCATGTTTTCGACGCCGTGGAAGTCGAGAACTGATTCCAGTCGTCCAGAACGAGCACGTTACTGCGAACAAATCCCTCGCTGCTTGGCCGAGTGAGGGCGAGGTAAATCTTTGGGGCAGGTGGAGTGCCACCTTTCAGGTACGCGGCCAGCCACGGCTTGATCAGACTCAGGACGTAGTCGACTTCTGCCGGTTTGTTTCTCGCCCGAGGATGCCCGATGTCGCCGAAGTACGACGTTATTGGATAGCCCGGCTCAACCTGGTTGAGCGCCAGCAACATCCGCTTCGCCTCCGGCAGCGGGAACAAGTCATCGGTGAATCCCTGCACCTGAAAGATGGGAATTCGATTGTGCACGGCGTTGTTCCAGAATTCCTGCTGCCAGTAGATCGATCGATAGCCAGCGATGCCATCCCTGATCTGCAGCCAGAGCGGATCGGATGCATTCGGCTCAGTGACGTTGATCCATGCGTGCCAAGCCGCGAAGTAGTCGGGATAGTTCGGATAGGGACGGGCGGCGTCGTCGCGAATTCCCGAGGCATACAGTCCGTTCACGAAACTCAACTTCAACCCGCCAAAGCCGTCGATCGACGCGTTGGTTCTCCCGTTAGGAAGCAGCGAATAGAACAAGTCGGTCCACGGCGCTATCGGGGCAACCGCAACAATGTGGACTATCGTGTGAGACGGTGTCTCGAAAGTTGGCTGCAGCAACGCGAGCCAGGAGTGTCCGCCGCCGTAAGAGGCGCCCGTAACCGCGACCTTGGCAGGATCGAGATTGCAGTTCGCATCGTCCATGACGTGGCCGATCATGCTTCGGAGATCGGCGATCTCCAGGTTAACGTCGGCGAGATTCACTTGTCCCCACGATTCGCCGAACCCGCGCGTGGAATAACGGAGCACGGCGTAACCTTCAGCGAGGAGTTGGCTGGCAATGTCACCCGAGCTCGTTTTGCTTCCGGCATAACCGTGAATCAGGGCGACAAGGGGAAAGGGCCCTGTCCCACCTGGGATTTGGAGTCTCGCGTCCAGCGATGTGTTATCTACCTCGGCGACGAGAAAGCCATCGTATGTTGCGCCCGAAGTTGTTCCAGGTTGACACATCAAAGGCGGTGCAGGTGTGCCCGCAAACGCCCCGCTGTACCGATAAGTGTCGCCGCCGAACGGATACTCGGACGGAGGGCCCTCGTCAGAGGCGGCGGCCGCTGCCACGTGAGGCGCTCGCGGTCTTGGTCCGAGCTGGTCGGATTGGCAGCCAACAAGAAGCGAGAACAGGCTGATAAGACCGAGGCGCTGCATGAGGGACTCGCGGTTGGTTTGTTCCAACCTGCACTGCAAACTCCGTCCCTTTGAGATCAGCTGTTTCCCAGTGCTCGGTTAGTCGCTCGTCGCCCGCTGGGCGCGGAAGAAGTTTTCAACGAGGCCCGCGCACTCATCGGCCAGCACTCCCGCGCGAACCTCGGGGCGGTGATTCAGCCGCGGATGTCGGAGCAAATCGCCGACCGAACCCGCCATCCCCGCTTTTTCGTCCCACGCTCCGAATACCACGCGCCTGATGCGCGAGAGCACGATCGCTCCGGCGCACATCGCGCACGGCTCAATCGTGACGTACAACGTGCAGTCGTCAAGCCGCCAGCGATCCAGTTTTGACGACGCTTCGCGGATGGCGAGCAGCTCGGCGTGAGCGGTCGGGTCCTGATCGCGTACAGTTCGATTCGTCGCCGCGGCGATTATCGTTCCGTCGCGCACGATCACAGCACCGATTGGAACTTCGTTTCGCTTTGCGGCATCACGCGCGAGATCGATCGCGTTGCGGATGTACTGTTCGTCCGTCGCTAGCGCGCTTGCTTCCCTGCCGACGATTACCCGGTCGGTCTGGCTATCTGCCTGCAAGCGCTGGCTCGTTTGCCTTCCGGAAAGTGAGCTCACCCTTGGGATCGCGATCGACAACGATATGATCGCCTTCGTTGAACCGCCCCTCGAGCACGGCGAGTGCGAGCGGGTTCTGCAGCAGCCGCTGAATTGCGCGCTTGAGTGGTCTGGCGCCGAATGCAGGATCGTAGCCCTCCGTCGCGAGCACCTCGCGGGCTGCGGGAGTTAACTCGAAGGTAAGCTTTCTGTCCGCTAATAGCTTTTCGAGTCTCCCGAGCTGCAGATCGATGATATGCTCGATCTCGCCCTTGCCGAGTGCGCGGAAGATGATGATGTCATCGACGCGGTTGAGGAACTCGGGGCGGAAATGCTGACGGAGAGCGTTCGTAACCTGAGCCTCGATCACTGCGCGGTCTTCACCTGTGTGCTCGAGGATGTATGTGCTCCCGATGTTCGAAGTCATGATGATGACGGTGTTACGAAAGTCGACGGTGCGACCTTGTGAATCGGTGAGTCGGCCATCATCGAGGATCTGAAGCAGAATGTTGAAGACGTCGGGGTGCGCCTTTTCGATCTCGTCGAACAGCACAACGGAATAAGGACGCCGACGAATCGCTTCCGTGAGCTGTCCGCCTTCCTCGAATCCGACGTAGCCTGGGGGTGCGCCGATCAAGCGGGCAACAGCGTGCTTCTCCATGTACTCCGACATGTCGATGCGAACCATCGCCTGCTCGTTATCGAACAGAAACTCAGCCAACGCCCGGGCAGTTTCGGTTTTACCGACACCAGTGGGCCCGAGGAAGATGAATGAGCCGATTGGTCGGTTGGGATCCTGAAGTCCAGCCCGGGAGCGGCGGACTGCGTTGGCAACCGCGCTTACGGCTTCGTCCTGCCCGATCACTCGTCTCGCGAGCTCTGTCTCCAGTTTCGTTAGACGCTCACGCTCGCCTTCCATCATCTTCGCCACGGGAATTCCAGTCCAGCGGGACACGATCTCCGCGACATCCTCAGCGGTGACTTCTTCCTTGAGAAAACGCGCGCCACCGCCCTGCTTGCTCGCCAGCTTCTGTTCCGCTTCGCGCATTTGCTGCTCGAGCTGCGGAATTTGCCCGTAGGTAATTTCTGCCGCCCTTTGGAGATCGCCGGCTCGCGTCGCACGCTCGGCATCAATGCGTGCCTGTTCGATCTGCTGCTTGATCTTCCCGACCGCGCCCAGGGTTTCTTTCTCCTGCTGCCACTGGGCCTTCATGCCGCCTGATTTCTCACGAAGCTCCGCGAGGTCCTTTTCCAAAGCCTTCAGTCGTTCGCGAGACGCTTTGTCCTTTTCCTTTTGCAGAGCCTGGCGTTCTATCTCCAGCTGCGTGATGCGGCGCTCGACTTCGTCGATTTCCTGCGGCATGGAGTCGATCTCGATGCGCAACCGAGATGCCGCTTCGTCGATGAGATCGATGGCCTTGTCAGGCAGGAAGCGATCGCCGATGTACCGATTGGAGAGTGTCGCGGCGGCGACGATCGCCCCATCGGTAATACGAACACCATGATGCGACTCGTACCGCTCTTTGAGGCCGCGCAGAATTGCAATCGTGCTCTCGACCGAAGGCTCGCCTACATACACCGGCTGAAAGCGCCGTTCGAGAGCCGCGTCCTTTTCGACGTTCTTCCGATACTCGTCGAGAGTCGTGGCGCCGACTACGCGAAGCTCGCCGCGAGCCAGCATTGGCTTGAGCATGTTCCCAGCGTCCATCGAGCCTTCGGCTTTACCGGCGCCGACGATAGTGTGCAATTCATCGATGAATACGATGAATCGACCCTCCCCTTCGGTGATTTCCTTGAGTACGGCCTTGAGCCGCTCCTCGAACTCTCCACGGAATTTTGCGCCAGCGATCAGAGCGCCCAGATCGAGCGCGACCAGCCTCTTGTTCTTGAGACTTTCTGGAACGTCGCCGTTGGTGATGCGCTGAGCGAGCCCCTCCGCGATTGCCGTTTTGCCGACGCCGGGCTCACCAATCAGAACAGGGTTGTTCTTGGTGCGGCGTGAGAGCACCTGAATTACACGGCGGATCTCTTCGTCGCGCCCGATGACGGGATCGAGCTTTCCTTTACGGGCTGCATCGGTGAGGTCGCGAGTGTATCGCTGCAGCGCCTGATATTGGTTCTCGGGCGTCTGGTCCGTGACCCGGTGCGAGCCGCGTACCGATTGCAGCGCTTCCAGCAGCGCGTCGTGCGTCGCTGCGACGTTGTTCAGGAGGTTCCTGCTCTCAGTCCCCTTGACGTCAGACAGGGCCAGAAGGAAGTGCTCGGTCGAAACGAATTCGTCCCCTAGTTTTTGTGCGTCGCCTTCAGCTTTGTCGAATACCTGGTTCAACTCGCGCGAGAGAGTCGGCTGCGCGTTCGACTGCTTAGGGTACCGCGCCATCTCGCGTCCGACTGCTTCTCGCAGTTGTGCGACGCTGACGCCGAGCTTCTGCAGGATGGGAACGACGATGCCCTCGTCCTGCGTGAGCAGGGCCATGAGCAGATGCAGATCATAAACGAGCGGGTTCCCCGCACGTCGCGCGAGGTCGACGGCTTCGTTCAGCGCTTCGGTTGCTTTTACTGTAAGTCGATCGGGATTGATCATTCGCTGGCAGGTAGGTGAGCGCCGAGAGAGCGCTCAGAGTTGCAACGGGGGTGCCGCATAAAACCCGCCAACCTGGCACACTTCGGGTGCCGAAAAAGAAAAGACGCGCCTGGTTCTGCCAGGACGCGTCTCAGCATGTCAGACAATTATTTTCTGACGATCATTTTCTTGACGAGGACCTTTCCATCAACCTCTAATCGAAAAAGGTAGATCCCCGAGGCGACATCTTCTCCAGTCTGCGAGTATTTACCATCCCAGTACGCGAGGTACTGGCCGCACGTTAACAGCAGACTTTCCAGCGGCTCGCCGCCGGCAACGTTCCCCACACCGCCCTGCAAAACCGGAACAGCGACTTGCTGCGCCAGAAGGTTGTAAATCCGCAGGCTTACGCGGTGCTGACGTCCGGAATCCGTGCATCCTTGTGCCTCTCCGATGACGAACGGAATCCGTGTGTCCTGATTGACTGGGTTCGGATAATTCTGCCCCAGTTGCAACCCGGCGCCCTGTCCTCCGCCGGTCTGGGGTGAAGAGCCCTGAGCCGCCGAACGACTTGGCATGAACGCGCCGAGCACGAGCACTACAAACAGCGCCCGCCACAGGTGCTTCATGTTGTCTCCAATGCTGACGAAAGAGGGTCTCTAGACGCTAACTCCTACAAGAGTGGACATGTGTTCTCCTGGCGCGAACTTACGAATGAGCTTCGAAAGTGTCAAGCAGAACGCCACTTGCTTCACGTATAACCCTCCCTTCCCCGCGTCGTTCCGTAATTCCCTTCCGATCACAAAACTCCAGAAACGGGATCAGGTACTTTCTGGAGAATCCGAGCACATCTCTAAGCTGGGCAGGCACATACACCTGTCCCGGCACCAGCTCTGTCTTGAGCCGCCCAATCATTGCCTCGAGGGTATTCCGGTCGTAATAGCGATCCGTCTCCACCTGCACGACTCGCCCCTGTCGCTCCAGAAAGCGAAGCAATCCAGGCACTGAGCTACCGTAGCGTGAAACCAGCTCTCCGACGCTGGGCGGCTCATGCTCACCAGCGCAAATATCATGCGCCAGATGGTTACTCGCTTCCACATCTCGCGCGCTCGGCGATGGCGACCAACCCGCTCGCCGAATCAGTGGACCGCGGCATTCGATCTCGCCCGCCTGTTCCATCTCACGGATCGCGATGTCGGCCAATTCGTCGTCGACCCGGAGCCCTTCCCTGAGCGTTTGCGCTGGTACTCCCAGGGTCAAAGGAGACTTGATCTCGTACTCCGCGACGATTCGTCTGACGCTTGCCATTACTAGTTCGACAGCCACGGGTGCGAAAAGGTTGTGCGTCCCCCTGTAAGCACCGCTTCGGTCGACCAGCTCGGCGACCTCACTCGGCGTGCAACCAACTCGAATGGGGACATCGGCCGCAGGAACGCCGCGCTCAGCCATCTCCTCGAGGATGTACGCGAGGCGCGAGGCACTCGAACGAGACAGAGCTTCAAGCTCTTCGCTTAGGGGGTGCGACAACGGACGGCGCCGCGCGTATGGGTCAATCACGACACCTCCGCCAACCGTTCGAACCGGTGCCGGAAGTCGCGCGACGAAGCGGTCGCCACCGCGCAGCGCAAGAGGAGCATCCGTCGCAATGCGCACGAGTGTGCCGGACGCCTGGGCGCTTTGCTCGTATGATGATGTGACTTGCGCACCCACTTCAGCCGCGCCGGCATGGAGTCGCAGCCGTGTGCGGGCAGTGAGAGTTGCAGCAATTGCCGGGTCGAGTCTGAGAACCGCCTCGAAGAGAGAGGTAGTGCGCCAACGAAAGTCGTTAACGATGACAGAGCCTCGCGAAACCTCGTTTACATCGAGATTAGCGAGGGCGATCGCAGCTCGGCTGCCTGCGCGAGCGATGCCGATGCTCTTTCCGTGCTGCTGGATTCGCCGCACCCTTACCGTTTTTCCGGAAGGCAGAACGAAAACGCTCGCGTCGGTGCGCAGCTCGCCACTCCAGACCGTTCCTGTCACGACGGTGCCCGTGCCTTTTACAGTGAACGCGCGATCTACCGGCATTCGGAAAACGTCGTCGGTCGCTCGCTGCTCACTGCTCGCGAGGCTCTGACTCAGCGCGTCGCGCAACTCGGACAAGCCTGCGCCAGTCCGGCTCGAGCACGGAACGACCCGTGGGATCGGCAGCTTGGACTGCTCGAAGAGCCCAACCACCTCGGCTCGCATCAACCCGAGCCATTCGTCGTCGACAAGATCGCTCTTGGTCAGCGCGACCACGACCCGCGGAATTCCTAGCAGCTGCAGTATCAACAAATGCTCGCGAGTCTGCGGCATCACTCCCTCTTCGGCCGATATGACGAGAAGAGCGAGATCGATTCCGCTGGCGCCAACCACCATGCTGCGGACAAAGTCCTCGTGGCCGGGGACGTCCACCATTCCAACGGTGCCGACTCCCTCGAGTGAAAGCGGTGCAAATCCGAGGTCGATCGTGATGCCCCGACGTTTCTCTTCCGGCAGGCGATCGGCATCGACGCCGGTCAAGGCCTTGACCAGAGCGGTCTTGCCATGATCGATATGGCCCGCCGTGCCGATGATCACGCAGCGCTCCAGCGTTCGTGCTCCCAGACGGCGAATGCGCGGAGAGGGCGGTCATCCGCGAGATGGGCACCGAGGAACTCACGAAGGAGCCGTTGATGCGACCGGGCTTCTGCGTCTGTCAGGTGAATGAAAT
>QHVA01000155.1 GCA_003223425.1 Gemmatimonadota bacterium
CGCGCGTCCACGCTTCGTGGTGTTCGACGCGCGGCGCGATCCGGAGCCCGTTCTCGCCGCTGTTCAGCGAGTAAAGAGGGATTCGTACACAGCTGTTGTTCCGTGCGCAGTGCTTTGCGGCAAGAAGAACGAGGCGCTGGCGGAGGCATTCGATGCTGGAGCTGACGAAGTCATTCGTGATGGAATGCAGGTCTCCGAGGCGGTGCGGCGTTTGACCGCGATGTTGATCCGTTCGGAGCGCGACTTGATCGTGCATCCCTCGACGCGACTGGCCGGCACCTCAGCGATCGAAGCCGAAATCGGTCGACGGCTGGCGCTAGGTGATTACTTCGCGGTCTGCTACGCCGATCTCGACCACTTCAAGGAATTCAACGATCGTTACAGCTACAACGAGGGCGACCGAGTGATTCGGATTCTTGCCAAGCTTCTGCACGACGTGGTCAAAGGAACCTGCGGCGAGGAGGGATTTATCGGGCACATCGGCGGCGATGATTTTATCTTCATCATACCCTACAACGCGATTCCGTCGGTTTGCGGAGAGATTGTAGCCACTTTCGATCTGCTCGCTCCATATCAATACTCGGAGCAGGATCGCCGCGCGGGTTATTTCTTCGGTAAGGATCGCAGAGGCCACCTCGATCGCGTGCCCCTGATGACGCTTTCGATCGGAGTGGTGACTAATCTGCGGCGCTCGTTGAGCTCGGCTCGCCAAGCGAGCCAACTCGCCACGGAAATGAAAACGTATGCCAAGAGCCTTCCAGGCTCAGTTTATACTGTTGACAGACGCAGCGATGATCGCGTGACGCCGCAGGAACCGCTCCCGGCAATTCGCGATGTACGCAAGATCGGAGAGAATGAATGAACGTCAGCTGCCCGGATTGTCGCTCTATCTTCCGAGTGGATCCCGCCAAGGTTCCACCCTTGGGCGTGCGCGCCCGGTGCTCGGTGTGCAGCGGCGTCATCATTATTCCGGCACCTACCGGCCAGACAACGCCCACAGGTGGAAGTGTGCGCTCCGCAACTCCCGCCGGGGAATTCGCCCCTCAAGATCGTCCGCACTCGGGCTCGCAGGCGCAAGCTGGGTGGACGTCGCCTCCAGTGCAGCGCACGCCACCGGCTCCCGGCGCGCAGCGGCAAGCTCCGCCGCCCCCTTCTACTTCGCGGGCCGCTGAAGCGCCGCCCGCGGTGCGCCCCAGACCAGAGTCAGTTGAACGCGCTTCCGTAACGGCTACGGCGACTCCGCCATCCCCGTCGTCGGGCCTACCGCAGTTTACTCCGCCGCCGCCTCCTCCTCCCGCGGCGCCGTTTACTCCACCTCCGGCTGCTGCGCCATTTAATCCGGCGGCTGCGCCGATGCCATCGGGCACTGCCGCGCGGCCGTCGTCGGGACCGTCGGCGCCTCCCTTCGTGCCCTCAGCGACTTCGTCGCGAGTCGCGCCGCCTTCCCGTCCATCAGCGACGCCGACAGGCGGATCCCCAACGGTTGGCGATACCGGCGCGCGGCGCCCCGTCAATCCTTTTCTGTCGAAGGATCCAAATCAGCGAGCAAAGAGGCTGGCACGCGCCCTCGTCTCGGACATCATCACCTATCACCCGGCGAAGCACGCCGAAGGTCTCCGCGACGGGACCCTCAAGCAGCTCTTTCGAGAGGAGATAAAAAAGAGCTTCGAAGAGTATATTGCGCAGGTGGGACAGCAGCTTGCGGAAAGCACCACCTATTTTCAGGAAGCGCTGAACGAAGTGCTGGGTGGCGGCAAGAAAATCTTCTAAGGGTCGGGGGTTGGAGTAAATGGCGGAAGGCGAACGCAGTCGTGGTCTGAAGCAGAGCAGAGAGCGACTGACGGAGTTGCGGAGGTATCTTTGACATCGACGGCAAGCGCGCTCACCTGAGCGCGCTCGAGGCCGAGATGGCCGACCCGGGCTTCTGGAACAATCAGGAAAAAGCGCAGGCCACGCTCCAGGAAGTGAAGACACTGCGCAACTGGATCGATCCCTACGACAAATTGAATCGCCGCGTTGACAGCGCGCTCGAGCTCGATGAGCTGCTACAGGACGGCTCGGAGCCGGAGATGGAGCGCGATCTCGACGCCGAGTCTTCCCAGCTGCGCGATGATCTCGACTCATTCGAGGTCAAGTCGCTGTTGCGCGGCCCCGACGATTTCCGGGACGCGCAGCTCGAGATCAGTGCGGGCGCTGGCGGGACCGAGGCGCAGGATTGGGCGCAGATGCTGATGCGCATGTATGTCCGCTGGGCGGAACGTCGCGGCTTCGAAGTCAGCGTTCTCGACGAGAGCGAAGGAGAAGAGGCGGGGATCAAGGGTGCGGTGTTGGAGATCCGCGGAGCGTACGCGTACGGATTCCTGAGACCGGAGACGGGAGTTCATCGCCTCGTACGCATCTCACCGTTCGACGCGAACGCGCGTCGCCACACCAGCTTCGCCTCGGTGTTCGTTTATCCGGTGGTGAATGAAGAGATCAACATAGACATTCGTGACGAAGATCTTCGGGTCGACGTGTATCGTGCGTCAGGAGCGGGAGGGCAGCACGTCAACAAGACGAGCTCCGCCGTTCGAATCACCCACATTCCCACCGGAACCGTCGTCGCCTCGCAACAGGAGAGATCGCAATTCAAGAACAAGTCGACGGCGATGAAGATGTTGAAGAACAAGCTCTATCAGGCGGAGATCGAGCGCCGCGAGGCGCACAAGGCGGAGCTCGATGCGACCAAGTCCGATGTGAGCTTCGGCAGCCAGATCAGGAGCTATGTCTTCCAGCCATACACGATGGTCAATGATCATCGCACCGAGCTGAAGATTCCCGACGTGCAGAAGGTGATGGATGGTTGGATCGATCCATTCATCGAGGCTTATTTAAAGCAGGGTGGCGGTTCGACGACGGCGGCGGCGTGACCGACGACCTCAACTTCGTTCTCCAGGCGCGCCGCGAGAAGCTTGAAGCCCTGGAGGCGGCCGGTGTAGCGCCCTACGCCTACTCGTTCGATCGGCAGCACTCAGCGAGCGAAGCACAAGCACTTCTCGGTAACCGGCAGAATCGTCGCCTGGCGTTCTCACGGCAAAACGACCTTCGCGCATCTTGCCGATTCGACTGGGAAGATTCAGCTCTATTTCAAGAAAGACCAGCTCGGCGACAAGATGTATTCGGTGCTGGCACACCTGGACCTGGGCGACATCATCGGTGTCCACGGCCCGTTGTTTCGCACGCGCACCGGCGAGGTAACCGTAAGGGTCGACCGGGTCGAGGTTCTGGCCAAATCACTGCGCCCGCTGCCATTCGGCAAGGAAGAAGAGGTGAACGGCCAGATCGTTCGCCACTCGGGCTTTGCCGATCCCGAGCAGAGGTATCGTCAGCGCTACGCCGATCTCGCGGTTCATCCGGAAGTGCGGGCTCTCTTTGTCGCTCGTTCCCGAATGACAGGAGCGATCCGGGCCTTTCTCGACGAGCGCGATTTTCTCGAGGTAGAGACCCCTATCCTGCAGCCGCTTTATGGCGGAGCAGCGGCGCGTCCCTTCACGACGGTTCACAACACGCTCAACATGCCGCTCTACCTGCGAATCGCCGACGAGCTTTATCTCAAGAGGCTCGTCGTCGGCGGGCTGGAGCGCGTGTACGAGATCGGTCACGATTTCAGAAACGAGGGAATCGATCGCACGCACAATCCAGAATTCACGATGCTCGAGTTCTACCAGGCCTACGCCGACTACACCGGAATGATGGAGCTGGTGGAGAAGTTGCTCGAGCGAACGGCGGATGCTGTTCGATCGGTTCCGGAACTCGCCGCAAAGGTTCCGACGTTCAAGCGGCCATTCAAGCGCGTGGAATGGATTCCGTCGCTGAATGCCGCGGCCGGAGTTGACGTTACGGCGTTGGACGACGCGTCGTTGCGCGCACTTGCAACTCGCACCGGTGTAGAAATTCAGGAGTCTTTGACTCGCCCAAAGCTCCTGGACGAGATGTTTGAGGCGTTGGTTGAGCCAAAGCTCGTGCAACCAACGTTTGTCGTCGATTACCCGATGGAGCTTTCGCCGCTCGCCAAACCGAAGCGAGGAGATCCCAATCTCACGGAGCGGTTCGAGCTGTTCGCGAACGGCAAGGAGCTGGCAAATGCCTTCAGTGAGTTGAACGATCCGCTGGACCAGCGCCGGCGCTTCGAGGCTCAGGCGAAGTTGCGCGCGGCGGGCGATGAAGAGGCAAGTGGGGTAGATGAGGATTATTTGCGGGCAATGGAATACGGAATGCCTCCAATGGGTGGTGTAGGAATAGGTATCGACCGATTGTTCATGTACCTGTCCGGGGCGACGAACATTCGCGATGTAATTCTTTTTCCGACGATGAGACCAGAGTGACGAAGCTCGAGCTACAAATTGCGTGGCGGTACCTGCGAAGTCGGCGCGGCTCCAGATTGCTCTCGCTGATAAGCATCATCGCCATTGGCGGAGTGCTGGTGGGAGTCAGCGCGCTGATAGTAATAATCGGCGTGATGAACGGACTGCAGCATGATCTGCGGGAGAAGATCCTGGTCGGCAGCCCCGACATACGCGTTTTGAGTTACGGCGAGGATCTCAAGATCACGGACTGGCCGAAGGTGCTCGACAAAGTTCGGAAACAACCAGGAGTTGTTACAGCAGCTCCGTTCGTGCTCACTGAAGCGTTGATGACGGCGGGGCATGACTATGCGGGCGGCGTCTATGTCGTCGGTTTGCTTCCTCAGGTTCGCGGCGTTCCAGATGTGACCACAATTCGCTCGCACACGACACAGGGCGACTTCCGCTTCGCGAGCACCGACGGACAGCGACGTGGCGTCGTGCTCGGCAAGCTGCTGGCGGCACGCTTCAACAAATGGCCTGGTGACAGCATCAACCTTCTCTCTGCCGGCGGTGGCAAGATGAATCCCGTCACTGGCGGATTGGTTCCCAGGTCGGAGACGTTCGAGGTCACCGGAATTGTCTCTACCGGCATGTACGAGTACGACAATTCATACGCGTTCGTCGCGCTGGACAAGGCGCAAAACCTCGCTGGGCTGGGTGATGGAGTCACGGGGATCGAAGTAAAAACGACCGACCGCTGGCAAGCCTCGGGGATCGCTTCGCAACTCGTCGGAGCGTTGGGATGGCCATACAGGACGGTCGATTGGGAAGAGCAGAACCATTCTCTCTTTCAGGCTCTCAAGCTGGAAAAGCTGGGAATGGGAGTCATCCTGCTGCTCATCGTTCTCGTCGCTGCGTTCAACATCGTGAGCACTCTGACAATGGTCGTCGCCGACAAGACAAAAGAGATTGGGATTCTGAAGGCGATGGGAATGCCCGCGGCATCAATCCGCCGGATATTCTTCGCGCAGGGACTTGTGATCGGCGTCGTCGGAACGGTACTCGGACTGCTGCTCGGGTTCGGCGCAGCACTCGCACTGGACAAGTACCAGTTCATCAAGCTCGACCCGCAGGTTTATTTCATCGATCA
Organism: Gemmatimonadota bacterium; assembly: GCA_003223425.1. Classification (GTDB taxonomy): domain Bacteria; phylum Gemmatimonadota; class Gemmatimonadetes; order Gemmatimonadales; family Gemmatimonadaceae; genus UBA4720. Next base: position 5,476 of record QHVA01000155.1, read on the forward strand.
CCTGCCGGTGACCACGCAGCCGACCGACGTGATGTGGATCATTCTGGCCAGTATCGCGATCGCCGCGATTGCCACGGTGTATCCATCAGTACAGGCCTCACGCCTTTTCCCGATCGACGCGATCAGACACGAATGACACTCACCGTCCTCGAAGCTCACGACGTCCACAAAGCCTACATCGGCGGCGATGGGAATGTGCTGCACGTGCTCAACGGAGTGGATCTTTCAGTGCAGCGCGGCGAGATGATCGCGGTCGTCGGCGCCAGCGGCGCCGGAAAAAGCACGTTGATGCATGTGCTCGGTGCACTGGACAAACCCACGCGCGGCTATGTAGTAATCGGAGGTGAGCCCGTTCACGGACGCAACGAAACCGAGCTTGGTGAGCTGCGGAATCGGACTGTGGGTTTTGTGTTCCAGTTCCATCACCTGTTGCGCGAGTTCTCGGCACTCGAAAACGTGATGATGCCGCTTCGGATCGCGGGTCGGCCGGAAGAAGTGGCGCGGGGCAGAGCGGCGGAGCTGCTGGCGCGAGTAGGGTTGAGCGCCAGGATGACACATCGCCCGTCCGAGCTGTCAGGCGGAGAACAACAGCGGACGGCCGTCGCACGCGCGCTGGCGATGGATCCGCAGGTCGTTCTCGCGGACGAGCCATCGGGAAATCTCGATCGCTCGAATGCGGAGATGTTGCACAAATTACTGAGCGAGGTCGTCAATGACCTCGAGATCGGGATGGTCGTCGTTACTCATAGTCGGTCGCTCGCGGCGCGTGCCAGCAAAGTGCTGCTGCTAGAAGGCGGTCGTTTGAGTCGTACGGAAGTCGATGAGGTCGTCGTATAAATGGTTTGCGATCTTTGCAAGGATGGCGAAGCTGTAATCCAGCTCACTGAGATTGAAGGGAGCGGGGTCCGGCAGCTGCATCTCTGCGAAAAATGCGCAGCCGAACGCGGAGTCGAGACGACGATCACCGCGGCCAAGCCGCAGATCAACAACTTCCTCCAGACAATTCATGAGCAGATGCAGGGCACGAAGGGCGAGCCCGTGCAGTGCTCATTCTGTCAGGCAACCCTCGCCGACTTTCGAGCGACCGGGCGTCTTGGCTGCGCGCACTGTTACGAGGCGTTCGAGGCGAGCTTGCGCGATTTGCTTCGTCGAGTGCACGGCAACTCGCGACATATTGGACGGCGTTACGTGGCACCGCTTCCTTCTGAGCTTCCTCACGTGTCCAGCGCAACCGAGCTTCGTGACCGCCTGAAGAGAGCGATCGAGGCCGAGCAGTTCGAGCTTGCCGCGGATATCCGCGACAAGTTACGGGGAATCGAGTAATGCTCGATCTCTCTCTGCTACCGGACGGCGGCGCGAGCTGGCTCGATGCTTCGGGCGAGCACGCGGACATAGTCATTTCGACGAGAATCCGGCTGGCCCGGAATCTCGAGGGCTACGCTTTCACCCCACGCGCCCGCGACGGCGAGCGACTGCGGATCCTTACCCAGGTCCGCGAGGCGTTCGGCAGTTTGCGGTCCATCGAAGACGGCGTCCTCGTCCGCGTCGACGAGCTGCCGCCGGAAGACCGGCTGCTGTTGCACGAACGTCATCTGGTCAGTAAAGAGCTGGCGGGTCTAAACGAACAGCCGGTGAGAACTGGTGCCGCGGTGTATCTGTCCCGCGGTGTCGGCATTATGGTGAACGAGGAAGATCACCTCAGGCTTCAGGCCCTACACTCCGGGTTCCACGTCGCGGATGCATTCGGCGTGCTCGAGCGCCTCGACGCCGAGCTGGGGAACCGGGTTCCGTATGCGTTCCATAACGAGTTCGGCTATCTCACCGCTTGCCCGACCAATGTTGGTACCGGCCTCCGGGCGTCGGTGCTGATCCACCTTCCCGGGCTCGTTCTGACCAAGGAAATCGGGAAAGTGCTGGCCGGGCTCCAGCAGGTGGGCCTCACCTATCGCGGCATGTACGGGGAGGGGAGCGAAGTAGTCGGGAATTTCTTCCAGATCTCCAACCAGACGACGCTCGGACGTTCAGAAGGCGAGTTACTTGATTACCTCGTACGCGTCGTTAGACATGTAATCGAGCGCGAAGAAGAAGCGCGCAGAGTACTGTTGCGCGATGCGGGTTATATTATTGAAGACAAGCTCTGGCGTGCCTATGGCACGCTGCGATATGCACGCAGCTTGAGCTTCGATGAAGCGATGAATTATCTGAGCGGCGTGCGACTGGCTGTCGGTTTGAAACTGATAAGCGGTCTCAGTGTATATACTCTCAACAAGCTCCTGATATTTAGTCAGCTAGCGCACCTCGGTAACACCGAGGGCAGAGTGCTGACGGAAAGCGAAGCGAATGTCGCGCGCGCTCGATACGTGCGGGAGACGCTAGCTGTAGAGGCTGAGTAAGGGGTAGAGGGTAATCACGCGCGCCGCAGTGGCAACGCTGTCAGGCAGGCGAAGAACCGGCTACCGCACTGAGGATTGCAGCGATGAACGGGTACAACTTCACAGAGCGAGTACGAAAGGTTCTCGCCATGGCGCGTGAGGAGGCGGCAAGGCTCCATCACGAATACGTCGGTACCGAGCACATACTGCTCGGATTGATCCGCGAGGGCGAAGGCGTTGCCGCCGCGGTCCTGCAAAATCTCAGTGTCGACCTCGACGAGATTCAGCAGAAAATCGAGGAGACCGTGAAGAAGGG
>QHVA01000162.1 GCA_003223425.1 Gemmatimonadota bacterium
TGCTACAAACGGGACAGACGATTCCACCGGATACGTGTGAAAAGGTCGCGTCGTCGGCGTCCCGTAGCGGGGTGTGGCAGAGCGCGCAACTCGTCAGCTCCGGCGTAAACCCGAGAACGGAGACGACTCTCCAGCATCCTGCCAGGCCATCTTGCACTGTGTTTTCCGGTGCCGAGCGAGCGATGCGATCGAACACGTCGGCCACGGTATCATATAGTTGTGGATTGCTTTCCTCCCCGGCAAACCGAAGCGCGAGCTCGGCAATCGTCGAGGCAGCGGTGAAACGTCCAATATCTGCAGCGAGGTCATTGCGCGTTTGGGAGATCTCGAAGCCTGCGAGGTTGTGAAGCTCGCGATTGGGCTTGACGTAAAGCTGCGCTGACCCCTCAGCAAAAAGATCCAGCGCGGTTCCGTACCGACCTCGTGACTTACGGGCTCCTCTAGCCAGAGCTGACTGCACGCCGGCCTCTCTAGTGAGCAAGCGGATTATCCGCGAGCTCTCGAGGTAGTCGAAGGCGTGCAGAACGATCGCGTCGGTGACGAGAAGAGACATGAATGAGAATGTAACATGCGCCTACGGCCTTACGGACGTCAGAAAAGTGCTGACGCTCGGCCTCCCACGAGAACGGTGCGTCGCGGTGACGCGAAATTGAGAACCTCTTCATAACGCCGGTTGAACAGGTTCTCGATCCGTGCATTGACGGACAGTTGCGCGCGGTTCGGACCAGTCAATGGATATTCCGCCGACAGGTCAACTTTCGTGTACGCGGGCAGCGTTACGCGCTGCGAAGGGAACTGAGCGAAGTCAAGGTCGGGCCGCTTACCGACGTAACTGATGAAAGTGCCCAGACTCGCACCACGTGGACGAGAGTACGACAGCACGAGAGTTCCGGAATGAGTTGGCCGACGGATGAGGGCGTCACCTGCGCGATCGCCTCCTTGATACCCGGGATCGATCCTGGTAACGCGCGGATTCACGATCGTGTAGCTGGCGCTTCCCCGCCAATTTGTCGTTGGCGAAAGCTGCAACTCGGCTTCATAGCCGTTTGAGGTTGCGCCGGTAAGATTGGCGAAGCTCCCCCTGAACGTTGGCGGAGCACCGTTCACGTACTGAATCAGATCGGAAAACCTCTGAGCGAAGTAACTCGTGCTGAAGTGAACCACATCTGGATGGAAGTTGGTCACCAGGCCGATTTCAGCGGAGCGAATTTTCTCCGGGCGAAGATCCGGACTTCCCACAGTGTAGAGTGTTGGACGAAGCTGATTGAACGCGGGTGCGTTGAACGCAGTGCTGAGCGAGGCCCGAATTCTTAAGGTTGGGATTACCGTTGCATTCGCGCCGAGCCGGTAGGTAGCAAACCGGCGGTAGTCGGAGTTGTCATCGACGCGACCGCTGATCGTATACGAAACACGATCGGCCAGATCGCCCAGCAGTTCGGAGTAGTAGGCTACATTGTGGCGCGAGGCGTCGAATGAATCGGTCTGCGTAGTCGGCGCAGCAACGGCGCCGGAGCTATTCGAGCTTTTTTCGTGCTCTTTCTCGTACACAGCTCCAACCGTAACGGTGGCATCGGTTGGCAGGAAAAAAGCCAATCGTCCTTCGACGTTTCGGCGATAGCCGCGAGATCGGAACGCGGAATGCTGCGGCGTAGATGATCCAAACGGAACGGCGATATCTTCGGTGAGATCCGACACGCCGTTGTTTCCGGCGAGCAGCCGCGCCTGCATATTCGCGCTAAGATTGCGGCCCGCGTCGAGCCCGACCGTCAATCGATGTTGCGTGCGATACGAATTGCTGTCGACCGGTTGGCCGGCGAAATCGGTCGGGTAATGGAATTCGGCGGCAGTGTACCTCGCGGCGATTCTCGCATCCCCTCGCGCGCCTCCGGCAAGAGTGAGCGCACTGCTCAGCGTTCCGTTTCGATACTGGTTATTGAACGGCAGTATCCCATCACTGGAATGGTGGCCACCGCCTACAGAGAGTCCGCCGAACGAGCCCGCGCCCATTGCATCGCCGTCGAGGTCGAACGAGTGGTACGTTCCTCCTCGCGCGGCGAGAGAGGCACCACGCTGAGCTAAACCTCGACGTGTGAAGATCTGCACGATCCCTGTCACCGCGTCGGCGCCGTAGAGGACGCTGGCAGGGCCTCGCACGATCTCGATTCGCTCAATGTTGTCGGTAGTGAGATGGCTGAAATCAAAAGAGCCACCCGGCGCGTTCACCGGCACGCCATCGATGAGTACTTTCGTGTAGCGACTCTCGCCGCCGCGCAGGAAGAGCGAGGTGACTGCGCCGTACGAGCCGCTCTGAACGAGAGATGCCCCAGGCACCTCGCGGAGCGCGTCGGATACGCGCGTGACTCCTCGTGCCCGGAGGTCATCTCCGGAAAGCACCGTTACGGCTTGTGAGAGAGTTGCCGCTGGCCTCGGAACCTTGGACGCGGAAACGACTACGGTTCCGAGCTTGGCGGTGTCGATGGCTTGAGCGATCGCATTGGTGGGTCCGATCGATAAAAGGACAAAAGTCAGCGCGAGGATTATTGGTTTGCTGTGCATGGAATCTGGGGTGGGAGGTCGTTTGTATGTGCGGTCATAACTGGAGCGGACGGCGCAGCGGAACGAGTGCCGGAGCACCAATAGCGGGATCTCGCGTGATCACGACGGGCCAGCCATAAATGGATTCGAGGCGATCAGCGCGCATGACTTCCGCGGGCGAGCCATGGGTTGCAATGCGTCCGTGATCGAGCACTACTATCGTGTCGGCGAAGCGGGCAACGAGATTGAGCTGGTGGCTTACGAGCAGGACCGCTAATCCGGACCGAGCGAGAGAAGACAGCAGCTCGAAGATTGCCATCTCGTGCGCGATATCGAGGAAAGTGGTGGGCTCATCAAGGACGAGCGCCGGAGCCTTTTGAGCGAGTGCACGCGCGATGCGGACGCGCTGCCACTCGCCGCCAGAAAGCGCATCGGTGTCACGGTCAGCGAGATCTTCGACTCCGGCCTGGCTCAACGCTTCGCTGATCGCGCGCTCGTCGTCGCGCGAAGGCGAACGCCACAACCCAAGATGCGGATAACGTCCGAGGGCAACGTACTCGCGGACCTGGACGGGGAACGCCGCATCCTCTCGCTGAGGAACGACCGCTACGTTTCGCGCCAGCTCAGCGTACGAGAGGAGCCGTACGTCGCGTCCGTCAATGGAGACCGAGCCGCGTGGGATGTCAGCGCGCCGAAGCAACGCTTTCACGATCGAGCTCTTCCCCGATCCGTTGGGACCCGCCAGGGCGGTGAGCTTGCTCTCGGCGCTGACGAAGCTGACGCCATCGACAGCGTTCACGCGCGCGCCAGGATAAGCGACGACCAGATCCTTGATCTCGATCATGAAATTCGCCGGAGCTGCACGAGGAAGAACGGAACCCCGACGAGCGCGGTGATCGCTCCGAGGGGAAGCTCTGTCGGCGCGTCAGCGGTCCGCGCCGCGAGATCAGCGGCAACTACCAGCGTCGCGCCGATCAGGCCAGCCGCGATTACGAGTGGACGGTGTGTGCGAAGGCCCATTCCTCTGGCAATGTGAGGCACGACGAGACCAACAAAACCGATCAGCCCCGCGGCGGAGACAGTCGCAGCGGCGAGAAGCGCGGCGAGAAGGAATGCCCGCCGCCCAGAGCGCTCTACGTCGACACCGAGGGAAGCCGCCGTGTCCTCTCCGAGCGAAAGCACATCGATCTCACGCGCCCAGTAGACGAGCGCGCCCCCTGCCAGCACAATGCTGGCGGCCAGCCAAGCAACGCGTCTCCAGGTAGCATCGGCCGCTGAGCCCATCATCCACCATAGAACGCCACGCACGGTGTTGGGCGACGCGTTTGCGAGCGCGACCATGATCGCTGCATTCGCAAACGCCCCGACGACCACGCCGGCGATGAGCAGAGTACGCAGGTCAGCTCGCGCGCTTCTTCCGCCGACGCGTGCGACGCCAAGCGCGAGGAAGACCGCCGCAATACCCCCCGCAAATGCAGCAAGGGTGATAATGGCGTCGCTAGTGACTCCGAATGCAAACGCAATCACGGCTCCGACCGCCGCGCCGCCCGAAACGCCAAGGAGGTACGGCTCGGCGAGCGGGTTGCGGAGAGCGCCCTGAAGCGCTGCACCGCTAGCACCCAGACCGGCACCAACAAGTGCTCCCAGCACGACCCGCGGGAGTCTCAGGTCTCGCACGATCGCGATCGCGGTCGGGTCTCCGTGTCCGCGCAGCGCGTCAATGACGTCGGCGAGAGATACCGAGACGGCACCACGCGCAACGGCGACCATCGCAATCAGTAGCAGCGCCGCAACGAGCACCATCCAATACCAGTTTCGAAACCGCCTCACTGGACAGTTCCCGGATGGAGGAGATGTGCGAGCGACACCGCGGCTTCGCCCAATCGCACGGATGGACGCGCGACGAGCAGTGTGTCCACCACCAGTATTTTCTTCTCGCGAGCCGCTCGTACGATCCGCCAGCGAGGATCGGACTCGATCTGTTTCGCGCCAATTGGTCCAGCGAGAATGAAATCAGGATCGCGACGGGCTACATCCTCGAGCGAGATCGAGCCCGATGGTCCCTTCATGTCGGCGTAGACGTTGCGGCCTCCGGCGATATCGACGAGCTCGCTCATGAAGCTTCCCGAGCCAATCGTGATGAGGGGAGCGTCCCAAATGTGCCAGAACACTGTCGGTCGCGGCAGTTTTTCCGTTGCCGATCGAACGCGTCGCAGTGTGTTCTCGACAGAATCGATTACCTTCTTCGCGCGGGACGAGTCGTGAAGGATTGCTCCCAATAGCTCGGTCGTGCGGCGAAAGTCGGAGATGTGATCCACCTTCAGTGACAACGTGTTGATGCCGGCCGCTCGAAAGCGCTCCGCCGCTGGTTTGTTGTCCCGACTCCCGTAAAGTAGGACCAGATCGGGATGAGCCCCAAGCACGGCTTCGACGTTCGGACTGATCCCATCCGCAAGGGCGGGAACAAACCTGGCGGAATCCGGCCATAGGTCGTACTTCGTGCGGCCGATCACGCGCGAACCCGCGCCGATTGTGAAAAGAATCTCGGTGGTAGCGGGGTTTAAAGAGGCGATCCGCTTCGGAACGGCGCCAATCCGAACAGCGTCTCCGAAGTCGTCGCGTACGGTGGCTGCGTCATTGTTCGGCTTCCCGCATGCCGCGAGGATGAGCGCGACCGAGAAGGAATAGTGCAAACGGCGCGAACGAAAAAACAAAACGGACACTCCTCCCAGAGGAATGCCCGCAACGAGCACGCGCCAAAGACGCCTGACCGCCACCAGACCTCCCCCGAGGCTCTGCGAAAGTGGCGCGGACGTGAGTCGTCTCCTGGCTCCGGGCCGCTGGACTCGCCTTCCCGACTGCTCCTGCAGTCAGTGGCGTTCCGAGTCTGCGTTGCTGCCCGTTACAGTGGCGGGGCCGCACCGGCGTTACACCGGTTTCCGTGGCTCCCGTCCGCGATCGATTGTTTCGCGAAGCTACCTACGTCGAAGGGCCCGCGCAAGCGCCAGAATCATCGAGCCCCCAATCACGAGCGTGAGAGCGACGAGATAGCGTGGATCGATCGAGTGCGTCGCCGGAGGTGCGGGGAGGTCGATCACCGCGACAGAATTTTCAGGCATGTCAGACGCCAGAAATCGGCGAAAATTCCGCTCGTCGACGGTGACCGGGTCGACTTCCCTCAAATGAGGGCCGGTGACGCTGCCAGCCTTCTCCTCGATCATTATCTCGTAGATGCCGGTCTCTTTCTCGAGCGGCAGCTTGAGAGGAAACGACTTCGCTGGCAGCGAGTAGGAGAACGAGAGTTGCTTTATTCCGGGTGCTAACGGCGCGAACACGCTGACGACTCCATTCGCGTACGACACTGCGGCTGCGGAGATGTCACCCTGACTCACCCTGAAATCACTGGCCCCCGGAGCGATATGGGTTTGCCAGGTCGCGCTGGCCGGAGTTTCCGCGATAGCAATCCGCGTGACTGAGCTGTCATTGGAAAGATCGTACACTTCGACGATGGATCTTCGCGCGTTTGCGTCAGCCGCGGATACAACCACGTGATGTCCACGCAAGCTCATCGGAACGCGATGGGAAGTCGTATCGAAGACAGCTATATCGCCGTCGTCGCCGCTCACTTTTCCCTCTGCGAGCGGCGGAGTAAAGTATGCAATCCCATCGTGCGATGCGGACACGAAATAGATCGCGTCTTCGCTTCCCGTGCGAACGTACCTGAAGGAATAGCGGCCGCGCGAATCCGATCGAACGGAGTCGAGTGGCCCAGCGCGGTCGGGTCCGACTCGGTGCAGAACCACCCACGCGCGGCTAACCGGATCCATTCGTTGCGCGCCGGGACGTACGATTCGTCCCGACACTCGCTGCGGAGCTGATGGAAGCGCGGCCTGCAGGAGAAGCAGGGCCGCCAGCTTACATATTGAACTTCCCAAAATCTTCTGGGCGCAGATTCTCGAGATACTCTTTCAACTGCTCCGCCGACATCTCCTCCGATGGCTCAGCCAATGTTTCCGGAGGTGTCTGTCCCTCCTCGAGGAGAAGCGCAGTGAGGAGATTCTCCTGGGCGTAGATGGGCGCTTCGAATCTGAGCGCAATGGCGATGCTGTCGGACGGACGCGCATCGATGTGCACTGCACCGGAATTCCGCGCGATGTGAAGCTCCGCGTAAAAGGTGCGGTTCTCGACCTTGGTAATGTTGACTCGCCGGAGGGTTCCACCCATCCCGATGATGAGATTCTTGCAGAGGTCGTGAGTGAGAGGGCGTTCTCGCTTGAGCTTGTTCATCTCGATCACGATCGACTCTGCTTCGGGCTGCCCGATCCAGATGGGAAGAAGTCGAGCGCCGCCCTTCTCCTGCAGGATCACGACGTAGGAGTTCGTGGAGCGGTCGAGACCAAGGCGCATCACTTCGACTTCGACGAGTTGCATAAAATCAAATTAACGTTGTGGCCGGAAAGTGGAAAAGCTGGCCACCCCAAAGCAGCCAGCTCTTCTTACCCCGTTCGCCGCACAACGCTACCGTCCGTCCACAGCCTTTCGCAATTCTGCGACCCGATCCAGACGCTCCCAGGTAAAAAGAGTGCCCTTTCCATTCTTCTTGGGAGTCCGCCCGAAGTGCCCGTATGACGATGTTGGGCTGTAGATGGGCTTCCGCAAATCCAGAGCGTTGATGATCCCTCTGGGCGTGAGATCGAAGACCTTGGTGATCGCCTT
>QHVA01000157.1 GCA_003223425.1 Gemmatimonadota bacterium
AGATACTCGGCGGCCTTGACGTAATCGCCAAGCTCGCGTGAGATCACGCCGACGTGCCTGAACACCTCACCTCGCCAGGACGGCGCGATCTCTCCGGTCAGCGCGAGCAAGGGCTCGGCGCGATCCATCGCTTCATCGAACCGTCCCGTGGCAATGCAAAGCTGTACCTGGTTCAGCGCGACGTTCAGCTGGTTGGTTTGATCGTGCTCCTCCCCGAAAGTATTCTCTGCTTCGGTGTACGCTGATTCAGCTCGATCCAGTTCACCGAGATCGCTATACGCCAGCCCGATGTTGTTGAGAACCTGCGCCGCCTGGTCGCGCATACCCAACGCACGGTATCCATCGAGGCTCAGATGGAACGCCTCCAGAGCGCGGCGTATGTCGCCGCGAATGCTCGCGACTGTTCCCAGATTCTGGTCGATCATCGCCAACGCTTCAGCATCGCCGATTGACTGCGCCGTGATCCGCGCCTCAATGTACATCGATTCGGCGCGATCCAGGTCTCCGCCGGTCTGATGAACGATCGCGACGACGTTGAGCGCCTGAGCGATTGCGGAGGGGGATCCTGCCTGTGTTGCCGCAGCAACCGCAGCCTCCAGCACGTCGATGGCAGCACCGCGATTGCCCTGCTCGAGATAGGCGCGACCAAGCCAGCGCAAGGCCGAGAGCCTCGTCCGATCATCCGCAAACGGATTGCGCACCAGACTTTCGTAGCGGGTGGATGCTTCGCTCCAACGCCCTTCCCGCTCTGCGAGCTTTGCCTCTTCGATGAGTGCCTTTACTGCGTTGGATTCCACCTCGTCAGAGCGAGAAGTGGAAGTAACCGTCATGACGAAGCGAGGATAGTGCGACGGACGGATCCTTCGTCGCGAAGTTTTCTCGTCAGAGTCGGCCGCGAGATACCCAGAATGCGAGCGGCGGCGCTCAGGTTTCCACCGGTCAAGCCGATAGTCGTGTGGATCGCCTCATCGACTATGGCCTGGAGCGATTTCCCTTCGGCGGGAATTCTAATCACGCCGCCAGCAGGAGTTTCGACGAGGGGCACATAAGACCGTCGCTGCAGAGAAAGGTGGTGCGGCTGTATTACGTCGCCAGTGCAGACGACGACCGCACGCTCAATGACATTCTTGAGCTCCCGAATATTGCCCGGCCAGCGGTGTCTCTCAAGTGCGCTCACGGAATCCTGCCCAAGACGCAGATGCTGCCTCCCTTCGCTTTCGGCGTGTCGCTTCACAAAGTAGTGCGCCAGAATCGAAATGTCTCCATCGCGCTCGCGGAGCGCCGGAAGTTCGAGTCGCGCCACGTTAAGACGATAGAACAGGTCGGCGCGGAAGCGGTTTTCACTGACGGCCGCCTCTAGGGAAGAGTTTGTGCCGGCGACTATGCGGGCGTCAAGCGCTTTTTCCTCGGACCCCCCGAGGCGGCGGAAGCGGCGGTCCTCGACCACACGCAGCAGCTTGGCCTGGAGCTTCAAGGGAAGCTCGGCAACCTCGTCGAGAAACACCGTCCCGGACCCTGCCACCTCGAAAAGCCCGCGCTTCAGCGCTCGCGCATCAGTGAACGCGCCCGGCTCGTGACCGAACAGCTCGCTCTCGAGGAGTGTCTCGGGAATAGCGGCGCAATTTATCGCGACGAAAGGTTCGGCCTCGCGTGGGCTCGCCGCGTGGAGGCCGCGCGCAAAAAGCTCTTTCCCCGTTCCCGTCTCACCGACAATCAGAACGGTCAGGCTCCGACTCGCGGCTATCTGAGTCGCTAATGCGATTACTTCGCGGATGGCCGCGCTCTCACCAATTACGTGAGAGTCCCAACGGTCCGCCGACGCCTGCTGCGATCGGACTGAAATAGTTACACCGTTCCTTTTTCGCATTGACGTGCGAGTTGTCAACGCGCGGAATTGTGAGTTGGCCGAGCGAATTTGCGGCCCCAAAAGGGGTTCTGGGGCTCATGTAGCAGACGAGGAAACGGGGAGCCAAGTCACCCGTTTTTCAGGAGTTACGGCGCCGGACGACTCCTGTCAGGTTGAATACCCCCAGGAAGGGGCTAGCTCGGAAGCGAGGCGAGAAGTGCGTTGATTTCGGCGGCCTCGTGCTGGGCGCCCACGTCCTCGAATGACTCGGCAGCTTCCAGCCAGGCCAGGCGGGCATCCGCGGAATTCCCCAATGCTCGGGATGTCTGACCGAACTCCCGCAGCATCTCGGCTTGAAGCAGCCGGTCCTCGAGACTCTCTGCCTCGAAGATCCCAATGCGGAGCGTTGCTATACTTGCCTCCAAAGCTCCCCTCTCGCGCTCGATTCGCGCCCGACATTTGAGAGCTTCCGCGCTCGTGAGATGATCCCCACGGGCCTGCGCTTCCTCGAGGGCGGACGCACACGCTTTTTCAGCGTCATCCAGTCTCCCGATTGCTACCCAGACAAGCGCCAGGTTGAGCGTCAGGATGCTCTCCACGAGTGCGTCGTGCCGCGACCTCGCGATCGTCAATGCCCTTTCGAATGTCTCGATGGCGCGCTGATAATGACCAAGCTTGGTGTAAAGCATCCCGAGGTTGTTCAGTACCCAGGAGACTGCCTCGTCGTCGTTTGCCCGTTCGAACGCGCCGAGACTGTTGGAGTAGCGCGCTTCAGCGGCGACGAAGTTGCCACGCATGTTGAAGAGAACGCCGCGGTTCTGCTCTATCATGCCAAGCAGGCGGACATCACCCGCTGTTTCGGCCAACTCGCCCGCCTGCGTGTACAGCTTTTCGCTTTCGGTAAGATTGCCGCGGCGCTGCGCAATGATAGCCAGGCAGTTGAAGCCGTGCGCCTTGCACTGGATCGATCCGCACTTTTCCGCGTGAATCAGGCTCTGGGTATAACAGCGATAGGCGGCCTCGGTTTCACCCTGCTCGCGATGGAGCGTCCCCTTCCACCGGAGGGCGTCGGCCAGAAGAACGAGGTCCTGCTCTCGCTCCAGCATTTCGATGGCGTCGTCGTAAAAACCGAGAGATTTCGCGATATCGCCTCTTCGCTCGGCCTCGCGGGCGAGATCGACGAGACGGCGCACGTCTCCGGAATCAGGTCGCGTCATTCAGGCGAACTGATTAATCGAACCGTTCATATCGTGCACCCCGCTGGAGCCTAGTATAACCAATAAAGTTGCAACCGCTTTACTTGTCCTGCTTCTCACAGTCCTCGACGCATACCCAGACGCCAGAAATGAGTATGTAGCGAGAAAAAGTTGCTCCGACGGGAGCCGTCGGGGAGACGATCTTCGAAGGAGCTGGACTGGTTAGGCGAGTGTAGTCTCCACACGCAGAACCGGCCAGTAAGCTCACAGTCAGGGCGAGGTACCGAACCACACGGTGACCCAGCATAGTGAACCACCTCGGTAAGAGACTTTGGTCTTTCCGAGCTTATCAGTGGCATGGCCTGTGCCTCCCCTAACTCTCGTCCCTGCAGCAACTTAGCCTTTCCCGCGGTTTTTATGGTGAAATCTGGTGTAACGTCTTTTTACGAAAAGACACATTTTTTTGTCGGCATTTCTTCGGGCTCAGTCTCTGGCGCCTGAAGCAAAAATCGCTAACCGCTGGGGAGTTGGTCGGCCGGGGATGTCAGCCGTTTCCGCCCAGATTAGAAATGTGTCGAGCAGTTGGGGATCAAACTGACCGGCGGAGGACTTCATAATCTCAGCCGCTCTGGCGTGCGTCAAACCGGGCCGGTATGACCGAGTGGTGGTCAGCGCATCATAAACGTCTGCGACGCAGAGGATTCGGGCGGCAAAAGGAATGTCCTCGCCCTTCAAGCCGTCTGGATAGCCGGCACCGTCCCACCGCTCATGGTGGTTGCGGATGATGGCGCTGATGTCGCCGGGAAAGTCAATGTCGGCGACGAGCTCCAATCCCGCCTCCGGGTGGCGTTTCATAATTGCCCACTCTTCCTCGGTGAGCTTCCCTGGTTTGTTTAGCACCTCCGTTGGCACGATGATCTTCCCAATGTCGTGCAGCAACGCACCGATACGGAACCAGAACAGCGATCGCGAGTTGAAGCCAGCACTTTCGGCGAGTACACACGCAAAGAAGGCGACCCGCTCGCAGTGACCTTGCGTGTAGCGATCCTTGCTTTCGATTGAATCGCCCCATTGCTTCGCCATCTCGAGGAACCGCGCCTCGAGGGCACCATTTCGCTTCTCGACCTGGGAAACTCGGTGCTGCGCTTTGAGCTGCGAATAGAGTGAATGTGCCTCGTTCAGACGTTGAAGCATGTCGCGATGTCGCTTCTGCGCCCAATACAACTCAGCGAGCTGCTCCGACACGTCTGCCCGTAGTAGCAGATCACCGCTTTCAACCGAGTGCTGTTCGGCCTTGAGCAGGTTGTCGGCAGCGTTTGCGAAATCGCCGCGCTCTCGAGCGATCACCCCGACGTGCCTGAAGACCTCGCCCCGCCAGGGCCTGGAGTCGTCGCTGGCGACTGTGAGCAGTTGCTGGCACTGCGCGAGCGCTTCGTCGTAGCGACGCGCAGCTATGTAGAGCTGGACCTTGTTCACGGCGAGATCCAACTGGCGAGCCCGATCCCCGTCCTCCTCGAACGCTCGAGACGCTTCATTGTACGCGACCTCGGCGTCACTGAGCTCACCCAGCTCCATGTACGCCAGCGCGATATTGTTCAATACCTGCGCTTCGTGATTTCGCATTCCGAGCGTTTGGTAGCCGAGGTGGCTCAGGCGAAATGCCTCGAGCGCGGCGCGGAGGTCGCCGCGAATCATCGCCACCGTGCCGAGATTTTGATCGATCATCGCGATGAGCGCGGCGTCGCCAGCCAGCTCCGCCTTAGCCCGCGCCGCGGCGTAGATTGTTGCTGCCTGGTCCAGATCTCCGCCGACCTGATAGACAATCCCGACAACATTGAGGGCCTGGGCGATCGCGGGCGGAGACCCGACGATGGCCGCTGACGCAACGGCGGCCTCGAGCACGTCCAGCGCAGCCCCACGATTGCCCTGCTCCAGGTAGGCGCGACCGAGCCAACGAAGTGCGGCAAGGCGTGTGTTGGCGAGCGCGTCGCGATCGCGTACGAGCTGTTCGTACTCCGCGCAGGCGTCGGCCCAGCGTCCCTCGCGCTCAGCGCGTTTCGCGCGATCGATGCTCTCTCTGACGGTGGACGATTCCACCGCCTTCAATTCAACTGTGGG
>QHVA01000158.1 GCA_003223425.1 Gemmatimonadota bacterium
TACGAACCAGTCGTTCCACTTCCAGGCCCAGCGCTTCGCACAACCGGCGTACCTCGCGCGTCTTCCCTTCTGCGATCGTTATCTCCAGCTCCCAGACCCCCCGACCTGTACGCCGCGCCAATACGTCTGTTGGCATGACCAGTCCGTCTTCCAGCTCTACCCCCTTCATCGCTGCTCGTGCCGCAGTGGCGCCGTCACCGCGCACGGTGACGACGTATGTTCGCTCGATTTCGCTGCTCGGGTGTGTCAATTTGTGCGCCGCCTCGCCGTCGGTGGTCAGGAGCAGAACGCCCTCGGTCATGTAATCGAGTCGACCGACATACGTGAGGCCGGGCACATCGTCGACCAAATCAAACACCGTGCGGCGTCCCGCCGGATCAGAGCGCGTAGTCAGTACGCCGGCGGGCTTGTTGAGAACGATCCAAAACGGTGCAACGGGCGAGCCCACCGCTTTACCATCAACGGTGATCTTGTCGTGCCCAGTGTCGACGCTTTGCCCGATCGCCGCGACAATTCCATTTATGCGCACGCGACCGGCGGCAACCAACTCCTCAGCCCCGCGACGTGAAGCGACTCCCGCGCGCGCCAGCGCGCGCTGAATTCGCATTGATTCGGGCATCAATCTGCCCGCGGGGGCGCCTCGCCGTTGTCCTTGGTAGCAGCAACTGCAGCAGGTGTCGGCGGACGAGGCGCTCGCAGCGCGATTGCGAGCTCGTCGGCTCGCGGGAGCTCCTCCAGATGCCGAAGCGCAAACTGCTCGAGGAACGACGGTGTCGTTCCGTACATTAGTGGGCGGCCAAGCCCCTCACCGCGCCCAACGATGTCGATCAAGCCCCGTTCGTGAAGCGATTTGAGAATCGCTCCAGCGCCGACACCCCTTATCTCTTCGATCTCTGCTCGGCCGACGGGCTGTCGATAGGCAATTATTGCCAGGGTCTCGAGTGCGGCCGCCGACAAACGTTGTGGCCGTGCCGCAAGCTGAGCCCGCTCGATCGCTTCGGTGTACTCCGGCCGCGTCAGAATCTGCCACCCACCTGCAACCTCGACGAGCTCTACTCCATGACCGTCAGTATCGTAGTGTGTGCGCAGCTCTTCGAGGGCAGCCTCTAAGGTCGTCTCGCCTTCGTCGGCATGAGCGGCGATCGCGCGCAAGTCGTCCACCGCGATGGGCGTGGCGCTCGCGAAGAGCGCCGCTTCAAGCAGCTTGGCCAGAGGAGTCACGTGTGATCTCAAATGCGGCGAACGCGCGAGGCTGGATCAGGCGAAGCTCTCCGCGCTTCGCGAGCTCGAGCAGTGCGAGCAGCAGCGACAGAACTTCCCATGGCTCCGCCTTTCGCGGGAGAATGTCTTTCCATTGCGCGCGGGCACGGATCGCGAGCAACGCCCGGACGATTCCTATCGCGCCATCCACATCGAGTGCGCGCGGAACGACATCGTGAATGTGCGGCTTTCTCGCCAACCGCAAAACGCGATCGACAGCGGACAGAAGCTCGGGCAGCGAGATCGTCAACGGACCGGCCACCGGTACTTCAACAGCTTGCTGACTGTACGCGCGCGCGAATCGTCCGCGGCGCTCTTCACTGCGTCGCTCCAGCACGTCCACGACTTCGCGCACCTGCTGGTACTCGAGTAAGCGTCTCACCAGCTCGGCGCGTGGATCCTCCCAAACATCCTCCCCCTCCCCCTCGCGACGCGGCAACAGCATCTGCGCCTTGATGCGAAGGAGCCGAGCCGCCATCTCGAGATAATCGGCTGCCTCGTCGAGCTTCAATGACGAAATTCGTGCCAGGAACTGCTCGGCAATTCTGGCGATGGGGATGTCGTAGATGTCGATCTGCTCGTCGCGGATGAGCGTGAGCAGGAGATCGAGTGGCCCCGAATATTCCGCCAGTTCGACGACGAAGACTTCCGATGCCGCTGACTCAGCGACTGCGAGAGAACCGGAGAGCTGTGTGCTCACATCGTCCATGGACTGGGGATGATGTAGGGAAACACTGCGCGAGTCGCCACCGTATCGAGAAAGAACACTGGAGCAAACCAGAGATTGAGCAAGGGCCGACCAAAGGTGAGGAGGACGATGAGTATCAGCAATCCTTGTGCGCCTAAGCGCTGGTAGTTGAGGGCCCAGGCCGGAGGAAGAAAGTACTTGAATACGTGTGAGCCATCCAACGGCGGGATTGGTATCAGATTGAAAGCAACGAGAGAAAGATTGATCACGATGCCAAAGCGAAGCATCGTTTGCACGAGTGCCCCGGTGGTCGCCAGCTGTCTGAATGAGCTTCCGACCAGGCCGACAATGATTATCAGCGGGATGCACGCCAGAGCGATCACCAGATTGGTCGCCACTCCTGCCAGCGATACGATGATGTCTCCTCGCTTGAAGTTACGATAATTCCTCGGCACGACGGGAACTGGTTTTGCGCCTCCGAACGCCATCGTTCCGTGACTTCCGACGAACGTGAGCAACGGCATGATGATCGTCAGGAAAGGATCGATGTGCGGCAACGGATTCCATGTAAGTCTGCCGAGTGCGTAAGCGGTGGTGTCTCCCTGCTTCAACGCAGCGTATCCGTGCGCGTACTCGTGAGCCACCATGGAAAAGAGAAGTACAGGCGCAACGAGGATGAAGTATTGAAATTGATCCAAAGTGTCAGTGTCGTTGTTAAGCGGCGCGTTCAAGTTAGCATTTCTCTCAGCGAATTTCACTTACTCCGCCCGTTGACCTGAACGCTTCGGTCTGGCAAATTTCCCGACTATACCACAGCCAGAAATTCCCGGAGAGTCAACTCGTGCCCAATCTTGCTTCAGCGAAAAAGAACATGCGGAAATCACGCGCCGCTGCAGTCCGCAATCGCGCCCAGAAATCGGCGCTTCGCACCGCGCTCAAGCGCGCGTCTACTGGAACTCCCGAGGAGCGGCTGGCTGCAGTCAAGCTTCTCGACCGTGCCGCGCGAAAAGGACTGATCCACCGCAATGCAGCGGCTCGCTACAAAAGCAGATTGGCTAAGCCCGGCAAGTAAACACCGACAAAAAAAAGGCGCCTCGGCGCCTCTTTTTTACCAGGAGATCGAAAGGCGCCTCTGGGCGCCTTGTTTTTTACTTCGGAATCACCGGGATGAACTTTACATCGTTGCGAGCTCGCCCCCGCAACGCTCGCAGTACCACTCAGTGGGATAGTTCGCCGCGCCACACTCGGGACACTTGAGCGTCTTGTGCTGCTCGGATCTCGGATCCTGGGTGCCGCCGGTTTTTGGTACCGACGGTGGAGTCGCAACCGCGGCAGATGATGGAGGCGAAGCGGGTCCGCTCCCTGGTCGTAGTACCGGGAATTCGTCGAAGGGTGTACGCGTCGTCGGAGTGCTGGGCGCGGCTGGCTGCGGCCGGGAGCTGACCGGCTGTTCTACGCGCGATGGCGGATTGAGCGTCGGCGGCTCAGGGATGGCGGGACGAGGGACGACGGGTGAGATTGGGGCGCGGGAGCCACCACCCGAGCCGTCCTCGGAGCCGGGTCTTCCGAGGGCGATCGCTCCTGCCTGCTTCTCCTTCACACTGAGCGCGAAGATTCGATTGAGCTCGTTGAGCTGCGCCTCGATGGCGTTTTTGTCCTTCACTAGCCGCACCAACTCTTTGTCCCAGGCGCCACCGATCTCCTTCCACTGCTTGTCGGTGTATTCGCCAACCGCCGCGCGGAGCTCCGCTTCCTGTCTCGCCTCGCGCTGCTGCGATTCCTGGCGTGAGATCTCATCGAGCTTCATCGTCAACGCATCGATGCTCTCGCGCAGCTCGCCGGCTCGGTCGGCGAGCTTACTCGAAACTTCGCGCAGGCGCGTTTGATAGTCGGCCTGAACACGCTGATACACGGATTCGGAAGTGCTCGAGCGCTTGTCTTCCAGCGCGGTGAGCCATTCCTCGTATCTTTGGCGCTCCCTGAGGAGGCCGTTGAGCGCGTCCAGCGAGACCGGCTCTCTCTCAGCCATCGTACTTCATCCCCTTGCTCGATTCATCTGCTCCCGACCGCGGACGGGAATCCCCGATCGATAGACGACCGACCCCGCCACAATAGTACAAGCGGGGCGCCCAATCAGGGTCATTCCGTTGTAGGGGCTGTTCCTCCCTTTTGACAGAAATCGTGAGGCGTCAACTTTCCAGCGCGCCTTGGCATCGAACACGGTGACATCGGCTGCCGCTCCACGTCTTAGCGACCCACCAGGAAGCTTGAAGAGGCGCGCCGGACTGCACGCCATGCGGTCGACGAGGTCGGAAAACGTCAGATAACCCTCTTCGACGAGGTTCGTCACCGCGACGGCGAGGGCTGTCTCGAGGCCGACGATCCCGTTCGGTGCGTCGGCAAACTCGCGCTCTTTTTCGTCATAATGGTGCGGGGCGTGATCGGTGGCGATGAGATCGATCGTCCCGTCCTTCACTGCCTGCCGGAGCGCTTCGACATCCTTAGCCGTGCGAAGGGGCGGATTCATCTTCGCATTTGTGTCATAGCCGCGGACACTCTCTTCCGTCAGCGACAGGTGGTGGGGACAAGCTTCCGCGGTGACGTTGATCCCGCGCTCCTTCCCCCACCGAATAAGCTCCACCGAACCCTTCGTACTGACATGCGCGAGATGAACGTGCCCACCACTCAGGCGAGCGAGCAGAATGTCGCGGATGACCATGATTTCTTCCGCTTCGGCGGGAATTCCTTTGAGACCGAGCTGCGCGCTGACAATCCCCTCGTTCATCGCCCCGCCGGCCGAAAGCGTTGGTTCTTCGCAGTGGTCGATCACAGGGATCTGGAACGTTCTGGCGTACTCGAGCGCTGTTCGCATCAGTTGCGCGCTCGCGACAGGCTTGCCGTCATCGCTGACCGCTACGGCACCCGCGCCCACCATCTCGCCAAATTCTGCCAACACATTCCCTTGCTGGCCAACCGAGATGGCTCCGATCGGGTAGACGCGCGCGGCTGCGGCCCGCTGTGCCTGACGCACTATGAACCCAACAGCAGCCTGATTGTCAGTGACGGGATCGGTGTTCGGCATCGCACAAACCGCGGTGAAGCCTCCCGCCGCCGCAGCACGCGCTCCCGTCGCTATCGTCTCGACATCCTCACGCCCGGGCTCGCGTAAATGGCAGTGCACATCAATGAATCCGGGCGAAACAATGAGGCCGTCACAGTCGATGACCTCCGCTTCGTCCGGTCCTTCG
>QHVA01000159.1 GCA_003223425.1 Gemmatimonadota bacterium
CTCGTCGCGTGCTCCTTTCCTCGCGGCGTCAGCCGGACGATGCGGGCCCTGCGATCGCTCTCGTGCGCTTCGCGCGTCACAAGGCCGCGCGACTCGAGTCGGTCCACGGCGGTGGTTATCGCTCCGCTGGTGAGCTCGACGCGCCGGCCAATCTCGTTGACGGGCTGTGGTCCTTTGTGGAGCAGCATCTCCATGACCGCGAAGTCAGAGAGGCCGATGTCGGACGCCTCGATGCTGCGCGTCGCCATGCGCTGTAGCGTACGATGCGCCTTCATCAGCACTAGCCAAAGGTGAGTGCCCGAAACGTCCGCTGCCTTTCTTGCTGCAACCGTCTTCATGCATATATCTTAATATCAAGATACTTGATGTCAAGAGACCTGGATATTCTCGTCGGCGTCGCCCGTTCGGCGACGCCGCATCAAGTCTTTAGGTCAGGATGGCTTGTTGAACAGATATCGAGCGATCTTCCAGCCGTTCGGCGTCCGAGCAAAAACGAAAAGCTCCCGGTTCGCCTCGGGCCCGGTCGCGCCCGTGGCCACGACGGTAGAAGTGCCCGCCGAGTGTGTGCGCGCATATGCGAAATTGCCCTTCACTTTCAGCTCGTCGACGGTGAAGTGGATCGCGATGCGAATGTTCTTGAAGACGGCGTCGTAGGCGCCTCTGACCGCCGGCCGACCAGACGCCGTCGGGAATCCAGCGGGCATGAAGACACCGTCCACCGTGTAGAGCTGTTCGATCCGACTCGCATCCCCGGCGTTCAGGGATGTCTCGTAGGTAGCCAACAACGTGTGAAGCTGTTTCTCGGCAGTGTTCTGCGCTCCGGCGACAGCGCCAGGGATGGAGGCGAGAAGCGCGAACGGCAACAGCAATGCGGAGAAGGGGAAGCGAGAGCGATGTGTCATTGGAACTCCGAGAGTGTGGTGGTGATTGGTGGGGTAGCCACGAGGTTTGAACTCATGACAAGGAGGGCGGGGGCGGGGGCGGTGCAAAGGCGTCCAACAGGTCGAGAAGAGCGGTGAGTCGTTTACGGCCGAGATGACCCATGGTCTGCTTCGCGGCCTGGGCTACGGCGTGATCGAGCCGACTCAGTAGTGCCCTTCCTGCCGCAGTGATTCGGTTGATGCTTCGACGTCGATCGTTAGCATCCGTCTTTCGCACAACGAGTCCGTCGCGCTCCAGACCCGAGATCAGTCGGGTGAGATCCGAATCGCGGGTGACCATCCGCTCTCCGATCTCGGTGCAGGATAGTCCGCCCCGTCCCGCCGCGCGGAGAATGCGAAGGACGTTGTATTGCGAAGGCGAGAGGCCCGCCGCGGTGGTGATCGTAGTGGAGCGTTCCGCGGCCAGCCATGCGGCACGGACGAGGGCGATAAGCACCTCCTCTTCCAGCGAATCGTGAATCGCCATTGCGGCGGCAGGAGTCGGAACCGACATGAATTGAAATTAGTCCTCGCGAGGAGTATTTGTCAAGGCTGCCGATTCTGTCAACATCGGCACCTTCCCACCTCAGGCAGTTGACCCCACATTTGATCGCTACGCTCATGCAAATGTCAGCCAGGCTTTGGATCAGAGCGGCCCTTCTGCTCACTGTTGGCGGGAGCACGCTCGCTGCACAGGCGAAGCGCTCAAGCGACTTTCTGTACGTGTGGACCGCCTCGCAAGACACCACACAGCCGGATTTCCTCGCGGTGTTCGATGTCCGACCCGCATCAGATCGCTACGGTCGACTTGTAACTACCGTCCCGGTCCCGGGCCGCAACAACCGGCCTCATCACACCGAACACGAAATGCCGGCGAACGGTCGACTCTTCGCGAATGGTTTCCGCAGCGGCCAAAGTTTCATATTCGACGCAAGCGATCCGGCGCACCCGCGGCTCGACGGCAAGTTCGGAGACATCGCCGGGATGATGCATCCGCACAGTTTCTTGCGCCTCCCCAACGGCAACGTATTGGCGACATTCCAGATGCAACACGATTCTGTGGGAGTCGCACCAGGCGGCCTCGCTGAGCTGACAGATCGCGGCGGAGTGGTGCGTCACGTCTCTGCAAACCGTACAGGTGTCGATCGGCGCATCCGGCCGTACTCGGCCGTCATAATTCCGAAACTCGACCGCGTCATTACGACGACGACCGACATGGATGGTAGAGACGCAATTCCGTCGGTACAACTGTGGCGGCTTTCCGATCTGCAGCTCCTCAAGACCTTCGACCTCCCTCAAGGTCCACGTGGAGACGAAGCAGGGCTAACGGCGGAGCCGAGGCTGCTCGCCGACGGAAAAACTGTTCTCGTTTCAACGTTTGACTGCGGGCTTTACCTGCTCAGTGGACTCGACGGCGGCTCCCCCGCTGGGAAGCTCGTGTCATCATTCCCCCGAAAGAAAGACACTTACTGCGCGATTCCCGTTATCGTCGGACACTACTATATGGTTACGGTCCCCGCATGGCACGCCGTTGTCAGTCTGGATATCTCGGATCCGGCGAAGCCGCGCGAAGTTTCACGCGTCGTGTTGGGCGACGAGGATATCCCTCATTGGATATCGCTCGAACCAAACCATCGACGCGTAGTGATCACCGGGTATGGCACACTGCTGCACCGCCTGATACTCGCGAATTTCGACGAGGCTACCGGTCGTTTGACGCTCGATGAGCGCTTCCGCGACGAAGGCGCGACCGAGTCCGGAATGCGAATGGACAACAAATCGTGGCCGCATGGCGGGAGCTATCCTGGTATTCCACACGGCGCGGTCTTCAGTCTGACCGCTGCCACCTCCGCGCGACATTAGCCCCGACCTCTAATCACGCTCCTCGAACCACTCGAACCGATACGCCAGCGCCGGTCCGCGATCTCCTTCGTACGCGAGTTGCGCGACCAGCAGCGCGAACGGCTCGGTATAGCGCGCAATTCGGAGTGGGCCGGCGTCCACCGGCTCAAAACCGACATCGCTGATCAATTGAGCGGCTACCTTCTTCGCACGCGCATTCTCCCCGCAATAGACAAGGCTCGGTCGCTTCCCGTTCCCCGCTTCCCGTCTCCCGCTTCCCGCCCTTTCAAAGACGCTGAATAACACTTCACTGGGCACGGTGCTGAAAGCCGAGACGACACGAGCCTTGGGAATCTTCTTCGCCAACTTCTCCGCGCCCGATGACTTGTGCGCGACGACGAGACCTGTGTCGTCTGCGTTCATTGGCAGCGAGCAGCTGATAATGACTTTACCCGCGAGGTCGCTAGCCTTTTTCAGGACATCGTCGACGCGCGACCAGTGCACCGCGAGCAACAACGCGTCCGCGTCCTTCGCTGCGTCCGCCGGAGTGCCAGCCCGCGCCCCGCTTCCCGCTTCCCGCGCTAATCGCTCGAGCTTCGCCTTGCTGTGCGAGTAGCTGAACACCACCTCGTGGCCGGCCCGGGCAAAGATCGTCCCGAGCTTGCCACCCATCAGACCCGAACCAAGAATGCCTATGCGCACGTTGCCTCCTGTTTCTATGCGCTCTATTCTATAGATCGCGTCAGCGGTCGATCATTCTCTGCACCGCCTCCGGGTACCGCGCACCCTGCACCGTGATCGTAGATGCAGCATCCTCGATTTCACGGAGGTCGCTGGGCGTCAGCTCGATCGACGCTGCGCCGATGTTCTCTTCCAGCCGCTCGATCTTCCGAGTGCCCGGGATCGGAACGATCCACGGCTCTTGCGCCAGCAGCCACGCCAGCGCGATCTGTGCAGAGGTCGCTTTCTTGCGCTCGGCAATTTTTTTGAGAATATCGACGACAGTCTGATTCGCCTTCCGATTCTCCGGCGTAAATCGAGGGATTGTATTGCGGAAGTCGGTACTGTCGAACGTCGTAGTCTCGTCGATCTTTCCCGTGAGGAAGCCTTTGCCCAGCGGGCTGAACGGAACGAAGCCGATGCCGAGCTCTTCGCAGGTCGGCAGTATTTCCTTCTCGGGCTCTCGCCACCACAGCGAGTATTCGCTCTGAACGGCGGTCAGCGGTTGCACAGCATTGGCGCGACGGATGGTCTTCGCGCTTGCCTCGGAGAGGCCGAAGTGCTTCACCTTTCCTTCCTCGATCAGATCCTTCACTGCCCCCGCCACATCCTCGATCGGGACGGCGGGGTCGACACGGTGCTGATAAAACAAATCGATCGCATCAACTCTGAGTCGCTTGAGCGATGCCTCGGCCACCTGTTTGATACGTTCGGGGCGACTATCCACACCAGCACTGGCGCCGGCGGCGGGATCCTTGAACCCGAACTTTGTTGCGATCACCACTCGTTCCTTGAAGGGAGCGAGGGCTTCGCCAACGAGCTCTTCGTTCTTGCCCGCACCATAAATCTCTGCGGTGTCGAAGAAGCTAACGCCCCGTTCAAATGCCTCCCGTAGGACGACAATCATCTCCTCCCTGGTCCCGGGCGGCGGACCGTAGCTCTGGCTCATTCCCATCGCCCCGAACCCAATCGCCGAAACTTCCAGCCCGCTCTTTCCAAGATTCCGCTTCTGCATCGTATTCTCTCCCATCAGTGGGCGCATAAACCCCGGAGTACGTTGTGGTCGCAATCAAACGCATCCCGACTCTTTGATCTACGCGGCTATACTGTTGGCCTGATAAGCTCGGCTTCTCAATGAACGCTATCTGAAAACCCGTCGGCAGAAACATCCTCGTCCATTCATAACTAAAGCCAAAAGGGACATCGATCACCCCTTGGCCTCCGCAACCGCGACGAACACCGCCATTCCGGTCCAGATCATCGACCATTGTTAAGGAGACCTTATCAAGCCGTAAATAGCTCTCAAGTAGACCGAAGCTCTCGATCGTGCTTGATTGCGTGGTGTGAATACGACATGACCACGAGCTACGGATATCACCATGAGAGCCACTGTTATGCACGGGGCGGGCGACGTTCGCGTCGAGACAGTCCCGGACGCCCACCTGATTGAACCGACCGACGCCCTCCTCACCATCACGCGCGCCTGCATCTGCGGGAGCGACCTGTGGCCGTACAAGAACATGGAGCCCAGTGAGAAGGGGCAGCGCATGGGGCACGAGTTCATCGGCGTCGTCGAGGCGGTCGGCAAAGACGTTCGCACCGTCAAGCGCGGCGACCTCGTCGTCGCGCCGTTTGCCTGG
>QHVA01000163.1 GCA_003223425.1 Gemmatimonadota bacterium
AGTATTCCCGCAAAAATGATCAGCAGCAGATTTCCGACGAGCGATTTTATCGCGCGAAAGCGTCCATTTCCGATTGCGGTCGCGCGCTCGGCATCGTAAAGACGCCGCAGCTCGGCCTCGGAAGTGTCAGCCGGATTCCGCGGAGCTGCAGCTACCTGCATTGGCCCATACATCGGGAAGTTCGGCTGGCGACGCGCTTGCAAGCTGTACAGCTCAAAGTTTGTGAGCGAGCGTCCCATTGGCGTGTATCCGCCGATGTCGGCCCGTAACGGATCGCTCAGGTTGATCGCGGAATCGATGATCTGTTTGATCGCGAAGAACATTACGATGACGGCGGTGAGGCAAACCGCATAACCGTAGACGTGAGCAATACGATTGTTGATGCGGTCCATCTGAATCTCCTCAGGAGTGGGTGGTTGCCGCGACCCTTACTGCGTTCTCCAGTTGATCCGACAGTGCCTCAGAGTCCGTTACCGGTTTATCGCAGGCGTAACCGCGACACACGTACGCCGTTGGCTTGCCATCGACCAGCGGCCGATCCTCCAGCAGCTTGATCGTCCAGTGTGCACGCGGCGGTCCTCCCGCCAGCACGAGCGATGGAACGTACCTCTCCGCCACCGTCCGCTCCAGTGCCTTGAAGTTCGCGCTCGACATCTCTCCGACGAGGCCAACCTCGATGGCGCCATAAAGATCCATGTCGGCGCAGCCGAGCAGGTGTCCGAACGCGGTTGGAAACCTGAGCATCGGTTCGGCGAGCGACTCCAGAGCAAAGGTCGCGCGGCGCCTATACTCAGAGTCGTGCCGCAGCTCAGCGAGATGAAGCAGTAGATCTACCGCCAGCGATGTCCCGGAAGGCGTTGCATTGTCAGTCACATCGCGCGGCCGGGTAATGAGCTGCTCGGCGTCACGCGCGGTATCGTAGAATGCGCCAACCTCGTCGTCCCAGAACCATTCGATCATCGCATCAGTGATCTCGCGCGCCCGATTCACCCACTGCTCGTCGAATGTCAGCTCGTAGACGGCGATAAATCCGAGTGCGACAGCGGCATGATCGTCGAGAAAACCGCTGATTCGCGTCACGCCTTCCTTGTGCGAGCGCAGCACTCGCCCGTCGCGAACCATCTCACGCGCAAGGAATTCCGCGTTGCGTATGGCGAGTCTGGCAAAATCATCTCGATCGAAAGCTCTGGCCGCCGTCGCGACGCCTCTCAGCATTAAGCCGTTCCAGGAGGCGAGGATCTTTTCGTCGCGACCGGGCCAGACGCGTCGAGCCCGTGCGTCATAGAGAATTCGGCGCGACCTCGAGACTACGGCGTCCAGGGTCTCGTTATCGACACCAGCTCGTGCTGCCGCGGCGCTGCGATCAGACGAAACGAAGAGGATGTTCTTTCCTTCGAAGTTGCCGCCCCCGCCGGGCGTGACTCCGTAATAGGTCTTGAACGCGCGGGAATCGGCGCCCAGCAGGGAGTCCAGCTCCTCTTCGCTCCAAACATAGAATTTCCCTTCGTGGCCTTCGCTGTCGGCATCGAGCGAAGAATAGAAGCCGCCTTCCGGCGCGGTCATCTCACGACTGATCCATTCGACGGTCTCGATCGTGACGCGACGAATCTCATCATCTCGTGTTGCCTGCCACAGGTGTGCGCCGAGTCGGGTGAGCAGCGCGTTGTCGTACAGCATCTTCTCGAAGTGTGGAACCAGCCACTTTTCATCCACCGAGTAACGCGCGAATCCGCCGCCGATCTGATCGTAGATTCCGCCGCGGGCCATTTTGCGGAACGAGGCCGCTACCATCTCCAGCGCGTCGTTTGTATCTGTGCGCTTCCAATAGCGCAGAAGAAAATCGAGCACCATCGTCGCGGGAAACTTCGGAGCGCCGCCAAAGCCGCCGTTTTTGGCGTCATAGCGTTGTGCCAGCGATCGGTAAACGGTGTCGAGCACCTCGCGAGCGAGGCGTCCACCGCTCCGAGAGCGGGCGAGGTTGGTCTCGTAGATTTGTCTCAGCTGCTCCGCACTTTGCGCGACGCCGTCCCGTCTTTCCGCGTAGGCATCGCTTACCGCCTGGAGAATTTTGCGAAACGACGGTATGCCGTGTCTGTCGTCGGGCGGAAAGTAAGTCCCGCCGTAGAACGGACTTCCATCGGGCAGCAGGAACATCGTCATCGGCCAGCCGCCGTGGCCGGTCATCGCCTGCACGGCCTGCATGTAGATGCCGTCGATGTCAGGCCGTTCTTCGCGATCCACTTTGATGTTGACGAAGCGGTCGTTCATGAGGCGAGCGGTCTCGTCGTCCTCGAAGGACTCGTGCGCCATCACGTGGCACCAGTGACAGGCGGCGTAGCCGATGCTCAGGAGGATCGGTTTGTCTTCCTGCTTGGCCCTCTCGAGCGCCTCAGCTCCCCACGGGTACCAATCAACCGGATTCTCGGCGTGCTGGAGCAGGTACGGACTCGTTTCTTCAGCGAGGCGATTCGCCATAGCTGGCGGAGGTGGTCATGTCCGGACGCCCCTCGTTCGTCTCGTGTGGACGGTACATGATCACGTTGACCCGCTCCAGCGTGATCAGGCCGCCGCTGACCATCGTGTCGAGCTCGGGAAGAATCGCGTCGATCCTCTCCTGCGTTTCTACGCACTCGATCACAATCGGCAGGTCGAGCGACAGCTCGAGGAACTTGGCCGCATGAATCCGGCTACTTGCGCCAAAGGCCATGATGCCACGCGTGACTGTCGCGCCGGCATAGTGGCGCTTGCGCAAGAGTTGCACGATCGCCCAGTACAACGGCTCACCCTCGAACTTGTCGCGCTCGCCGATGTGGATCCGCATCAGTACCCGCTCACCCTTCAAGCCGTGCATTTTTCCTCGCCTCCATGAACCGCTATAATCAAGGTAAATGATCTACGTTCTTATCGCACTCGGCGGCGCGGTCGGATCGGTACTCCGCTATCTGATCGGCGGCGCCGTGCAGAGAACGAGTGCAAGCGGATTTCCGATTGGAACAATGTTCGTCAACGTGTCTGGTTGCTTCCTAATCGGAATTCTGGTGCGCCAGTTTCTCAACATGCAGCTATCGCCCGAGTTACGTGCACTCCTTATCGTCGGGTTTTGTGGAGGATACACGACGTTCTCAACTTTCAGCGGGGAAACGCTGGGGTTGATCGAGGGAGGCGAATACGCGCGCGCGACAAGTTACGTTGTGTTGAGCGTCGGCTTATGCCTGATCGCTACCCTTGCTGGCATGACGGTGATGCGGTTGTTCGCGGGGGCGACCAATGGCCGGTGATCCATCCTGCTGGTCGCATATCTTTTATGAAAACGAAAATGCAACCGAGTCTGAGCCGATGACAAAGTCAACCAAGACGGTCAAAAGTTCCGGAGCCAAGACCTCCGGCAGCAAAGCTACCGGAGCCAAAGGCTCGCGGAGCAAAAGTGCTGGCAATGGCGTGGGAGGAATTCCGCGCGATATCGAGAAGTTTCTCTCCGACAACGACGCGCGGATCCGTAACGAGCTCTTCGATTTGTTGCGCATTCCGAGCGTAAGCGCGAAGTCAGACCACAACGGAGATACGAAGCGCGCCGCCGAATGGGTGAAGGCGTCGCTCGACAAGATCGGCGTGCCGGCGAAAATCTATCCGACGGCCGGACATCCGGTCGTCGTCGGTGAATGGAGAAAGGCGCAAGGAGCGCCGACCGTTCTTATCTACGGTCACTACGACGTGCAGCCGGCCGAGCCGCTCGAGCTGTGGACATCACCGCCCTTCGAGCCGACGGTGCGAGACGGAAAGATCTTCGCGCGGGGATCCGTCGATGACAAAGGCCAGCTTTTCCTGCACGTGAAAGCGCTCGAGGCACATCTCGCCACCCGAAAAAAACTCCCGGTCAACGTTGTGGTAATCGCGGAGGGGGAAGAGGAGATCGGTAGCGAGCATCTGGCCTCGTTCGTCGAACAGCAGAAGAAGCTCCTTCATGCCGACGCTGTCGTGATCTCGGATTCCGCGATGTTCGCACCCGGATTGCCGTCGATTCTTTCATCGCTGCGAGGACTCGCCTACTTCGAGATAAACGTCCAGGGTCCGGCCGGCGATCTTCATTCCGGAAGCTACGGTGGTGCGATCGTAAATCCGGCGATGGCGCTGGCGCGCATTCTCGCGACGTTCCACGACGAGAACGGCCACATTGCGATTCCGGGATTCTACGACAACGTGCGCGAGTGGGATCCGAAAATTCGCGAGCAGATGCGCTCGCTTCCGTTCGACGACAAGACTCTCATGAAAGAAGCAGGAGTCGACGCGCTTGCCGGGGAGAAAGGGTACACGACTCTCGAGAAGCTCTGGACGCGCCCGACCTGTGAAGTGAACGGACTTCTCAGCGGATACACCGGTGAAGGTGCGAAAACGGTATTGCCTGCCAAGGCCATGGCCAAAGTGAGCTGTCGTCTGGTGCCTGATCAGGATCCAGCCGACGTCGAGAAGCTGATGAAAGCGCACGTCGCCAGGGTCGCGCCGAAAGGAGTCAAGGTAGATGTTCAGACCCTCCATGGCGGACGTCCGTGGCGAGCTGAGCTGAGCGGACCGATCTTCGACGCGGCTCGTCGCGCATTGCGCGCCGCGTCCGGCAAGGAGCCGGTGATCACTGGCGAAGGCGGCTCGATTCCTGTCGTCGGCGACTTCGAGCGCATACTCGGCGCGCCGGTTCTGCTCGTTGGCTTCGGGCTACCCGGAGAAAACGCTCACGCACCCGACGAGTGGATGAGCGAAGAGAATTTCCGTCTGGGAATGCGGGCGATGGCGACTCTTTGGGACGAATATGCGGGAGGCGGGAGGCGGGAGGCGGGAGGCGGGAAGCGAGAAGAGGAAACGTAGATCCTTGCGGGATTCAAACTACAACTGAGCTGTTACCGCCTCCCGCCTCCCGCCTCCCGCCTCCGGCTACAGGAGCAAATCCAATTGGGGTTTGGAATCGCGCCGCAGCTCGGAATCGTCTAACGGCTCAGAGAGGCTCGCGGGCTCGATACAATCCGGGGAGTCGTAGCGCGGATTGTTCACCAGTGTCGAGATAGGAAAGAACTCCAGCTCGCCATTTCGGTGGTACGCGGATTTGCTCAGAATGTCCAGCTGCCCGCGCTTGCGCTCGGGATCGAGCCACTGATCGTAGGATTCGGGTCCGAGCAGTACGGCCATCCGATCGTGAAACCGGCTGTACCAATCGTCAGCATCTTTGACGATGACTGTGCAGGACCAGATTTCATCGCCATTGGTTCTGCTGTGCCAGCGATTCCAGAGTCCCGCCATCGCGAATGGAGTTCCCTCACGATGGCGAATGAGATGCGGAGTCTTGTGCCTCTTCTCGCCGACCCATTCGATTATCCCGTCGATCACAACCAGACAACGCTGGCTGCGCCACGCCTGCTGAAAGGTCGGCACTGACGCAACTGTCTCGATCCGCGCGTTGAAGGTCGAGTAGTGCGAATCGAACTCGTCCACTTTTTCTCTGCTCTCCAGTTTCGACGGAATGAGATTCCAGTGCATGGTGCGGAGCACGCGCTGGCGCAGGAACGGATCGTAATAGACCGTCGGAATCTCCTCGCGCGGATTCAGGTTGTAGCGCGGCTTCCAGTCGCTCGGTACGAGCTTCTTGGTGTAGCCGTAGACTTTTTCGGTGATCCCGTCGGGATTGACGACCGTTGCGCGTCCGCACATAGACGAAACGGTACGACGAGGGGATGCAGGCCGCAACCTAGTTCTTATATTCGTCCCGCATGACTTTCGTTGGCGCCGACCTCGGAGGGACCAAGCTCGCGGTTGCGGCGTTCACTGACGACGGCGAGCTGATCTCTCGAGAAGCAATTCCACTCGCTGGCCGGCAGGGTGCCGCGGTCGGAGCTCTGATCGGCGAGAGTCTGCAGCGATTAATCGACGAGCATCAGAGCAAGGCAGCAGGCGTTTGCGTGCCGGGTATCTACCGCACTGACGGCGGAACTGTCTGGGCTCCAAATATCGGTGGCTGGGATGACTATCCGCTGCTGGAGGAGCTGCGCGCTTCGCTAGGGCCTCACGTGCGCGTCACGATCGACAGCGACCGTGCCGCCTATATTCTCGGCGAAACCTGGCGCGGCGCCGCCCGCGGTTCCAGAGACGCGATTTTTCTTGCCATCGGCACTGGCATTGGTGCGGGAATCCTCTCGGGCGGCAGCGTGGTTCGTGGCCACGGCGATGTCGCCGGCGCGATCGGTTGGCTCGCGCTCGATCGGCCGTTCATGCCTCGTTACGTCCAGCACGGATGTCTGGAAGATCAGGCTTCAGGCCCGGGGCTTGTTCGTGTAGCGCTGGATCTGGTCCATGCCGATGCGAGCTACGACGGCGCGTTTGCGAGGAAGAATCCGGATGATCTCAATGCTGGCGATATCTTCGGGGCGCACGAGCGCGGCGATAAGATCGCCATCGCAGTGATCGACAACGCGATCGAGCTTTGGGGAATGGCCGTTGCCAATCTCGTGAGCCTGTTCAACCCCGAGATCATCGTGTTCGGTGGCGGAGTCTTTGGTCCGGGCGCAAAATTCATCGACCGCATTCACACCGAGGCCAGGCGATGGGCGCAGCCGATTGCGATCGAGCAGGTGCGACTGGTTGTCAGCGCGCTCGGAACTGACGCTGGATTGTTCGGCGCGGGGCGACTGGCAATGCTCGCGAATCAAGGAACATCGACATGAGCTCGCGGCGCTTCCTGTTCACGTGCGCGTGCTTTGGGCTGCTCACCTTCGGCATCGTTTTCACCACTCTTGGCTCGGTGCTTCCGTCGATCATGGCGCGCTTCGGAATCGACAAAGCAGAAGCGGGCTCGCTCTTCCTGCTGATGTCGTTCGGGATACTCGCCGCGTCTCTCGTCTTTGGTCCGCTGGTCGATCGCTACGGCTACAAAGGAATTCTTCTGACGGCGACGTTGATGGTCGCGCTTGGACTCGAATGGATCGCTTTCGCGTCGTCGCTGAACAAGTTGCGTCTCGCTGTCCTCGTCACGGGTTTTGGTGGCGGCATAATCAACGGCGGGACCAACGCTCTCGTCGCCGACATCAGCGGTGAGCAGCGTGCGGCAAAGCTCAATCTGCTTGGCGCGTTTTTCGGCGTCGGAGCGGTAGGAGTTCCATTTGCGCTCGGGATGCTGATCGATCGTTACTCACAAGCGGCGATGCTTGCCGGCGTGGGTGGGCTCCTTCTGATTCCGATGGCGTTAATTGCGATCGCAGTTTTTCCGGCGCCAAAGCAGCCGCAGGGTTTCCCGATCGCGCAAGCTGGCAAGCTCCTGCGCGATCCTCTGCTCCTGCTAATGGGAGTGATCCTTTTTTTCGAGAGTGGAAACGAGATCACGGTCGGTGGCTGGACATCCACATTCGTTACCGAGGAGCTGGCCGCCCCCGCGCGGAACGCACTCCTTATCCTGTCGCTTTACTGGACGGGGATGACGCTCGCACGCTTCGCCCTCGGCTACATCCTCCGTCGAACGGCGGCGTTAACCGTGTTGTATACCTGCCTGGCAATCGCCTTCGGCGGTGCAGTGCTATTGCTCACGACTC
>QHVA01000164.1 GCA_003223425.1 Gemmatimonadota bacterium
CAGGCGCGCTCGGCCGATCTCGGCCTCGCCGGCTCATAGCGCGACAACTCGCGGCCCGCGCATCCCGCACCGATGGCCCGCTTCGGCTTGCCTTCCTGTACGTGGTCGGTGAGGGTGTCCTCTTCGGCCGCAGGGCACCCCGTCCGACTGACCATCGCGAAAAACTCCAATCCGCGCTGTCACTCCATTGCGAAGACGCGATTGAAGATCACGTCGAACGCGAAGGTCTTGGGCTTGGTCTTTTGCTCCATGACGTCGGCGATGCGCTCGAGACGCGCGGGAATCCCCATGATCTTCTCCTGCGCTTTCCGTCCCAGATCATTGAGCCCGTCGAGCGACTCGATCGACCAGTACTTGATCAACTCCTCGACGATCTTGAGATAATCGCGCGGACCGTAGATGCCCGCACGTCTCACGACGTCGGCGAGCTCCCGGAAGTGCGGCATGTTGACGCCGGGCATGTCGATCGCTGGCATAATCTTCGCCGCCGCGACCACCGCCTGGTTCGGATCTCTCTCGATCACCGCCTTGAACACAGAGCGATAGAACGTATAGTGCCTCGCTTCCTCCTTCGCGACGTTCTGCAGCACAGTCCCTATCGTCGGCTCGTACTGCGAAGCGAATTTGCCTGTATTGGCGTGCGAGACCTGCGTCGCTCGCTCTTGTAACGATGTGTAAACGAAAACGCGGTACGGATCGCGGTCCCATTCGGGCTCGAATCCCGCCTTGATGTAGTCGAACTGCATCTTCTCGATCACGACGGGATCGAACACACCCGCGTCCCTCGTGTAATCGTGCAGAATCGCGCCGTGCCGATCCTCTTCGGCCGTCCAGAGATTGTTCCATTTCGCCCAGATGCTGTCGGTACCCAGGTAAACGGCAAGGAGGCGGTGGAAATGAGGCAACCCTTCCTCGGTGAGGAGATTCAGGGCAAGCGCGACGCGCGCCGGATCGCTTATTCCGCGCGCACGCTCTCGCAATTCTTTGAGATGGCGGTCCGGATCCTCTCCGGGTGGCGGCTCCAGCAACTCCGCGGGAAACCACAGCACACGCTTGGCTTCGTGCGCCGTCATCAGCTCGGCGACAACTGGCTCGAGATCGGCGAGCACCTCGATCTTCGATAGCGTTTCTTCCTCTACTGGATTCACTCGTAACCTCCGAGAGGATTAATCACGCGACACGCGACTTAACGGACGAAGAAGTTACGCAAACGCGGAGCCGGCCGCATCCGTTTCGGGCCGCGGCAGCGCTCTCCTATAACATAAGAGGCCTGCCGGTGGGGAGAAAAGACGGGGCAAGGCCTCACACAATTGAACAAGAGGGAGAAATCCACATTCTTCCGAGAGGTCGCAGGCGGTTCGCCCTCGCCCGGAAATTGCGGCCTGACGCTTGCGCATCTGATTTTCACTCAGACGCGGCTCGCGACCGGCCAATCCACCGCTCTCACCGTGGACGTCGAGCAGCCGCGACTTCATCACACTCGAAAATTGCGGCAGGAGATGGATAATGGCAGACCAGGCCAACAACCCAGGGGAAAGAATGGACGAGCGGAGCGGACGAAGCGGCGGAGTAGGAGGCGCCAGCAGCAGTGGCATGAGCGGAGGCAGCGGAACGATTAGCGGCAACAGAATGAGCGGAAGCAGTGCGACGTTAAGTAGCAGTAGAAGCGACAGCGGAGTGGAGACGCGCAGCACGGGCACAGTGAGTCGGAAGACTCCGCGCGGATTCGCGGCAATGGATCCTCAGGCGCAGCGCGCAATTGCGGCGAAAGGAGGTCGCGCCGCGCACCAGAAAGGAACCGCACACGAATTCACGAGCGAAGAGGCGAGAATTGCGGGAAGAAAAGGCGGTGAAGCATCCCGCGGCGGTCGTCGGTCGAATGCGTCGACCGAAACGAACCCCTAATCGAAGCGCCGGACGGAAACGAACGAGGCACGGATCGCTCCGTGCCTCGTCGTTTTTCAGGGGCGGGATCTTCCATTATCAGAATCGCTCCACGCGCAACCGCGGGGAGGCAGGCCCTGGAGTTGCATGTCACCTGTTTTTCGGAGCGCGCTGAGACTTAATCGCATCCCAAATGGCGGACCCCAGTCAGCACCAACCGACGACAGCTGACCTACGCGAATTCCCGCGGAAAGTGAGCGATGCATCCGCCCGCTTCGACGCCCGGAACGCAGCCCACATCAAATCGAACACGGAAGCTGCTCCGAAAGTTGTCGTCAAAAAAGTTCGCGACGATGAGATCGATCTCGTCTCGGCGATGGAGAAGTTGCGCCTCGCCGACGAGGAGCTCCGTCTGCAGAACGAGGAACTTTTGTCGAGCCGTCGCTCAGCCGAAGTCGAACGACAGAAATACTACGACCTGTTCGAGCTCGCACCCGACGCGTACTTCGTCACCGATACGAGAGGCGTGATCCGCGAGGCGAACGCGGCTTCGAGCCGCCTTCTCGGCATGGCCACGCAGTTTCTCATTGGTAAGCCATTGCTCGTTTTCTTCGCCCCATCCGCGCGCAAAGACTATCCGCATCAGCTCGATCGTCTCTGCGGACTGGATCAAGTCGACGATTGGGAGACTGCTCTTACTCAGCGCAGTGGGAGCCCGCTATCGGTTTCCGTCTCGATCGGGCGGATTCTTGATCGTGATAAGAAGCTCACAGGGTACCGCTGGATCGTGCGAGACGCCACCAGACGAACGGAAGCGGAAGCCAGCGTGCGCGAGCTCAATCGGGAGCTCGAGCTTCGCGTCGCATCACGCACAACCCAGCTCGGAGTGGCAAATCGTGTGAAGGACGAGCTGTTGATCAGCGAGAGAAAGGCGCGCGAGGAAGCGGAAGTTGCAAACCGGGTGAAATCCGAATTCCTGGCGCTCCTGAGCCACGAGTTTCGCACGCCACTCCAGGCAGTATTCGGCTACACCGAGCTTCTGGAGAGAGAGATTCACGGCGCGTTGAATGAAACCCAAAGGCGCTACGTTCAGCGGATTCACTTAAGCCAGCAACACCTACTCGGTCTCATCAACACGATACTCGAGTTCGCGAAACTGGAGAGCGGACAGCCAATCGAGGTGCTGTTCGCCGAAACGCCAATGAATCCCATTCTGAGCGTGATGGAATCGCTGATTGGACCACAGCTCGAGACAAAGGAGATCGGCTACGAGTACGAGTGCCGTGACGAGTCCGTCGTCGCGCACGCGGATGCGACCAAGGTGCAGCAAATCGTGCTGAACCTTCTCGCGAACGCCATCAAGTTCACTGGTCGCGGCGGCAGCGTTAAGCTCGATTGTCTGGGTGAGTCCGATGCGGTTGTCGTACACGTGCGTGACAGCGGCTGCGGGATTCCCGCTGACAAGCTGCAGGCGGTCTTCCAGCCGTTCGTCCAGATCAAGAGCAAGGGCACGGTCGATAACGGCACAGGACTGGGACTCTCGATCAGCCGTCGACTTGCCGAGGCCATGGGCGGTTCACTCACCGTGACGAGCGAGCTCGGCCAAGGCTCCACGTTTACGCTACTTCTCCAGCGCGCAGCAGTTTAGCGCGCCGTCTCGCATTTGGCATCTCTGTTCGGGGTCGGTGAGGGTGTCCTCTTCGGCGGCTAGCTCGCTTACACGCATCGAGCCTCGCGCGCAAAAAACAACAGCGCGCGCGAGTCTCTTGCTACGCGAGGCGCCGCCTACGAGGACACCCTCACCTCCCTATATAGATCCGTAACTGCGCGCGCCTTCGGCGCGGGTTGTGGCGTGCGTGCGCGCGATCGACTGACCCGTGCAAACCGAGATGCACGGCGAGGGAAGGCGAAGGGGTCCTCGTAGGAGGCACCCACTTCGCGACAAGGAGACCCGCGACCGAGCAGAGCGAGGGAGCGTAGTTAGGGGCTCCGCCCGAGCGAAGTGCTGCTGACGAAGAGGACCCCTCCGCCTGACCGACTGCGAAAAATCTTGAAGTCTAAACGCTCAGTCGATCACGCGAACTAGGATGCCGAGCTGGCCGAAGCGGGCGCGGCGATCGGGCCTCGGACACAGCAGTGCTCGAGCATTTCGACGATCTCGCTCATAGTGGTTAGGCCGTGATCGCGTGCGTAGAACGTGCGAAGCTCCTTGTACCGCTCGTCCTTCGGCAGCTTGAGCCCCTTCTCGATCACCCACTTCTGCAGCTCGCGCGGCCGCGGGCCCCACCAGCCACATTCCTGAAACTTCGGGTTCAATAAAATCACGATCGGTATCGATCGCGATTTGCCGGTAAGATGCGTATCCATGATGTCCAGGTTCTCGTCGCGCGCGAGAATCCGCATGTCCATGTTGCTCACCGAGTCGGCGAGCTTGGCGATGATCGGGACAATATTCACGGAATCCCCGCACCAGTCCTCGCTCAATACCAGCAGATGCCAGCGTCCGCCGAGTGCTTCGACTCGGGCGGAATACTCGACCGGAATGACAACGCGGCGGGAAAGGGCTACCCACAGATCGTGATTGGGGACTGGACGAGCCATGAACTCGGAGAAGGTCTCGCCCTCGCAGTAGCGTGCTTTGGTAATCACTGGATCTCGTTGCTAGCGTAACATGTCAACGTGAATGATCCCGTCTTCCTCATACGGGGGCGAGATCGTCTTGAACCCGAAACCGAGATAAAAATTCTCGAGTCGGCGCTGTGCGGCGATCTTGATGACCTGCCCCGGTGCGAGCGATTCGATTCGTCGCAACGCTTCGGCCATGAGCGTCTTTCCAAGACCCGTGCCCCGCACGTCGGGTGCCGTCGCGATGCGACCGATCGATCCTTCACGATAACGCACTCCTGGCTCGAAGATCCGCGCGTATGCAACAAGCTTTCGTCCGGACGAGCCTTGGACCCAGCCCAGGAGATGCCATGCGTTTGGGTCGCGCCCATCAGCGTCCGGATAAGGGCAGTTCTGCTCGACGATGAACACAGCTTCGCGGAGCTGCACCACACCGTACAGGTCGTCGGCAGTGAGCTCGTTGAAGCGCGACCACTCCCACTGAATAATCGGGGTTACCACCGATGCCTATCCCGCGCGACACGACGCC
>QHVA01000167.1 GCA_003223425.1 Gemmatimonadota bacterium
TGAAATACGGGTACACAGCACGCAAAAACATGGGAGGAGGAAAAGCGAAATTTGTGCCCCAAATGGGTTGCGCTCATGCTGCCAGAGGGCTAATTTTATATACCCGAATATGTGCCGAAGCCACGGCGCGTAAGTGACGGAATCGCAGGAGCTTACATTGCCACGAGTAAGGAGGAACCTCAACAGTAGGAGGAAGGAGAAAACGGAGGGGGCGAGAAAGGTCCGCATTCGGCCGATGGATCCCGTCGAGATGTGCGGAAAGGGAACGTCGGTGATGAAACTCTATCGCGTCGAAGAGACCACCGACCAAACCAGAATCCACCACCTCGTTTTTTTCGATCGGCACGGCTGGTATTGCGAGCACGGCAAACAGTGCGGTGCGGTGGGAGACGTGCAGAAATTCACCAGAAACAAACTTTAGCGACTAACAACGGATGGATGAGAGAATGATTGCAAGACAGGATGCCTACCTCGAGAAGACGGACGTATGGGCGAAGCTTTCCGCCCCACTACCAGTTGGTGTAATCTCCTGGCGACAGGATGGAAAAGTGACAGCGCGCGATGGCAAATACTTCGCGAGATTCGTCGCTTATATCGAAGCGAACACCGTCCGGGAGAGACTCGACGCGGTCGCTCCGGGCGAATGGGACCTCACGCTGGAACTGCTGGCGGTAATCGCCGGTGAGGACGGCGACGGGGCGCAGTACTCCTTCAAAGCGCGGCTCCAAATCCTCGGCGTGATTCGCGAGGATATCGGAACTGGCCGCGATTACAAGCAGGCGTCGACCGACGCGTTCAAGAGAGCGGCGGTGAGATTCGGGATCGCCAACGAGCTCTACGCGTACGAGCAGAACTGGGTCGAGATGGATGGCGACGGAAAATACGCCAAGCCCGTGGAAGATCCGCTGCTCGCTTACGCTCGGCGCTATGGTAAGCTCGGAGTTGTCTCCACGAACGGCGCGACGAGCGATCAGAATGGAGTTGCTTCGCCTCCAACTTCCTTACTCACTGACTTGGAAATCGTCAGCTGCCCCAAGTGCGGCGGCAGAATGTGGGACAACCGGCTGACAAAGCGGAATCCGAAGGCACCCGATTACAAGTGCCAGAACCGCTCGTGCGATGGAGTGATCTGGCCGCCAAAGCCGGTCGGCGACGTCAAGGAAGAGAAGAAAGCTGCAACGACCTCCGTCCTGGTTGGTGGAGGCGAAGAGGAGCTTCCCTTCTAGGCCCGGCACAAGAAGAAAAAAAAACGAGCAGCAATGCTCGTTTTTTTTTGTCGAGCCGTTACTTCTCAACAGCTCGGCGAACGAGTCCTAATCCTTCTTCGGAATAAGAAAGCTGCCGGCCAGCGGGTCGACCGAAACTGAAAGAGGAGTACCGGGGAGAAGTTCGCCATCTGCCTGCGCGGGCATGTGGGGTATTGTTTCGACCCTGAAGTCGCGTCCCGACTTATAGAAGAGACACCGGTCGGGACTGAAGTCCTTCCTGACCATGCGCCACAGAATCCTCAATGCGTCCCACAGACTATCAGGTGAGAAGACGCAGGCATTGAGAAGTCCGTCGTCGTGGGCAATTCCGTCACCGAAAGCGACCAGATCATTGAGGACTGCCCCGAAATTGGCGACGAGAATCGCCGAAGCGGATCGATCGTATACGGTGCCGTCGACCGTGAGGCGCAACCTGAACTTCTGGTTGCGCAGAACCGCTTTGTAACCGCCGATTACGTATGCCATGAAGCCGAAGCGCCGCTTCAATCGGGCCGGTGCCTCCGAGATCATGGTCGCATCGAGCCCGACTCCGACGCCAATGGCGAATCTTCGTCCGTCCCCCAGTCGGCCAAGATCGAGCGTCGCTTCATCGCCGTTGAGCAGCAGCGGTATCGCGCGGGCAGGGTTTAGTGGAATTCGAAGCGTTCGCGCGACGACGTTCGCCGTGCCCCCGCCCAGCACGCCGACTGGCGGTCCCTGATGCGCGAGTGCGCCGAGTACCTCCATCACCGTTCCGTCGCCTCCCAGCGTGAACACCGCGTCGTACTTATGAGCGTGATTCTTTGCGATCGTCCATGCATGTCCCGGCGCCTCGGTCAGCATGAGGTCGCAATCGACACCGGCGTCGGCGAACGCCTTCAGCGCTTTGCGACGAATGCGCGTTCCGCGGCGCTTCTCGGCGCGAATCTCATTGCTGTGGCCGCACTCACGCTGCGGATTCCAAGATCAGGGCGCTCCTCGTGCTTCGTCGCGAGAATTCAACTGAACGGGTGCGAGTTGTCAGTAGCGTAGTTGTCGGTTACCAGTTCACGACGCCCGGACTTCCCTCAGCAGCATTAGGGCACAGGCAACTGCTTTTTCCTGGACCCGCGTCGAGAAAAGTCAGGAGGTAGTGAACTATGAACTGGCATCTCTGCCACTGACGCCTCGCACCCGTTCAGTTACAGATGCCAATGGGCTACCTACTGTGCCTGTCAACGCAGCGGTCTTGCAGTCCGACGGTGACCAGTGCTCGGGGCGGGGATCGAACCCGCATGGGAGTTTATCCCAAGGGATTTTAAGTCCCTCGCGTCTACCGATTTCGCCACCCGAGCGGAGAAGAACGAGCCAGCCTACACTGCCCGCAAGCGGGCGCCATTTGGAGGAGCGATGGCGCCGACTCCCAAGAGAGATGAAGCGGGAAACGGGATTCGAACCCGCGACCCCAACCTTGGCAAGGTTGTGCTCTACCAACTGAGCTATTCCCGCGGACGTGTAAAAACTACGGGCGAAAAACGACGCTAACAAGCGCCACACATCGCGGCGCTCACGGTCAAGAAAACCCAAGTTGACAAAACGTCGAGCGCAATGATAACGTCTCCCCGCCGGCGGACGTCCCTTACTCAGACGAACGCCCTCCATGTGTCTTCACCCCGTGCGGAGAACCTATGCGCCGTCCTCTGGTCAGCGTTTCCACCGTAGCACTGGCATTCATCGCGATTTTCGCCGAGCCGGCAAGCGCGCAGCGCGTGCTCGGCGTTGGTGACGACGCCCTGGTGCTTCCCCGGGGTGTGTTCCGTTTCCGGACCCTCGGGCAGTGGACCGCGTTCAACGAGCGTTATGGAATGGATACACCCGGCCGTCCGAATGGTGCTCTCGAGCCGCTAGGTATCGATTTCACTCTCGATACGATCGGTGTGAAGCAATTCCCGAATCTCGCGAGCCTACAGGCGGGACTTCAATTGCTCACTGGAAATCCGACCTGGTATGCGACCCTTGGCAACACAGTTGTAAATCTGCGCGATCACGTCGCTGCTTTCCCGTTCGTCTTCGAGGCTGGGCTGTCGAAGCGATTCTCCGTCGGCATTCAGATCCCCTACGTCCACACTCAGACATCAGCGTTTTTCAACGTCAATACCGGCGGAACGAACGGCAATCTCGGATTCAACCCTGCCCTCGCCGTCCCAGCAGCCGCGACTCAGAACGCAGCGATGTATTCTCAGTTTCAGACCGCGGCCAATACGCTCGAGGCGCAGCTCGCTGCTTGTCGGGCTAATCCCGCCGTATCTCCGTCTTGTCCCGCTTTGCTCGCCAACCAGGCGAGCGCGCAATCGCTGATCACGAATTCGAGAGCATTCTCTGGCGGTGTTAATCAGATCTACTCGACCTCGCCGTTCGTTCCGATCGTTGGAACCGATGCCCAGCTGGCGATCGAGGCGAGAGTTGCCGCATTCAGGGCGCTCTATCAGCAGTTCGGCGTGACGAGTATCGCCGCTACGACGACCGGACCTTTCCCGTCGCAGTCCCGTCTTACCGTACGCGATGCGCAGCGAATCCTGACCGATAGTGCATTGGGGATCGTTGCGGCGCCGCTTCAATCCGTCAGCCGTTCACACGTCGGCGACATCGATATCGGCGGCAAGTTCTCGGTGTTCGATTCCTTTGGCGGCAGCACGGAAGCGCGAATGTCCCCTAAGGGCCTCAACTTTCGCACTTCGGTAGGCGGAATC
The DNA here is from genome assembly GCA_003223425.1 of Gemmatimonadota bacterium. Classification (GTDB taxonomy): domain Bacteria; phylum Gemmatimonadota; class Gemmatimonadetes; order Gemmatimonadales; family Gemmatimonadaceae; genus UBA4720. Next base: position 3,977 of record QHVA01000167.1, read on the forward strand.
TTTCGGATTCCCAGCGGCCAGATCGAATCGCCAGATAACTTCATCGACCTTGGAACCGGCCGCGGCGCCAAAGCAGTCGAAGGACGGTGGTTCAGTGACCTGCTCGTCGGCAACCATTTTTGGGAGTCGTTCATTCTGCGCTTCAATAAACCGTTCTCTGACGAGCAGGAGATGCGCATCCTCGACCGGCCGAACGAGGAGCTGGCTCCGCTTTATCGCAAACAAACCGTCCATCGACAACTGGGTAGCGCATTCGAGTTCGAGACTGCGCCGCGCATCGTGGTGAACGATTTCCTCGCTGTATCCGGATGGTACATGTACCGGCACAAGCAACAGGATCACTATACAGGCACCTTTACGATTCCCGCCGCGACAACTGGCTTCGCGGATATCACTCTCGACGCATCGACGCTAGATCTCGAGACCGAGCAAACTGAGCACAGATTTGGCGGCGGAGTTTCCTTCTCGAACCTTTATTCCTTCGAGCAGGGGAAGGCCCGGGTCCCGTTCGAGGTAACCTACCTGCACTGGCAGACGATGAAAGGATCGGGCGGCAATCAGCCCAAATTCTTCACTGATCAGATCCAGTTACGGCTTTACGCCAGAATCTTTGGTGGGAAATAGCTGACTGGCTACTACAAACTCCAGGCTAGAACTGCAACTGAACGGGTGCGAGTTATCAGTAGCCTAGTTGGCAGCTAATCAGTTCACGACGCCCGGACTTTCCTAAGTGGCATTCAGGACACAGGCAGTTACCTGTACCTTGAACGGCGCCAGTGAAGTCCCGACGTAGTGAACTGACAAACTGGCATCTCTGCCACTGACGACTCGCACCCGTTCAGTTGCAGTTTTCAGTTGTTAAGTGTGTAGTGGCCAGTTAAGCCGGCGCCCCCGCACTTTCCAGCAACTCCTTCGCGTGCGCTCGGCTCACTTTGCTCTCCGGGTCGCCGCCGAGCATCCGCGCAATCTCGTTCACTCTGCTCGTGCCCTCGAGCACAGTAATGTCGGCGGTGGTTACTCCACCCTTTGCGCCCTTCGCGACGACGATGTGGTGATGTGCGCGCGCTGCGATCTGAGGTAAGTGCGAGATAGCAAAGACCTGATGCTCTTTGGCCACGCGACGAAGCGTGTCGCCCACCTGAAGTCCCACTCGCCCGCCAATGCCGGCATCGACTTCGTCGAATACCAGTGTGGGAACCTGGTCGACTCGCGCCAGAATCGTTTTGAGTGCGAGCATGACGCGAGAGAGCTCGCCACCTGATGCAACGCGAGCCAGCGGCCTCTCTTCGTGTCCGACATTGAGAGTGACGCGGAACTCCACATCTTCAGCGCCGTCAGCAGTCGGTTCGTCGCGCGCGATCAGAGCAACCGAGAAACGACCATCGGGCATTCCAAGCGGAGGCAGCAGTGCCTCGACGGCCTTGGCCAGTTTTTTCGCCGCCGTAAGCCGCATCTCCGAGAGCTTCTCAGCATTCACCGTTAAACGACGACGAATTTCACCTTCCCGGGCAGTCAGATTCGCTAGATCGAACTTCGCGGTATCAACGAGATCCAGCTCCGAGCGCGCGGAACGGCCCGCCTCCATCACGCCCTCGAGCGTTGGGCCGTATTTCTTGAGCAATCCGAAGAGTCGGTCGCGGCGCTGGCGAACTTCGTCGAGACGCGCAGGGTCGAGATCCACCGAGCCCGCATACTCCTCCACACTATGCGCGAGCTCCTGTAGCGTGTAAAAAGCGGTGTCGAACAGCTCCTGCATCCGCGCGGCCGAAGCGTCAATACGCTCAATGGATGTAAGGGGGCGCTGAGCCGCACCGAGCTGACTCAGCACGCTTGTATCTTCGCCAGACAGGAGCTCGTGAAGGCTATTGGCAAGCGTGCGGAGCTCGTCGGCGTTCTCGAGGACGCGTGCTTCGTCCTCGAGTTTTGCATCCTCGCCGGGTGAGAGACGGGCGTCCTCGATCTCCCTCGCGACGTGCCTCAGGTAGTCCGCCCTTTTTTCCGCTTCGGCACGTCTCGCCGAAAGACTGGTAATCTCGCGCCGGACGGCGGATAGCTCTGCGTGCGTGCTTCGAACAAGGTCCGCCTGTGAAACTGAGCCACCGAACGCGTCGAGGACCCGGCGTTGCGACTCCCCGTCCAGCAGCGTTTGCGCGTCATGCTGGCCATGCAGATTCACCAGCTGCCGCCCGATTTCCGCCAGCACTGTCGAGGTGACTGTTGCGCCGTTGATCCACGCTCGGCCGCGACCGTTCGCCGCAATCTCACGCTTGAGAACCAGCGTATCGTCTTCGACATCGATTCCGCGCTCGTCTGCCAGCGCGCCGATTTCCTTCAGATTCGCGATGTCGAATACGCCTTCAACCGTCGCCTTCTCCGCTCCCGACCGAATGAGATCGGCACTGGCCCTCTCGCCCAGCAAAAGCCCGAGCGCGCCGACGATGATGGATTTTCCGGCACCGGTCTCGCCCGAGAGCACATTGAATCCCTCGTCGAGAGGAAGCGTGACCTGCTCGATGATTGCGAAATTTCGAATGCGCAGCTCTGTCAGCATCAATACGGCTGGTCGCGGTCGGGGAGGCCTCCCCAACCGAGTTTGACCCTCATTCGCTCGAAGAACGTCGCGCCGGGAAATCGCACGATGCGAACGGGGTTGTCCGCCTTTCTCACCTTGAGCTTCTCACCTTTGACGAAGCTCGTTCCCACCTGGCCGTCCACCGTAACCAGAAGCTCAGTGGGAGTCTCGTTTGCTTCCACCGTCACTTCGGCGTCGGAGGGTATCACGAGAGAGCGAATCGCCAGTGTGTGCGGGGAGATTGGTGTGATGATGATCGATTCCACAGTGGGAACGACGACCGGTCCACCGGCCGAAAGACTGTACGCAGTCGAGCCCGTCGGAGTCGAAATCACCACGCCGTCGGCCGCGTAAGTGCCAATGCTCTCGCCGTCGACGAAGACATTCAGGCGCACCACACGCGCGAATCCACCCTTATGGAGAACGAAATCGTTGAGAGCTCTCCAGTGCTTTCGGGCCTCGCCATCGGAATCTATCGCGCGGGCGCTGAGCGCCATGCGCGGCTGCGCGACGTAATCGCCACCGGCCAAATTCTTGAGCGCGGGCTCGAAATCCAAGGCGCCCGAGGTTGACGCCGAGTATTGGAATGTCGCGCCCATCGAGAAACCGGGCTCCGCGTAACAGCGTTCCATCACCGCCGAGAGTTACGAGTGCGTCGAGCTGCGTCGCATCCGCGAGCCGGGCGCCCTTCTCCGCTAACTCGTGAAGTCCCTGTTCGAGCAGCGGCTCGATTCCAAGTGCCGGCGCAACACGAAAAAGAGTGCGCAGGATGTCCGGGAGCTCATCGTACCCCTGATGCCCGATGACGCCAAGCCGCATCAGACTGCACGAAGGTGAGTGCCCCGCGACTTTTCCAATCCAAACGCGATGCTCGCGCGTTGCGCGATTCCGCGCGCGTCGAGTCCGAGACGCGCGAGCTGCTTCGCGCGCGGAGCCTGATCGACGAATTCGTCGGGCACGCCATGCGTTATGACGCGCACCGCAGAATCCATCTCGCCAATTATCGCACCCATGTACGATCCAAACCCATTCACGACCGTCCCTTCCTCGACCACCAGGATGTTGCGGTGGTCGCGGACGACTTCGGCCAGCATGCTCTCGTCGTATGGTTTGAGGTACCTGCAGTTCACGACCGTCACGCTCGCTCCGCTCTCGTTGAGAATGTCTGCCGCCGCGAGCGATGGTAGAACCATTGTGCCGACGGCAAGGATCGCGACGACATTGTCCGCGTCTCGGCCCGCGCTCGTGCTGCGCCGCAGGATTTCCCACTTGGCGTGAGGTACCGCCTCGATTTCCGAAGCCGGCGGGACGCTGTCTGGCGTCGCATCACGCGGATACCTCAGGCAAAACGGTCCTTTATGGTATTCAAGCGCGCTTCGCAGCAGCGCGATCATCTCCCTGCCGTTCTTCGGCGCGGTGACGACCATCCCTGGAACCGCGAGCATGTAGGCGATGTCGTAAAGTCCCATGTGGGTCGGACCATCTTCTCCAACGAGACCCGCCCGGTCCATTGCGAAGATGACAGGCAGATGCTGAATCGCGACGTCATGAATCACATTGTCGTATGCGCGCTGGAGAAACGTCGAATAAATCGCACAGATGGGGCGAATTCCGGCGGTAGCAAGACCGGCAGCAAACGTCACCGCGTGTCCTTCAGCAATGCCAACATCGAAGAAGCGGTCGGGAAATACCTTGGCAAATGCCCCGGTTCCTGTGCCACTCGGCATTGCTCCGGTGATGGCGACAACGCGCGGGTTTTCCTTAGCCAGCTCGATTAGCCCCTGACCGAACGCGGCCGTATATGCCGAGTTCGCAACGGAAACCTTGCGCTGCTTTCCAGTCGCCGGGTCGTGTCCGGGCGGAAGCGCGTGCCATTTCTCGATGTGCTCGCCGGCGGGAAACCCTTTCCCCTTCTGGGTAATGCAGTGAATTAGCCGTGGCCCACTTAGATCCCTCACCGCGGCGAATGTGTCCATTAGGGCATCGATGTCATGACCGTCGATAGGCCCGAAGTAGCGGAAGCCGAGCTCCTCGAACAGTACTCCGGGAGTCAGGAAGGATTTCATACTCTCCTCCCACTTTCTCACCAGCGTACCGACGCCGGAGAGCGGACCAGGTGCAGCGTCGACGACGCTTCCGATCGCCGAGCGGACTCTGTTGTAGAGCGGATTTCGCTGAATCGAAGTCAGGTATTTCGAGATCGCCCCGACGTTTGGCGCGATCGACATTTCGTTGTCGTTGAGAATGACGATGAAATCTCGTTCGGAGGCGCCGGCGTTGTTGAGGCCTTCGTACGCCAATCCACAAGTGAGAGCGCCGTCGCCAAGTATTGAGACAACCCTGTAGCTCTCTCCATTCAGGTCGCGAGCGACAGCCATTCCGTAACCCGCTGAAATCGCAGTGCCCGCGTGCCCAGCGCCAAAAGTGTCGTACTCGCTCTCGGTGCGCTTGAGAAATCCGGAGAGCCCATTTTCCTGGCGCAGCGTTTCGAGCCTGTCGGCCCGGCCGGTGAGAAACTTGTGCGGGTAGCCCTGGTGTCCCACATCCCACACGAGCCGATCTTGCGGAGTGTCGAAGACCGCATGCAACGCGACCGTCAGCTCGACGACCCCCAGTCCAGCCC
>QHVA01000168.1 GCA_003223425.1 Gemmatimonadota bacterium
TTTACATACGCCGGCGGAAAACTTTGCCGCACGATGAGCTGCGGCGTCGCGGGTTCGCCCCACCCTCGCGTGAAGGACCAGGAAGCACTATTGAAGGCGTCGGACGACGCTCTCTACGTGGCGAAGGAGACCGGGCGCAACCGCGTGATCCGCTTCGACGGCGCTGAGTTCAACGCACATATGCAGGGCAAAGGAAATAATTCGACGGATGGCGACCAGCCGCTCAGAGAAACAACGGGAGGACAAGGGCCGAACACGCCAGGCTCCCCACCAAGATCAATCGCCAGCGCATCTTCCCCCGCTCCCTCCAAATCCCCGTCCCCCGAAGGAAGCCGGGCCTCAACACCATAGTCGCGCCGCCGAGCTGCGGGTGATTCTCACCCGCGCATCTCACGAGTACTACGTTCTCGATAGTCCGACGATGTCGGACGCGGAGTACGATCGGCTCTTTCGCGAGCTGCAGGAGCTGGAGCAGAATTTTCCGGAGTGCCTGGCGCCTGATTCGCCGACACTGCGCATCGGTGCCGAGCCGCAGAGCCAGCTCGCCAAGCACGACCACCTGCAGCCGATGCTTTCCCTCGGCAACGCATTCGACGACGAGGAGCTTCGCGCCTGGGAGGAGCGCCTGGTTCGACTTGCGGGCGGCGATGTCGCGAAGTCGGGATATACCGCGGAGCTCAAGATCGACGGAACCGCTGTCGCTCTTACATACGAGAATCAGCTTTTCGTGAAGGGAGCGACGCGCGGCAACGGAATCATCGGCGAGGACGTGACGGTGAACCTGAGGACAGTCCGAGATGTTCCCTTGCGACTGCACGAGAGTGCGCCGAAGGGGCGCATCGAGGTTCGGGGAGAGATCTATTTCCCGTTCGCTCGATTCGAGGAGATGAACGAGGCGCGGGCGCGGGCGGGTGATCCTGTCTTTGCGAACCCACGCAACGCCGCCGCGGGAAGTCTGCGCATGCTCGATCCGGCGATCACCGCTTCGCGACCACTCAGATTCTTTGGCTATTCGGTCGCCGCCCCTGACGGAGAAGAGCTGCCGTTCGAGACGCAAACCGAGTTACTCGACGCGCTAGTGCAGTGGGGTGTTCCAGTCGCGCCCCACCGCATGCGAGCGAAGACGCTGGCAGAGGTCGAGAAATGGGCGTATGACCTCGAGCACAATATCCGCAGCGAGCTCAATTTCGCCATCGATGGTGCCGTCGTGAAAGTCGATTCCCTCCGCCTGCAAGACGAGCTCGGCGTCGTTGGCGGACGGGAGCCGCGCTGGGCGATTGCTCGGAAATTCGCACCGGACATTGCTGAGACGAAGCTGTTGGCGATCGAAGTGAACGTCGGCCGGACGGGGGCGTTGAATCCATTCGCGGTGCTGGAGCCCGTGGAAATCGGCGGGGTAATAGTCAAGCTCGCGACGCTTCACAACGAGGATCTCGTCATCGCGAAGGACTTGCGCGTTGGCGACTGGGTTCAGGTGAAGCGAGCGGGCGAAGTGATTCCGCAGATCATCGCGCCCATTCCAGATAAGCGCACCGGCAGCGAGAAGCCGTGGCGGATGCCAAAGAAGTGTCCGGTCTGCGGGACGCCTGTAACGCGCGAGGAGGACGAAGCCGCGATTTACTGTCCGAACATCGCGTGTCCGGGTCGTCAGCTCGAAGGGCTGGTCCACTTCACCTCACGTGGGGCGATGGATATCCGCGGGCTCTCGTACGCACGAATCCAGCAGCTCGTCGAAGAGGGGCTGGTGAAAGACCCCGGCGATCTCTACGGCCTTACGCGTGACCAACTGCTTGGCCTCGAGGGCTACGCCGATAAAGGAGCAGATGCATTAATCGCGGCGATTCAGACATCGAAGTCGCAGCCACTCAGTCGACTTCTGAATGCGCTCGGCATCAGGCACGTTGGATCGATTGCGGCGCAGCTGCTTGCTCAACACTTCGGCACGCTCGACGCTGTCATGTCAGCGTCGGCTGACGACATCCTGAATGTCCGTGGTATCGGCTCGACAATCGCGAACGGCGTCGTCGCCTATTTTTCGAATCCTGCCGGTCGTGCACTTGTCGAGAAGCTCAGATCGCACGGCCTCACTTTTACGGAGCCTCGCGCCGTCGCCGCTGGCGGCGCGTTGAGTGGAAAGACGGTGGTGATCACGGGTACTCTCCCGACGCTGAGCAGATCGAAAGCGACCGCGATAATCGAAGCGGCCGGGGGACGCGTCACTGGATCGGTCTCGAAGTCAACTGACTTTCTCGTCGCTGGCGAGGACGCCGGTAGCAAACTTGAGAAAGCAAAGACGTTGGGCGTCGAGGTAATCGACGAGGCCGAGCTTTTGCGTCGAGTGAAATCTCCCGCAACATCTTCGGCCTGAGATCGTCCTAGTTCGCATGGCAACTTCCGAAGCACCCGAGCTGATTGGACTTGCGCAGCGAACGCTGCGCGATCTTCGCCTACGCGTCGCTGGCGCGAGCGGTGGCGGGCCTGATGCGTTGCGCGAAGCAGGTTATGCCGGCGCGGGCTCGCTCTTCGATGCGTTCGAGAACTGGCTCAGCGACCGCGGCTCGAGAAAAGCGGAAGATCTCCCGATCGACGAATTCTCGGCGCGCGCAGCGGAATTCTTCCAAGCCGCCGGCTGGGGACGTGTTACGTTCCGGTCTCTGCACGATGCGCTGGCAGTGATCGACATCGAGGGTTGTTGGGAAGCACAGCTCCACGGCGAAGGCGAGAGAGGATGCCACCTCACCACCGGAACCCTTGCTGGATTCCTCGGCTGCCTCGCGGATTATCCGGTGGCGGTGATGGAGATCGAGTGCAGCGTTGGTGGAACTGCGCGCTGTCGCTTTCTCGCAGGGAACGCCGACATGCTCGAGCACGCGTACGATCGCGTGTCGCGCGGAGAGCAATGGGAGTCGATCGGAGCCGGAGAGTTCTAGTAATCCGACTGCGCACTACGGGCCAACGGCATTGCGGACTGCTGACTAATTGCGGATTGGGAGACCTACTTCGGACTGCGAAACTAACGGCTGCGAATTGCGCACTGCGGCCTCCCCACAGATCGCAGTTAGTCCCCCAATCCGCAGTTAGTCAGCAGTCCGAAATGCACTTGGTCCGCAGTCCGAAGCAGTGAGTTCGCAGTCCGCAGCCGTCAGCCCTCAAGAGCCTCAGCGTAAAGCGGGTTGGGTCTCAGCTCTCCGTCGACGAGAATCTCCCGATCCCATGGCAGTATGATCGTGCTCTCGGTGGCAATGGCGTGGAAATCCGGCGCGTATTGCCCGGTACGAAACGCAACCGCGGTCCGCACCTCGGAGGCGCCAGCATCGAGAGCAGCTGACACCGCGAGATGCATGGTATCGCCTGAATCGCACGTCTCGTCCACGATCAAGACTCTCTTGCCGCGAGCCTCTTTTGGTGCGCTGCCAAATACTTCGGGCGTCTCGCGCTCGCTCGCGCTCCGATACCTCCGGCTCACCACCAGCGAATGAAACTCGCGCCCAAGAATTGCCGCTATCACCGCACCGGGAATCACGCCGGCGGTGGCGATGCCGATCACGATCTCCGGATCGTAGGCGCGCGCCACCTTGAGAGCCAGTCCGCGCGACAGCTCTCCGAAGAACGGCCATTCGATTTCCATGACGCCTTTGGCGGCGTCGATCGTGTGTTTGCGCGGTGACATTTTGCTCCCAAACTGTTCGGGGAACAGCAGTTAGGTTAAGCTAGCCCTCTCACATCATAGTCGGTAGATTCGACCAAATGTCATTCTGGGACCGCCTCACCGGCGGAAAGCCGAAACGCCCGACCGAAAACCTCGACTACCTCAACGAGGCGCTCGCGCTGGAGCGACAGGGCGACTATGATGCCGCGCTGACGTCCTACCGACTCGCACTTCGGCAGAGACCGAACAATCACAAGGTCCTCCAGAACATGGCCATCGCCTACTCGAAGCTTGGTCAGCTCGACGAGGCCATTCGTTGCTATCGGCGTGCGCTCTCGATCGAGCCCAAGCTCTCGGGCGCGCACTATGGCTTGGCATTCCTTCTCCTGAGGCGCGGTGATGTGAGTGACGCCGCTTATCATCTCGAGGCGTTTCTGATGGATCCGCCTCGCAGCCCGGAAGCCGAGCGATGGGTGAAGCATGCACAGAAGACGCTCGACGAGATGAAGGCCGCCGAGCCCCCCCCTCCCCCGTCGCCTTCAAGTCCAAAACTGAAAACGAGCGAGTACCCGGGGATTCTAGAGTAAATGGGAGCGGTCCTCGCCGTCGTAAGCCAGAAGGGAGGAGTTGGCAAAACCACCACTGCAGTAAATCTCGCCGCCGCGTTCGCGCGACGCGGAATGAAGACGCTGCTCATCGACGTCGATCCACAGGGATCGGTGCGCTACGGATCGGGCCTCGCGCGCGGTCACGAGACCGCTGGCTTCGCTGATTACCTGAACGGCGAGCGTACTCTGCGCGAGATTATTTTGCCCACTGCTCTTCCCTGGCTGAGGGTGATTCTCGCCGGCTCGGTCGCCGATTCAGCGGATCACGTGGTCTATTCGCAGCTCGTGCGCGAAACCAACGTGCTGCAGGATCTGCTGCAAATGGCTGAGCAGCGATGCCAGGTGGTAGTGGTCGATACGCCGCCCGGACTTGGATCGATCACTCGCAAAGTTTTGGGCGGGGCCGAGCACGTTATCGTTCCGCTCCAGTGCGAACCACTCGCTCTTCAGACGACTCCGCAGATCCTTCGCATGATTCAGGACATCGTCGCCGTCAACGAGCGACTCACACTCGATGGAATCCTGCTCACCATGTACGAGCTGAACAATCCGGCCAGCGATCGGGTAGTGGATTACGTGAGAAAGTATCTTCCGGCCAATATCGTCTTCGACGTCGTGGTACCACGCACAGTGGCAACCGCCGACGCGTTCGCCGCCGGTCAGCCAGTGGTTGTGCGCAGTCCCGCTGACGCGGCGTCTCAGGCCTACGTGAATCTCGCCACGATACTCGCCGATCGGTTGGTATGAGGAAGCTGTCGCCCTTGTTCGACCGCTTTCCCCTCTCACGGCCTTCCATGCTCGCCGCAACGCTTGCTGCGGTCTCAATCGTTGGTGCCGTCGCCTGTACCGACATAAGCGGGAACTCGACATCGGTGCTATCGATCCAGTTCGACACTCTACCGTCGCCTTCGGTGGTCCTGGGCGATACGCTGCGCGACACGACGGGAGCAGTAGTTCGCCCGGTAGTCCACGCCTTCAACTTCAAGGGAGCGGAAATCGTTCCTGCGCCGGTTTACTTTTTGTCTCCTGACTCCGGCGTGACGGTCGACAGCGCAACTGGAGTCATAGTTGGTGACAGCCTCCGCTCCACGTCCGCTCGCATCGTTGCCACAGTTGGGAGGCTGCAGGCGATTCAGCGCGTCGATGTCACGCTGAGTCCGGATCTGCTTGAGGCGGTTAACAGGCGCGACAGCTTGCAATATTCACCGCTCGACAGCACTCTCAACGTATCACACCAGCTCACTGTGAAGCTGATGCACGGCGTTGCCCCGAACGACAGCGCGGTAAAGTCTTACATCGTGAGCTTCGCCATCGTCTCGCAGAGCAACCCGCAGTTGGGTGAGCTGGTGAACGATGGTGGGAAGGCGTCCGTAGTCGATACCACCGACGCGAGCGGTATAGCCGGAAGAGCAATTCGTCTCCATCCTCTCTTCCTCAGCTCTCCCGTCGATTCGATCGTGGTCAACGCGACGGCGAAATACAAAGGCGCGCAGGTTGGTGGTAGTCCGGTGCGGCTCGTTCTGCTGTTGAAGCCGCCGAGTTAGGCCAGATCCGATCGGAGGAAGAGAATGGCGCTGATGGAAGCCAGAGGTGGACCGCGACCCGCTCCGGGAACGCTGAACGAGCTCTTTTTCGATGCGGTATCGAAGTTCAACCGCCCCGATGCGCTGCAGGTTAAGATCGGCGGCGTATACCGCCCGATCTCGCACACCGAAGTCGCCAATCGAGTCCGGCATGCCGCACGCGGCTTATCTTCACTCGGCGTCCGACGTGGCGACCGCGTGGCAATTCTTTCGGAGAATCGCCCTGAGTGGGCGATCGCCGACTTCGCGTGCCTCACCGCGGGTCTCACCGACGTTCCGATCTACCCGACGCTGCCGCCTGATCAGATCGCGTATATCCTCAGGGATTCGGGAGCCGTCGCGATCTTCGTCTCGACCAAGGCGCAAGCGGAAAAGATTCGTGAAGTTCGCTCCCAGCTCCCGGGACTCAAGACGGTGATTGGATTTGATGAAGTCCCGGGTTTAACCAACATGTCGATCGCGGAGCTCGAGAAGCGCGGCCGCCTGGGTGAGAATAACGAGACGATAGCTACCTACCGCGAAGATGCCCTCTCGGTGAAGCCAAGTGACCTCGCGACCATCATCTACACATCAGGCACGACGGGCGAGCCCAAAGGTGTGATGCTCACCCACGACAACATCTTCTCGAACGTCGCTGTTTCACGAACGAAGATTCCGTTCGCGGGAGAGGACGTTGCCCTGAGCTTTCTCCCGCTGTCGCACATCTTCGAGCGGATGGGCGGGCACTACCTGATGTTCGCGACCGGAACTTCGATCGCGTACGCAGAGTCGATCGACACGGTTCCGGTAAACCTCCAGGAAGTGCGACCGACGATCGTTCTTTCCGTGCCGCGACTGTATGAAAAGATGTACGCGCGGATTCTGGAGACCGCACTCACCGGTGGATTCCTGAAGAGAAAGATTTTCTTCTGGGCGCGGGGCGTCGCGGAGCGATGGGCGAACGAAAAGCTCGCCGGAAAAGAACCGGGCGGTCTGCTCGCCAAACAATATGCGCTCGCGCAGAAGCTGGTGTTTTCAAAGCTCAAGGCGAGGACGGGCGGGCGTCTCCGCTACTTCGTCTCGGGCGGCGCGCCACTCGCGCCCGAGATCAACAAGTTCTTTTACGCAGCGGGCCTGGTGATTCTCGAAGGCTACGGCCTGACGGAAACCTCGCCCGTGATCGCCGTGAACACGCCCGAAG
>QHVA01000169.1 GCA_003223425.1 Gemmatimonadota bacterium
CAGACGTCGTGCGAGCGAAGAAAATCCTCAACCGCTTCAATCTGCGCCAGTCGCTCGGCCGTTACTTCGACTCCCACCGGTACTCTGCTCGCAAGACAGGGAGCAGCCGGCTTCTCCGCGTTCGACAGATTCCAGCGACGCGCGAGCTCGCGCACGTCGGACTTGTTGAAACCGGCATTGACAAGCGGCGCCACGACTCCACGCTCCATTGCCGCCTGCAGACCGGGCCGGTGCTCGCCCAAGTCGTCGATGTGTGTCCCGACGAAGATTACGCCTTCCGAGTTTCTCGTCGCGGCGAGCGCCTGAACGGTGTCGTACAGAGCGCTCTTGCAGTAGTAGCAGCGATCTCCCGCGTTGGCTCGATAGCCCTCCAGCTCCATCTCGCTGGTCTCGACTTCCTCGACACGCGCACCTATCTCGTTTGCGATCCGGTGTGCGTCGGCGCGCTCGGCGGTGGCGAGCGAGGGACTGACTCCGAGCAGAGCGACGGTTTGTGTTCCCGATCTAACGGATGCCGCGAGCACGACCGAGGAGTCGATTCCCCCCGAGTAGCACACGTAGGCGATGTGATCCTGTGCGGCCGCGCGAATGGCCGCGATGAGTCGCTGTTCCAGATCCATTTATTTTCCCCGCGCTACGGATGCGACGAGATCTGCGTCGTTCAGTGCATTGATCACGTGCGAGCGGATCTCTGCAATCGGACGCGCGGTTTCCTCGGCCACGCGACGCAAATCGTCAAACTCGGGTTTGGCTCTGCGCGTGCCGTCCGGAAGTGTCGCGACTTTGACGCGGATATCACGACCATCGAATCGAACGAGGCGCGACTCCCGCTCGAGCGCGTTCCGCACCACGTCGAAAGTTTTTACTCCAAGCGTGGTGAACTGCTCGAAGATCTTTTCCTCGAGTCGCGCCAGATCCGAAGTCTGGACCAGCGCTTCGACGCGTGTACCTGGTCTTCCCTTCTTCATCGTCGTGTGCAGCAGCACAACATCTAGTGCGCCGTCCGCGCGGAGCACGTCGGCGGCGCCAGCGAGCTCCTCTGGCGACATGTCGTCGATGTCGGCGCTCAACACATGGAGATGCTCTGTGTGCACATGCTCACGCTGGGGATGATGATCGTGATCGTGAAAATCGCTCGCGGCTTCGCCGACGATTATGCGCAGGGCGTTCAGCTGTCCGTGGATGTCACGGGTGCCGGCGCCGTACCCACTGCGCAGAGGACTGTATTCCTGGGGTGGCGCCCCCTTCGACAGAACGCGTAGCAGTGCGGCCCCCGTCGGCGTGGTAAGCTCTCCTGATCCTGGCGGACCATGTTGAACGTTGAATCCCTCGAGCAGACGGATTGTCGCCGGAGCTGGTACCGGTAGAGTACCGTGGGCGGTTTTTATTGTACCGTCACCGAGTGAAACCTTGGTGTTGTAGACGCGCTCGATGCCGAGCAGCTCGACGCCCCAGATCGATCCCACGATATCCAGAATTGCATCGACGGCTCCAACTTCGTGCAGATGCAGATCGTCGGGCGCAACACCATGGATGGCGCTCTCGATCAGCGCAATGGCTTCGAATGCCGAATGCGCCAACTGCGCTACTTTTTTCGGAATCTGTACCGCGTCGATTAGTCGATGGATCTCGGAGACTGCTCTGCCATGTGGCTGCGCCGGAATGTCGAAATCGACTTTGACGCATTGCACTCCTGATCGCTGCACATCCGCGATGCGGACCTCTACGCCGGTCAGGCCAAGCGTCGAAGGCAATCGCTCGAGCCACGCCTTGTCCAGCCCAACATCAATGAGCGCGCCGATGAACATGTCGCCAGCGATACCACTGGTTGGATCGAGAACCGCAATCTTCATCTTGGAAATTGCGTGGAAGGATTTGAGGTAAAGAAATCTAATTCCGAGCGGACTTGTCTGAATTGAATTTGAACGCTAGGTTGCCCGACGCGAGGAACCTAAACCACTCCAACAGACAATGTTCACCCGAACGACAATCGCAATTTCTGCTTTTTCCCTGCTCGCTGCATCGGCGCAGGCCCAGCAAGGCTACGAGTTCGAGGTTTATGGCACCGGCGTCCCGGCGCGCGGCGCTGGAGAGATCGAGCTTCAGACGAATTTCGTTCCGTCTGGTGCTCAACGTGCCGACGACCCCGAGGGTCGAGCTACTCACCGTTCGGTTCGATCGAGTCTCGAGCTAAGCACCGGACTCGCCGGTTGGCTGAGTGCCAGCTTCTACACGGTGGCGTACGCGCGAAATGGAGCGGGTGTTCAGTACGTCGGGAATCGCGCGCGCCTGACCGCAGTCGCTCCCAATCGGTGGCACCTCCCGTTTGATGCCGGCCTCTCTCAGGAAGTCGGATACGCGCGATCCGGCTTCGCTGAGAATCGATGGGGTTATGAGATCACACCGATTCTGGGAAAGGAGATTGGCAATGTTTCGCTGCTGTTGAATCCGGCGTTCGAGCGTGGATTGGGAACAGGCGAACAGGAATGGGAATTCGAGCCACGCGCCGCGCTTCGGTACGGCCTAGGCGACGACGAGGCCGTCGGTCTCGAGTACTACTCACTGCTCGGACCAGTCACAGGCTTCGACGCGAGGAGTCATCAGCTCCATCAGCTGTTTGCCACGGGAACCACCGAGCTGCCTTCCGGCGTGGAAGCTTCACTCGGAATCGGGCGCGGTCTGACCAGGAACTCTGATCGCTGGGTGGTCGCGACGCGACTCGAGCTCAAGTTCTGAAAATCGACTGAATCACCGCGATGTGATTCGTGACGAGGGAACGGGTGCAGGGAATCGAATTTGCACCCCCGGCCCCGCATGCCCGCAAAACGTTACGATATTGCAGTGGTGGGAGGCGGTCCGGCCGGACTGAGCGCTGCACTCTGGCTGGCCCGCTATCTACACAAAGTCGTCGTCGTCGATTCAGGCGATCCGCGCAACTGGGAGACGCGCGGGATCAACGGCTATCTCGGTCATCAGGGAATCCGCTCCCCGGATCTGCGCGCGATCGGCCGCTCCGAATGCGCGGAGTATGGCGTCGAATTCGTGGGCGGGATCGTCGATGAGGCGATAAATGAGACCGGTGAGCTCTTCGCCGTCTGTCTTCGCGATGGAAGCACGATCGAGGCGCCGCGAATTCTACTGGCGATTGGGCTGAAAGACGTCTGGCCAAATATCCCGGGGCTCGACCAGTGCTACGGCGAGACAGTTCACGTCTGTCCCGACTGCGACGGTTACGAGACGCGCGACAAAAAAACAGTGGTGGTTGGAACAGGGCGCAAAGCCGTCGGCATGGCGCTAGCGCTGACCACCTGGACCCGGCAGATCGTGATCTGTACGAATGGTGAGCCGCCCGACATGGAGCAGGAAGTCCTCGATCAGCTCAAGGCACTCAACATCCCGGTGCTCGATGGGCCGATCAGGTGCGTCGTCTCGAAAGATCGCGAGATCAGCGGAGTCGAGCTCGAGGATGGCATGTCGCTCGACTGCGAGCGCCTTTACTTCGCTATCGGCCAATACCCGTCGGACGACCTGGGAGCTCAGCTCGGATGCGAGCGAGACCAGCTCGGTAGACTCGTGATCGACGAGCACAATCACACTTCGGTGAAGAATGTCTACGCAGCGGGCGACATTGCGCACGCTCCCCAGCTCGCGATCGTCGCAGCGTCGAGCGGGGCCGTTGCCGCGATGGCAATTCACGCATCGCTGATCCCCGAAACGAGGAAACTTCCGGATTGAGTGGCGGTGCCTAGACTTCCACAAAACTGAAGCGGGGAGCGGAGAGCTTAGCAGCAGCAAAGCTCGGAGCTAGCTGCCGGCTGCACTGCTCAGTAGCTGAGCGCTCCCCGCTTCAGTTCTGTGGATGCCAGCTCGCGCGATGTTCTATACGCCGGGGGCCTACCAGGCGAGCGTCAGCGTCTGCGCCTTGTGCTTTCTCAAGATTTGCAGCACGACTTTGCGATCGCTCTCATCCGCGTTCCTGATCGCGCGCACCAGGTCGATCGGACTTTCGACCTTGATGCTGTCTGCCCGCAGAATCACATCGCCACCACGAAGTCCAGCCGTTCTCGCCAGTGAGCCTTCCATGACGTTAGTCACGAAGACGCCCTCGGGCTTCACGCCGAGGAGCTCGGAAAGATCTTCGTTGAGAGCAGTGAACTCAGCGCCAGCGAAAGGATAGACCCCGCCGCCGTATCCCAACGCCGGTGCGAGTACCGAAGGCAACGGTTCAGGAACTGGCACCCGTGTTCGAACCATGCCGGCCATTGGCATCGGCGCGCGGGCAATGGCACCGCTCCGTTGCTTCATGATCTCGGGCATCGAAAGCTCGACGATCATGTTCTGCTCCCAGTTTTCCGGACGCCTGCCGAGGGTTCCTCTGATGGTCCGCGTCGCCTCGTTGCGCCGCACCTTCA
>QHVA01000105.1 GCA_003223425.1 Gemmatimonadota bacterium
CGGACTCGGATGCAAAATCAACCCCGTCTCCGTTTTTGCGCGCAAGAACTATTTCTATCCCGATCTGCCGAAGGGATACCAGATCTCGCAGTTCGATCAGCCTCTGGCAACCGGAGGATCAGTTGTGGTTGGTAAGGACGAGAAAGGCGCTGACATCCATATCGGGATCACGCGTCTGCACATGGAAGAGGACGCTGGCAAGTCGATCCACGATCGCTATCCCGGCGGGACCGCGATCGATCTGAATCGGTCTGGGGTTCCACTCATCGAGATCGTCAGCGAGCCCGACATCAGGAGCTCTTCGGAAGCCGGCGCTTATCTGCGAACTCTCAAACAGATTCTGCAGTATCTCGAAGTGAGTGACGTCAGCATGGAAGAAGGAAGCCTTCGCGTCGATGCCAACATCAGTGTGCGCCCGCCGGGACAAGTGAAGCTCGGAACGAAGACCGAGGTCAAAAACATGAACTCTTTCTCGGCAGTCGAGCGAGCGCTGGAATCCGAGTTCGACAGACAATGTGCCTTGCTAGACTCTGGCGGGAAGGTCGAGCAGCAGACGCTGCTTTGGGACGGTGTCCGTGGAGAAGTTCGGCCGAGCAGAACGAAGGAGGGCAGTCACGACTACAGGTACTTTCCGGAGCCGGATCTCAGGCCGCTTCTGCTGGATGAGAAATGGATCGAAGATGAGCGCAAGAATCTTCCAGAGCTACCCGAAGCGCGGAAGCTGCGGCTCGCTCAGGAGTTCGCCATATCGTCGACCGAAGTCGAACAGCTAATGGCAACCCCGGCGCTGGCGGAGTATTTCGAGGCCGTTGCCCGCGCGTCCAGCGATGGAAAGGCCGCCTACAACTGGGTTATGGGCGAAGTGCTCGCCACGTTACGCGCTTCAGGCGAAGATGTCGCGCTTTTCCCGGTGCGGCCGGCGGATCTCGCCCAGCTTTTGAATCTCGTGCGGGAGGGCGCGATCAGTCACACGGCCGCCAAGCGAGTATTCGCGTTGATGAAGGAAAGCGGCAAACCCGCGGCGCAGGTTGCCGCCGACGAAGGACTGTTGCAGGTCGGCGATGAGGGCGCGATCGCAAGCTGGGTTGACGAAGTGCTTCAGGAGCATCCTGAAGAGGCGAGAAGGTACCTCGCTGGAGAGAAGAAACTTCAGGGAGTGCTCGTCGGATTTGTCATGAAAAAGTCGAAAGGTCGTGCCGATCCGAAGCGCGTCAATCAGTTATTGTCGACTCGGGGCAGATAGAGCGGCTCGGGGAGTCCTGCCGCGAATCGCAGCGCCGACTGCGGCATTCCGAAATGTTGCTGGGCCTGCTCCAGCACGTGCTCCTCACCGCCGCGCCGGAGCGCCGCGCGTCTCACCTTCTTTGCCTCGCGAAGAGCTAGCGTTCCCGCTGGATCGAGCTTGTAAGGTTCGGCGCGGTCCAGGCGGGTGAGCAAATCGACGATATAGTCGAACGCCCGACCCATGTACGTCCCGACTTCACCTTCGCTCAGATCCCAACGGCTTTTTTCCTCGACGAGATGGAAGATCCGTTGCCACGATTCCGTGTCGGCGACATAAACCATTCCACGAAAGATTCTTCTGTTGGTCGGTGTGCTGAATATCGTCGGACTGAGAATTCGGTCGAGATGCTCGTCGGAATGTGAGTGGTCCCTCAGGATAAGCTGCTTCGCTGTCCGGCTGAATCGCTCCCCGATGTGCATGTCGAAGCGGCTCTCCCAGTAACTGTGGCCGAGCGCCGCGGTCGACGACGTAATCGTGAGCTGGTGCGGGACGAAGTAGTTGTGCGCGACAGAGTCCGCAGCGAGGTGGGCGAGATAGCCTAGACCAAAAGCCCGAAGCGGTTCTGATTCTGCGTTATCGTGGATCTCGAAACCGACGTTCCACGAATGACAATGTCTGCCAGCGGCGGCGTATTTCTTGGCGATACTGGTGTCTGCCGCAATCGATCCGTAGAGAAAATCGTAGGGAAAAGCAGACAGCATCTCGGCGATGCTGGCGGGAAGCAGCGCGAGCGAGCGCATGACGGCTTCCCCGAGGAAGATGTGCGTTCCAGGGGTCCACGCATGCGCGATCGCAGGTGTGAGCATCAGCGCCAGCAGCACCGCCAGCGCGATTCTGCCGGCGGAGACTGCGCGCGGCGATGCGCGCACCATTTGGAGCGGCCTAAATCCCGATGCGCTTACGCTGCCGACGGACAGCTTTCCTGAGATCGTTCAGCTCGTCCTTGACGACGTCGTTGATTGCGTCCTTCGCCGTATCGACGTAATCGCGCACCTGATCGACCACGTCGTCGACGGGAATGCGATCAATCAGATCTTCGCCCCGCTCGACCGCCGTCCTGAATCCACGCTTTGCGCGCGGCGCAGCCCAGCGCGCGCCTTCTACCGCGCGGTCGCCCGCCCATCTTGCGCCTTCGCGTCCCCGAGTTCCGGCCCATCTGGCTCCCTCGAGTCCCGCCAGCCCCGCGAGCGCCGCGCCACGTCCGGCGTAGCGAATAAATGGGCCGACCGGACGGCGCCCAGATGGCCCACGCCGTAGAAGTAACGTGATTCCGGCACCGACCGCAGCTCCGATAAGAGCCGCGGTCAGCAGGTCGTATTGCTGCTCACGCTCCTCATCCAGCTCCATGTCTGGGTCGGACGCGCGGGCGCGGTTTCTCCCCACTGTCGGCTCTGGCTTCGTCGTAGTCCCCATCGCTCCACTCCTCCTCGTCAAATGCCTGATTAATTCCGGTTCGCACTCCGCGAATCGTCGACGCAGTCGTCACGAAAGCAGATTCCGCTTCTTCCTGCACGACTTCGAGAAGTGCATTCAGCTGGTTGATCCTGTCTTCCGTCGCACCGATCGCCTGTTGCAGCCGCTGATTCACCGCCGCCACTGTCTGACTCACCTGCTGGATGTCGACTCGGATCGCAGTGGAGATGTAGTCCACGTTGTCCGCGATCGCACTCGCGTGTCGCATCAGCGGGTTGATATCGCCGTAAATCTTGTCCAGCATGTCGCTGACCTTCTTGTAACTCTTTCGAAAATTCCAGGCCGCCGGGACTAGCGCGACGGTCAGGATGATTACCGTTATGGTCATGATGCCACTTGCCGCGCTGGTGATTTTATTCCACACCCCAGGCTCGGCGACGATCTGCTTCGTGTAGATCGTGTCCGGAAAAGCGCTAGCGGCCTGCAGCAGCAGCGCGGCGCCGGCACCCAACCGTTCCATCATGTGCCTGAAGTGTGCAAGTGAGAGGCCACCTACGGATAAGGTTTGGTTCGCGGTACGAAGAGTGCTCAGGGCGATATATTTGCGCAACACGATCTTCACCACTGACGTCCTTCAACATGCCAGCAGTACAGTTCGTCGTCGAGGGAGGCAAGTCTCTCGGCGGCTCGATTCGCCCTTCAGGAAACAAAAACGCCGCGCT
Source organism: Gemmatimonadota bacterium (assembly GCA_003223425.1). Lineage (GTDB taxonomy): Bacteria > Gemmatimonadota > Gemmatimonadetes > Gemmatimonadales > Gemmatimonadaceae > UBA4720. Next base: position 3,421 of record QHVA01000105.1, read on the forward strand.
GCCAATCGTGGCGGCGTCGCTTCTCTCTCAGCACCCAGTCCACCTGGAGAACGTTCCGCGCATCCGAGACATCGAGACCCTGGTCGAACTGATTCGCTCGGTCGGTGCCTCGATGGAGTGGGTCGGCCAGAACTCCCTCGATGTGCATGCCAAGGACCTTCGTCCAGCCGACCTGAATCCGACGCTGTGCGCCAAGATCAGAGCGTCGATCCTGCTCGCCGCGCCGCTACTGGCGCGCTGCGGCCAGGTCACGCTGCCCCCGCCTGGCGGCGACGTCATTGGTCGTCGACGACTCGACACGCATTTCCTCGCCCTCGAACAGCTCGGCGCGCGCTTTACGCACGGGAAGATGATCGAGATGCGAGTGAACGGCTTTCGCGGCGCCGATGTGTTTCTCGACGAGCCGAGTGTCACGGCAACCGAGAACGCATTGGTGGCGGCGGCATCAGCAACAGGAACCACAGTTCTCCGGAACGCCGCCAGCGAACCCCACGTCCAGGATCTCGCGCACTTTCTCATCGCCTTGGGCGCCCAGATTGAGGGCGTCGGCACCAACAACATGACGATCTACGGTGGACGTCCACTCGGCACGAAGGCGGTTACGTACACCATCGGCCCCGATCACATCGAAGTTGGCTCGTTCATCGGTCTCGCGGCAGTGACACGGTCGGAGCTGAGGATCGAGAATGCCGGTATCGAGCACCTCCGATCGACCCGCATGGGTTTTTCCCGCCTTGGCATCGAATGCGAGGAGGACGGACCAGACCTGATCGTTCCAGCGAAGCAGTCCCGCCAAATCCAGACTGACATGGGCGGACACGTACCGAAGCTCGAGGATCAACCGTGGCCCGCGTTCCCGGCCGATACGATGTCCATCGCGATTGTTACCGCGACCCAGTGCGAGGGGCTCATACTGATGCACGAAAAAATGTTCGAGTCGAGAATGTTCTTCGTCGACAAGCTGTCCACGATGGGCGCGCGTATCGTTCTCTGCGACCCGCACCGCGCGTTGGTCAATGGCCCCTCACGGCTACGTGGCGCGTTCCTCGAGTCTCCCGACATCCGCGCGGGAATGGCGATGTTGTTGGCAGCGCTGTGCGCCGAAGGAACCAGCTTCATCAACAACGTCGGGCAGATAGAGCGCGGCTACGAGCGCATCGACGAACGCCTGAACGCACTGGGCGCCTCCATCACTCGCGTTGACGATCGACGCCACTAGCGTGACTGCAGTTCCGAAGGAAGTAATCACCGACTTCGAGAGTTGGGGAATTCGCGCGTTTACGACGACACGCGATGCCGGATCCTTCAGTCTATCCGGTACCGATCCGGTCAACGAAGTGATGGGTCGATGGACGGCGGTGCAGCGGGAGCTGTCCGAAACCGCGCGCCGGCTGGCATCGATTCGGCAGGTTCACGGCACTCGTGTGCTCGTGCACACAGGCGGTTGGGAGGGGTGGCTTCGCGGCGACGAAGCAGACGGTCACATCGCTGCGGAGAAGGGAACCGGGCTCGCCGTCGGGGTCGCGGATTGCGTCCCGGTTTTCATCGCCCACCCTTCGGGTATCGTAGCCCTCCTTCACTCAGGCTGGCGGGGAACCGCTGCTCGTATAACGACCGAGGCGATTGCCGCGCTGGCTCGATACGGACTCCCGCCCGACGAGCTGGCAATTCATCTCGGCCCCGCAGTCTGCGGACGGTGCTACGAGGTGAGCATCGAGGTCCGTGAGCAGCTGACCGGACAACCCGCGACTCGGCCAGGTCACGTCGATTTGCGCTCGCTCATCGCCGAACACGCCACCGAGACGGGAGTGCAGAAGATAACCGTCAGCTCGTTTTGCACTCGCTGTGATAACGATCAGTTCTTTTCCCACCGCGCCGGCGACGAGGGCAGGCAAATCGCAGTAATCGCGGCACAGGCGTAATACGTAACTTGAGCTCGTTCCATACTGCGAACAGTGCACTCCGCCGGTTTACTTGACTCGACCCCTTCATCGGTCTAGATTGCGTAGGGCGTTCAACTCGGCGGCCAACCGGAATGTGGGGATACCCCCACATTTTTTTGTCTCTGGAACAAACCTCGAACCTGGATGAACGAAACGCTGGAAGCCCTTGTGGCCTCGGAAATTAAGCCACTGGGATTGGAGCTTTTCGAGCTGAAGTTCGGAGGCAGCAGGGCTCGTCCCGTTCTCGACGTTCGCGTCGAGGGCGAAGGGGGAGAAAAGGTTTCTGTCGACGATTGCGCGGCGGCATCGCGCGCGATCGAAAGAAGGCTGGACGCAGAAGATTTTGGCGGGGGCAGATACGTGCTGGAAGTCTCATCTCCGGGCATCGAACGGCCGCTCCGGAATGCGAAAGACTGGAAGAGGTTCGTTGGTCGGAGCGCGGTGGTCACCGCCAATGTGGCGGGCGACCCGGCGGGTCGGCGAACGGACGAGGTTGAGATTGCTGGTGTCGAAGGAGATAACGGCGAAGAAATCGTGATAGTGCGCAACGAGCGCGGAGACGAGCGGCGCTTTCCGCTCGCCGCCGTCGAGAAAGCTCGGCTGGCGTTTCACTGGAAAAGGTAGGGTCTAAGACATGGCGGCTTCGGTAGAGATTCTGACGGCAATCCGCGAGTTGACTAACTCGAAACAGATCGATCGCGCCGAATTGCACGGGCTTCTGGAGGACGGCATCAACGCCGCCCTGGCCAAGAAGCACGGGCCAACGGTGCAGGCTGAAGTCGACATCGACGAGAGCAAGGGCGCGATTCGTATCGTCCTGCTTAAAACGGTGGTCGAAGAGGTGACTGATCCGGCCAGCCAGATCTCGCTCGAAGAAGCGCGATTCGAGGATCCGGATTTCCAGATCGGCGACCAGATGGAGATCCCGGTGGACTTCGCCGAATTCGGCCGAACTGCGGTGCAGGCGGCGAAGCAGCGCATCATTCAGCGCGTCCGGGAAGGGGAGCGGTCGAAAATCCGCGACGAATTCTCGAACAGAGTCGGCGACCTGCTTTCAGGTGAGGTCCAGCAGATCGAGCGTGGAAAGCTCGTCATCATGCTCAACAAATTTCGCGAAGCGGAAGCAATAATTCCTTACCGCGAGCAGAACCACCGCGAGCATTTTCATCAGGGGGATCCGATCCGTGCCGTTCTCAAGCGCATCGAAGAGACTCCCAAGGGGCCGCGGCTCGTGCTGAGCAGAGCGGATGCCCTTTTCGTCAAGGCGCTGTTCAAGCTGGAGGTTCCGGAAATCCAGCAGAATCTGGTCGAGATTCGAGCGAGTGCCCGCGAAGTCGGAAGCCGAACGAAGATTGCTGTCTTCTCTCGCGACGATTCCGTAGATCCAGTAGGTGCGTGCGTCGGGCTCAAGGGGTCCAGAGTTCAAGCTGTGGTCAATGAGCTCGGTGGCGAGCGAATCGACATCGTGCCGTGGTCTGCCGATCCAGAGCGTTTCGCCAAGCTGGCGCTCGCGCCGGCGAGGGTAGCGCGTGTGTTCAGCGATCCGGCGACTAAGACGATTCAGGCAATCGTCGATGAGGATCAGTTGTCTCTCGCGATTGGTCGAAACGGTCAGAACGTCCGCCTCGCCTCTGAGCTCACGGAATGGAAGATCGAGCTTTACTCCAGTCGCGAGTGGATGGAGCGCGGCAGTGATCAGCCGATTTTTGCGCCGCTACCGACGGAGGAGCCAGTGTCTGGTGTCAATCCGCGTCTAGCCGACATCGAAGGGATGCAGCCGGCAACGGTGGCAGTTCTCGAGGAGGCGGGGTACCGCACCCTAGATGACATCATCGATCTCGAGCGGGAGGACTTTCTGCGGCTTCCAGGCATCGCGCCGGAGGAAGCCGATCGTCTCATGGCGATCATCAACGAGTTGACGACCGATGAAGTGCCGGAGACGGGAGAGGAAGCAGTCGCAACAACAGAGGCAGACGTCGCGGCAAGCAGCGAGATGGCGTCCGAGGGCGGAAACGCTGCTGCGCCGGAAGTAACACCGGACGCGGAAGGGAAGAAGTCGGAGTAGGCGAAAGTGGATACTGTCCAGCAGCGCAGACTCCTTGGCCTGATTGGCCTGGGTGTTCGCGGGCGGGGCGCGATCGTGGGTGTGGAGAGAGTTCGGGACGCTGCGAAGCGCGGCAAGCTGTATCTGGCTATTGCGGCACCAGATGCTTCGAGCAACAGTTTGGATAAAGTGCTTCCGCTGCTTCACGCTCGCGGAATAACGGTAGTAGTCGGACCGCCGGCCGCCGCGCTTGGATCGGCGGCCGGTCGCGAGACCACCACCGTGGTTGGGATTGTCGACAAAGGTCTGGCAAAGGGGATTCGGGCACTAAGTCCGACGCCGATGTCTGATGGCCGTAGAGTTGGGGAGGACGAGGGTTGAGCAAGCTTCGAGTACATGACTTGGCGGGCGAGTTCGGAGTTCCGAGCGACGAGGTGATCAATCTCCTTCGTCAGATGGACGTTCCGGTGCGTAGTCATCTGAGCCCATTGAGCGACGATCAGGTCGCCCGCATTCGCGCCCGTTGGGAGCGCGAGAAGCGAGCGCGTGTCGCTGCTCCAGCGGCCGCAACTCGTCGGCGTCGCGGAACCGCCGCGACTCCCGCGCCCGAAGCCAAATCCGAACCAGCCGCGCCGGCTGAAGGCACGGTCAGACGACGTCGTCGGGCCGCCGTGGAGCCCGTTGCGGAAACGCCTGCTGTTCCAGCAGCTGCGACGCCGGAAATCAAACCTGCTGCTACGACCGCGCCGCCAGCTGCACCCGCCGCACCTATCGCCGCATCGGCATCGACCGAGATGCCGACAGTCGAGCGTCCCAAAGCTCCGGCCGCTCCCGCTAGACCCGCGCCATTCACGCCTGCCGCTCCGCCCGCACCACAGGGTGCCGAACGAGCGGATGGTCGGGAGCGTCAGCGCCCGCAACCCGTGGTGCCTGGCGCTCCGCGTCCGCGGCCTGTTGCGACTGGTGCGCCATACACGCCTCCCCGCCCCGTCGCTTCAGCAGCCCCGGGTGCAGGTACGGCACCGACCCGCCGCGAAGACCGCGCGACAGGCAGAGGCGAAGATCGCGGCGGCCGCCGCGGGAAAAAAGGAAAGCGAGGCGTCGATCAGGAAGCGGTATCGGCTAACATCGGAAAGACGATGGCGTCGATGCGCGGCCCGATTCGTCGGGGCGGAGCGCGTCGCGCCGAAGATGGCAGTTATCGCGAGGAGCTCGCCGCGCAGCGGCAGGCGGAGGCCGAGCGCGAGAAGAAAACAGTACACGTGAACGAGTTCATCACCGTGAGCGAGCTCGCACAAATCCTCAAGGTGCCTGCAGTACAGATCGTCGGTTTCGCTTTCAAGAACCTCGGCCTGATGGTCACCATCAACCAACGGCTTGATTTCGATCAGATGGAGCTGATCGCCGGCGAGTTCGGATTCCAGGCGGTCAAGGAGCAAGAGTACGCCGCGGATCTAAACACCACGGTTGCCGAGGACACGGAGGAACAGCTTCAGTCTCGGCCGCCGGTCGTGACCATCATGGGTCACGTCGATCACGGCAAGACTTCCTTGCTCGACTACATTCGCAAATCGAACGTCGTGGCGGGCGAATCGGGCGGTATCACTCAGCATATCGGTGCATATCATGTGTCGCTGTCCGCCGGCAAGAGCATCACCTTCCTTGACACGCCTGGCCACGAGGCTTTTACGGCAATGCGTGCGCGTGGTGCGCAGGTGACCGACATCGTGGTTCTGGTTGTCGCGGCTGACGATCAGGTGATGCCACAGACTGTGGAAGCCATCTCGCACGCGAAAAACGCCGGCGTGCCGATGATCGTCGCGATCAATAAGATCGACCTGCCTGGCGCGAACCCGATGAAGGTGAAGCAGGATCTCCTTCAGCACGGTGTCGTGCTCGAGGAGTTTGGCGGTACCGTTCTGTCTACCGAAGTGTCTGCGAAGAAGGGAACCAACATTGACGCTCTGCTCGACCAGATTCTGCTGCAGGCGGAGATTCTCGATCTGAAAGCGAATCCAAACAGAAGCGCCACCGGCGCAGTGATCGAAGCACAGCTCGATCCCGGAAAGGGCGCGGTAGCGACGATTCTTGTCAACAACGGAACGCTTCACGTTGGCGACGACTTTATCTGCGGCATGTACTCGGGCCGGGTAAGAGCCCTGTTGGACGAGCGTGGTCGCAACATCAAGGATGCCGGCCCGGCCATACCGGCCCAGATTCTCGGAATCGGTGGTGTGCCAATGGCAGGCGATCAGTTCGTTGTCGTGGAAGATGCGATGGAGTCGCGGGAGATCGCGCAACGCCGGCAGCGTCTCGATCGGGAGGCGAAGAGCCGCCGCACTGCGAAAGGCGTGGTTTCGCTCGAAGACTTCATGTCCCAAACGGCCCCCGGCCAGAAGCGCACGCTCCGCATTGTGATCAAAGCCGATCAGGGCGGTCCGGCCGAAGCGCTCGCGGATGCCCTTGGGCAGCTTTCACAGGAAGAGGTATCCGTCGACGTCATTCATCGCGGTGTCGGTGCGATTACAGAGAGCGACATCCTGCTCGCCCGCGCTTCCGGCGCGATCATCGTCGGTTTCCACGTGCGCCCTGACAACAACGCCCGAGCGGCCGCCGAGCGCGAAGGCGTAGAGATCAAGCTGTACAAGATCATCTACGAAGCAGTCGAAGATGTTCGTGCCGCGCTCGAGGGCATGCTTCGGCCCGAGGAAAAGGAAGTCGTGCTCGGGGAGGCGGAGGTTCGCGAGTTGTTCAAAGTCCCGCGTATGGGCGTGATCGCAGGTTGCTCGGTGCGAAGCGGTGTCATTAACCGACAGGGCCGAATTCGCGTAATTCGCGATGGGGTCGAAGTCTACGATGGAAACATTGGTTCGCTCCGCCGCTTCAAGGATGATGTGAAGGAAGTTCGCGAAGGATTCGAGTGCGGAATCGGCATCGAGAATTTCAACGACATCAAGGTCGGCGATGTTCTCGAGTGCTACAGGAAGGAGCAGGTGGCGCGCACTCTCACTTCAGCGGCGGGCGCATCTGCGTAACACGCGTCGAGCGGACCGCGTCGCCGAAGCGGTCCGCGTCGAGGTAGCGACTTTCCTCACCGAATCGGCCAAAGATCCGCGCATCGTTGGCTTCGTTACAGTAACAGGAGCCGAAGTCAGTCCCGATCTCAGGCATGCCCGGGTGTACGTTAGCGTGCTCGGCAGCGATACCGAGAAGCAGGCCACTTTCGATGGACTCGACAGTGTTGCCTCGCATCTGCGGTCGCGCGTTGCGCGACAGCTCCGACTGCGAGTCGCCCCCGAGATTCAATTCAAGGAGGACGACACGATAGCGCGAGCCGCACGTATCGAATCGCTCCTCGCTGACGTGAAGAAGCGGGATGCCGCCGCTACCCGTGGACGGGAAGACGACTGATCGTTCTGGCGCGTCGTCGGCACCCGTTCAGGGGTTGCTGCTCGTAGATAAGCCCGCGGGGATGACGTCGCACGATGTCGTTCAGCATGTCCGCCGCGCCTACGGTGAACGCAGCATTGGTCATCTGGGTACGCTCGATCCATTCGCCACCGGACTTCTAGTCCTCCTTGTTGGTCGCGCTACTCGCCTGGCGACGTTCATTGAGACGGAGCCCAAGGTTTATGAAGCGACCATCAGATTCGGATCGGAGACCGACACCGACGATGCGACGGGAACGGCTATCCGTACGGCACCGCCACCAGCGGAAAGCGAGATCAGATCGGCACTAAAGTCGCTGACAGGTGTGATTTCTCAGGTACCGCCTGCCTACTCCGCGAAGAGCGTCGATGGAACCCGCGCATACGATTCCGCGCGCCGGGGAAAGCCGCTGCAGCTTGCCGCCGTAAGCGTCACCGTTCACGGTTGGGAGCTGAGAAATCTCACTAGCGACTCGCTTTCAGCAATCATTACGTGCAGCGGTGGCACCTACATTCGGGCTCTTGCTCGGGATCTTGGACGCATCGCCGGTTCAGCTGCTCACCTGGAAGCTCTTCGCCGCACGCGCGTCGGACCATTCGACGTTCGCGATGGCGCTCCACTCGAGACGATTGCAGGCAAGCCGTCGCGAGTGCGCATCCTCCGCGTCGTACCGGATGCCTAGACGACTACAGGTGTCGGAAGAATCGGGACTGCCACCATACGTTACCGACACTGTTATCACTGTCGGCACCTTCGACGGCGTGCATCGTGGCCACCGCGACGTCATCCAGCGACTTGTCGCGAGGTCCCGCACGCTCAAAATCCCGAGTGTTCTCGTTACCTTCGATCCACATCCGCTCGAGATCGTCAATCCGGTCGCGGCCCCGCCGTTGCTCACGACTCATGACGAGAAACTCGAGGTTCTGGCGGAGACGGGGATTGATTACATGGCAGTGGTGCCGTTTACCGCCGATCTCGCTGCATACTCTGCCGAGGCTTTTGTCGAGCTGATTCTGAGGCGTTGCTTCCGCATGCGCGAGCTACTCATCGGCTACGATCACGGATTCGGGCGGCAGCGCGCAGGAAATGTCAACGTGTTGCGCACTCTCGGCGCGCGAGATGGCTTCCGTGTCGAGGTCGTGGAGCCGGTCTCGACACCCGACGGACATGCGGTCTCTTCCACTTCGATCCGCCGCGCGATCGCGGGCGGTGACCTCGACCGCGCAGCGGAAGCGTTGGGGCGCCTTTACTCCGTCAGCGGTCGGGTGATCCCGGGATCCCAACGCGGGCGCACGATTGGGTTCCCGACTTTGAATCTTGGACCGCCGCCGCCGCGGAAGCTTCTGCCTCCGGAAGGTGTATATGCGGTGAGGGTTCAAACGCCGGCCGGGCCAGTTGGGGGAATGATGAATCTCGGCCCGCGGCCTACGTTTGGAGATTTGACGACTTCGCTCGAGGTTCACTTGTTCGACACGCGCGCCGATTTTTACGACGCGCACGTTCGGGTTGACTTCGCGGCGAGACTTCGCGAGACGCGAAAATTCGCGTCAGCGGAACAGCTTTCGAAGCAGCTCGCGCACGATGAGCGAGAGGCTAGAAGCGCGTTGACTCTCCTTAATCTCCCCGGTAACCTTAACGGCTAATCTAGAAGTGCACCTTTCTCCTGATTCCACAGCATGAATCTCAAGTGGCGCGTTGGCATCATTCTGGGTTTGATCGCAGCATCAGTCTGGGCGCTCTTTCCGCGTACGGTAGTCGAGCGCGTCAAGCGCAACGGCGAGTTCGTTTACGACACGGTCCGACGCGTTCCGCTGAAGCGCGGTCTCGATCTTCAGGGTGGAATGCACCTGGCACTGGAGGTCGATGAGTCAAAGGGTCATGTTGCTGACAAGAGCAAAGCGATCGACAACGCACTCAAGGTGGTGCGTAACCGCATCGACGAGTTTGGTGTCTCGGAGCCCGTCGTCCAGAAAGCCGGGAACGATCGCATCATCGTGGAGCTGCCGGGTATCGACGATCCGCGGCGAGCGCAGGACGTCGTCCAGAAATCCGCCTTCCTGGAATTCCAGATAACTGACAAGACCCAGGCGCTCGAGAAAGCGTTGCCGCGGCTCGACGCTCTGCTGAAGAATACCAAGGTGGCAGCTAACGCTCCAACCACCGGTGGCAAGAAAGACACGACCAACGCCGGTCTGCAATCTCTCTTCAGCGCCGACACATCCAAGAAAGCCGATACCTCCAGGACTGATACCACTAACGCGGCGGCGGGAACCGCGGGCGGGCCTGGCGCATTCTCCAAACTCGTTCGCCCTGGTCAGATGCCTGGCGAGTACTATGTCGCCCAGAGCGATGTCGGGCTGGTTACGCAGTATCTCTCGATGCCAGATGTGCAGGCGGCGCTGCCACCAGCCAAGGTAATTCGCTGGAGTAGTGACACTCTTTCGTACGGCGGGACCATCTACAGACCACTGTACGTCCTTGATGCAAAGCCGATCATCACCGGCGAGTTTCTCACCGACGCCAAACCGAACACATCGCCGACGGAAGGCAATATCGTCCAGTTCACCATGAACAACGAAGGCGCGCGGCGGTTTCGTACCGAGACGTCGCGCCATATCAAGGATTACATGGCGATCGTGCTCGACCAGCGCGTCATGGGCCGGCCCCCGATCATCCAGAGTGCCATCGGCGCCAACGGACAAATCACGATGGGCGGCAAGGATCTGCAGGCGGCACAGGACCTTGCCCTGGTGCTCAGGGCCGGGTCTCTTCCGGTTCCGCTAAAGATTGCGGACGTGACGCAGATCGGAGCCAGTCTCGGCAAAGACTCGATTCACAAGGGCATCACCGCCGGCATCATCGCAGTTGCCCTGGTCGTAGTGATCATGCTAGGCTACTACCGCTTCTCTGGCGCGCTAGCGGTGGCGGCTCTGGCACTCTACCTCCTCTACACGCTGGCCGCGCTCGCCTGGTTCAGCGCCGTGCTGACGCTGCCTGGTCTGGCGGGCTTTGTGCTCTCGATCGGCATAGCAGTCGACGCCAATGTCCTGATCTTCGAACGAATTAGAGAAGAGCTCGCGCACGGCAAGACAGTTCGAACCGCCATTGACGAAGGGTTCCGCCACGCGATGAGCGCAATCGTCGACTCTAACGTGTCGACCGCGCTCACTGCAGCCGTGCTCTATCAGTACGGCACAGGACCTGTTCGAGGGTTCGCAGTGACACTCCTTGCGGGTATCGCCGCATCGATGATTTCCGCGATTTTCGTGGTTCGCACTTTTTACATGCTGTGGCTCAATCGCTCCCGCGAAGCCCAGCAGGCACTGAGTATCTGATGCTTCGAATTCTTCACGACACCAACTACGATTTCATCCGCTGGTGGAAGGTGATGGCAGGGATCACCGTCGCCTTCATTCTGCTCGGACTCGGATCGCTGGCTATCAAGCCGCCCAACTACAGCATCGAGTTCACCGGCGGAACGCTGATGCAGCTCGAGTTCACGCAGCCGCCTGATGTAGGTGAGATCCGCTCGGCGCTGGACGATGCCGGAATTCATGGCGCCGAGATCCAGCAGTTCGGATCGAACAGGGATTTCACGGTACGCGCGCAGAACCCTTCGCAAGTAGCAGCGCAAGCCAAGGGCGCGGAAAACATCGCCGTCACGATCGAAGCAGTCCTGAAAAAGAAATTCGGCGAAAACAGCTTCAAGGCGGGGCGCACGGAAGCCGTCGGCCCGCGCGTGGGACAGGAGCTAAAGCGGGGCGCGATCGTCGCGATACTTCTCTCGTTCCTGATTACACTCGTCTACCTCTCGATTCGCTTCGAGTGGCGATTCGCCACGGCTGCAGTTATAGCGACGAGCCACGACGTCTTCACGACGATCGCGTTCCTGAAGTTGATGCACCTCGAGATCTCACTCACGGTGGTGGCCGGTCTTCTGACCGTGCTCGGCTATTCTCTGAACGACACGATCATCATCTTCGACCGCGTGCGTGAGAACCTGCGGAAGGGAAGGAAAGAGACCCTCTACGAGACGCTCAACCGGTCTATCAACGAGACGCTCCCGCGCTCGGTCTTGACCCACGCCACGGCCTTCGCAGCGACGCTGGCGCTTCTCTTTTTTGCGGGAGAGGTCATTCGGCCGTTCGCGTGGGTGATGGCGTTCGGAATCGTCACCGGAACTTTCAGCTCTATCTATGTAGCAGCGCCGGTACTCATCTGGATCGAACGCAAATGGCCCCGCAAGACGGGCGCACGTCAATCTTCATCGACAGCCACGCCCACCTCGCGGACCCGGCGTTCACCGGCGACCGCGACGCGGTAATCTCCCGCGCCCGCGATGCGGGCGCGCAGGCGATTGTCTGCATCGGGGAATCGCTCGCCACGGCGGCGATCGCGGCCCAGTATGCGGCGGACAATCCGCGGTTCGTGTTTGCTACCGCCGGAATCCATCCTCACGACGCAGCCAAATTCGAGGCGTCGCGCGATATTCCGAAGCTGCGCGAGCTGATCAGGGGTTCAGCAGTGGCGGTCGGCGAATGCGGCCTCGATTATCACTACGACAATTCTCCACGCGAAGCCCAGCGCGCCGCGTTCTCTGCTCAGATTGCGCTCGCTGCCGAGGTAGGCAAGCCTGTCGTCGTCCATACGAGAGATGCGGAAGACGACACGCGCTCAATCATTCATGATGCCGAAACCGCTGGCGTCACCGGCGTGCTGCACTGCTACACGGGCTCGCACAATCTGGCCGAGGTCGTGCTCCGCGCTGGGTGGTACGTGTCGTTCAGCGGAATAGTGACATTCAAGAAATGGACGGACGACGCGTTGCTTCGCCTTGTGCCACAGGATCGCTTGCTCGTCGAGTCCGACTCCCCTTATCTCGCTCCCGTTCCGTTTCGCGGCAAACGGAACGAGCCAGCCTGGGTTCCCCATACCCTCTCGAGAGTTGCGACTGCTCGTGGCGAAGATCCTCTCGATCTCGGACGTACGACTGCCAGGAACGCACAGCGCCTTTTTGGTCTGGCCTTCGAAGCTGCCTAGTGTGTAACATTCGCGCTTCACGCTCACTCTGCCCGTTCTTCAAGGGTACCGACGGGAGTATTGAATGCCACTAAAGCAAATCAGCACTGACAAAGCTCCTTCCGCTATCGGGCCCTACTCGCAAGGGATCATTGCCAACGGTTTCCTTTACACTGCCGGGCAAATTCCGCTCGATCCGGTCGCGGGGAAAATCGTCGATGGTGGAATTGTGGAGCAAACCGACCGCGTGATGGAAAACCTTCAGGAAGTTTTGCGCGCTGGGGGCGCTTCCTGGTCGGATGTGGTGAAAACGACGGTTTATCTCCACGATCTGGCGCACTTTCCGACGGTAAACGAGATCTACGGGAAGTGGCTCGGCGACGCCCGGCCCGCACGATCTACGGTGCAGGTGCGCGGTCTGCCGCGCGGCGCGCTGGTGGAGATCGATGCAATTGCCGTCATTGCCTCGAAGTAACTGACAGGAGCAGTAGGTGAGTACCTCCAAAACGCGCGAGGAGTTGTTCAGGCTCACTGCGTTTGCGCGCTGCGCTGGTTGAGCGTCCAAAATGGGTCCGGGTGACCTGTCTCGCGCGCTGGCCGCGCTTCCCGTGAAATCAGATCCACGGCTGCTTGTCGGCAGCGAAACTTTCGACGACGCCGGGGTCTATCGCCTGTCCGACGATCTCGCGCTCGTGCAGACAGTGGATTTTTTTGCGCCGATCGTCGACGATCCCTTCGACTTCGGTCAGGTCGCAGCCGCGAATGCGCTCTCTGATGTGTATGCGATGGGCGGTCAACCTATCACTGCGCTGAATATCGTCGCCTTCCCGACAAACGATTTGCCACTGGAAATTCTGAGCGGAGTCCTTGCTGGGGGTCAGGAAAAGGTACACGAGGCCGATGCGCTCATCGTCGGTGGACATACGGTGATAGATACAGAGCTCAAGTACGGTCTCGCCGTCACGGGCAAGGCGCATCCCAACTTTCTTCTCACCAACGCCGGCGCGCAGCCGGGAGACCAGCTGATTCTTACTAAGCCCCTTGGCAACGGTATCCTCGCAACCGCGGGCAAACGCGGACAACTTGCGCCCGACGTCCAGCGCACGATGCTCGAGTGGATGAAGACGCTGAACGGCACGGCGAGCAGAGCCGCGTTGGCGGCGAAATCGCGCTGCGCTACCGACATCACCGGCTTTGGTTTACTCGGTCACGCCTCACACATTGCGCGGGCCAGCAAGGTTACTCTGCTTCTCGATGTCGGGGCCATTCCAATCCTGCCCGGAGTCCGCGAAGCCGTTAGAGGCGGCTACATCACCGACGGCGCCAAGCGGAATGCGGAATATCTGCGCGATCTGGTTCGTTGGCGTAAAGCAAGCGACGAAGAACGCGCAATTCTCTACGATCCCCAGACCTCTGGCGGTCTGCTGCTTTGCATCAAACCGTCCAAGGCCGCTGACTATCTTTCACGCGTTGCCGGATCCGTGCTCATCGGCGAGGTCATCGAACGGGGAGAAGTTGCGATCGAAGTTCATTGAGACTCGTGGGGGTGGATGGAGCCTGGTGGCTTCCGTGATCTTCAAAATCACTGTGACCTTACCTCGTAGGGTCGGGTGGGTTCGATTCCCACACTCTCCCGCCACGTCTCTAGTAGCAACTCTCCTCTGCTTTGCGCCGTTTTTTCCAGAGTCCGCTAAGACGCAGCAGCTCGACAGCGCGCGAGTCGGCATCGCGACCTCCAAATCGCGAACCTCACAGCCCACGCCGCCTGATACCACCCGGAAGCCGCCGATGAGCCCGCGCCGTGCTTTCCTCACTTCGCTGCTCATTCCCGGTTACGCACAGACCGTCTTCGGTCGCGATCGAGCTGCGATGCTTTTCGCTGTGATCGAGATCGGCTCGATTGGAATGGCGCGCAAGGCAGCCCTCGATCTCGCCGAAGCAAAGGGACTTCCCAGGGATAGTGTCGTTGCCACGTACAAGGTCGACCCGAACACGGGCCTCGCCACAATCGATCCAAAAACCGGGTTGCCTGTTCCAGACACCTACATCGCCAGTCGCTTTACTGCTGACCGGATCAAGGCGCGACGGACACACTATGAGGATTGGATCGCCGCGATTGTTTTCAATCATCTCTTTTCCGGCGCCGATGCGTACGTCGCCGCGAATCTGTGGGATTTCAAGGCGAATATTGGAGTTGTTGCCGCTCCGCGATCTCCGGGCGTCTATGCATCCCTGAGATTCAAGTGAATAACGCCGCGCCGATCGGCGTTTTCGATTCGGGTATGGGCGGCCTCACCGTCGTCGCCGAGATGATTAGCCAGTTGCCTAACGAGAGCATCATCTACTTCGGTGATACCGCGCGTGTACCCTACGGACCAAAGAGTCCGGACACGGTCCTGAGATACAGTCGGGAAATTACGTCCTATCTCAGAGACGAAGGAGTCAAAGCCCTCGTCGTAGCTTGCAATACCGCAACTGCTCATGCGCTTCCAGCGCTGCGCCGGGAATTCGACATTCCCATCATCGGCGTGA
>QHVA01000106.1 GCA_003223425.1 Gemmatimonadota bacterium
CATCCAGGCCAAGAAGGGACTGGCGTCTCCGGTTGCCTTTGACCAGATCGACAAGGCTCCGGAGGAGCGTGAGAGAGGTATCACGATCGCCACCGCTCACGTCGAGTACGAGTCGGACAAGAGGCATTACGCCCACGTCGACTGCCCGGGACACGCCGACTATGTGAAGAACATGATCACGGGTGCGGCGCAGATGGATGGAGCGATACTGGTGGTTTCTGCGGCAGATGGCCCGATGCCCCAGACGAGAGAGCACATCTTGCTCGCCAAGCAGGTGAACGTGCCCTACATCATCGTGTTCATGAACAAGGTGGACATGGTGGACGACGCCGAGCTCCTGGATCTGGTGGAACTAGAGGTTCGTGAGCTCTTGAGTTCTTATGACTTCCCGGGCGACGACACGCCGATCATCAAGGGCTCAGCCCTCAAGGCTCTGGAGAGCGGGG
Source organism: Gemmatimonadota bacterium (assembly GCA_003223425.1). GTDB lineage: Bacteria > Gemmatimonadota > Gemmatimonadetes > Gemmatimonadales > Gemmatimonadaceae > UBA4720. The sequence continues at coordinate 447 of QHVA01000106.1, forward strand.
ATCCCAACAGTGAGCACGGGAAGAAGATTGGTGAGCTGATGGATGCCTTGGATAGCTATATCCCGCAGCCCAAGCGTGAGACCGATAAGCCCTTCTTGATGCCTGTGGAAGACGTGTTCTCGATCACTGGAAGAGGCACGGTCGCTACTGGCAGAATCGAGAAGGGGAAGATCAAGGTTGGAGAGGAAGTGGCGCTTATCGGCTTCAACTCTGAGAAGAAGACCGTGATCACTGGCGTTGAAATGTTCCGCAAGTTGTTGGACGACGGTCAGGCCGGTGACAACGTCGGACTCTTGCTTCGTGGAATCGACAAGGGGGACGTGGAGCGTGGGATGGTGTTGGCCAAGCCGGGAAGCATCACTCCGCACACCAAGTTCAACGCCGAAGTTTACGTCCTGACGAAGGAGGAAGGCGGCCGGCACACGCCGTTCTTCAAGGGTTATAGGCCTCAGTTCTATTTCAGAACGACCGATGTGACGGGAAGCGTGGAGTTGCCTGAGGGAATGGAGATGGTGATGCCTGGTGACAACGTCCAGATGACGATCGAGCTCATCACACCGATCGCGATGGACGAAGGCTTGAGGTTCGCTATCAGAGAAGGCGGCAGAACCGTCGGCGCCGGTGTGGTAACGAAGATCTTGAAGTAATCAACGCGACTTACACGCGAGAGAGAGTTATGGCAGGAAGAATTCGAATTCGGCTCAAGGCGTTCGATCACGCCGTCATCGATCAGGCTTCAGCGGACATAGTCCGCACGGCCGAGAAGACGGGTGCGCAGGTAAGTGGTCCGATTCCTTTGCCGACAAAGACGAAGAGATGGACCGTGCTGCGCTCGCCGCACGTCGATAAGAAGTCGCGCGAGCAGTTCGAGCTCAAGACGCACAAGCGGCTGATCGACATCCTGGATTCGCGTGCAGCGACAGTTGACGCGCTAACCAAGCTCGATCTTCCTGCGGGCGTCGACGTCGAGATCAAGGTCGAGTAGTCGGCGGTCAACGACTACTGCGGACTGCTGACTAATTAGAGGAATCAATGATCGGTATCATCGGCAGAAAGCTGGGGATGACCCAGATCTTCAATGAAGAGGGACAGCAGATTCCTTGCACCGTCGTGGAGGCGACTCCCAATTCGGTGACCAGGATTCTGAAAAAGGATCAGGCCGGCTTCGACTCAGTCGAGCTCGGCTTCGGTGAGAAGCGGCACGCGCGCGAGTCGAAGAAAGGCGAGCGCACGCCGCGCGGCCGTCGCGCTCACAAGGCGATCATCGGCCACGCTGCCAAGGCGGGTCTCACCGTGGCGCCCCAGGTTCTTCGCAGCTTCCGTCTCGACGATGCTCAGCTGCCGGAGAACAAGAAGAACGCCCCGGCTTACAACCTGGGCGATAAGATCACGGTCGAGATCTTTGCTCCTGGTGAGCAGGTGAAGGTGACGGGAACTTCGAAAGGCCGCGGTTTTCAGGGCGTTGTGAAGCGCCACGGATTCCACGGCGGTCCCAACACGCACGGCAACACCAAGCACCGTCGTCCCGGCTCCGTCGGGCCCGGCACCGATCCATCGCGTGTCATCAAGGGCAAGAGAATGCCTGGTCACTACGGCGCCGAGGCTCATACGCAGACGCACCTACGCGTCGAGCGCGTGGATACGTCACGCAATCTCCTTTACATCCGCGGCTCCGTCGCCGGTCCCAGGAACGGGATCGTGCTCGTGAAGAAGCAAGGGTAATTATGCCAGAGTCCACGAATTCCCTGAAAGCGACAGCTTACACTGCTGGTGGAACCGAGCGTGATCGCGTCGATCTTCCGGGCGACCTGTTCGACGGCACGATCAACATGCCGGTGATGCACCAGGCAGTTAAGGCGTACATGTCGAATCAGCGTCTCGGGCTCGCGTACACTAAAACGCGCGGCCTGGTCGCCGGCGGCAACCAGAAGCCGTGGAAGCAGAAGGGAACGGGTCGCGCTCGTCAGGGATCACGCCGCGCTCCGCAATGGGTCGGAGGTGGAACTGTCTTCGGTCCGACTGGACGGAAGTACGACCAGACCGTTCCGCGTCAGGTTCGTGCACTCGCTCGCAAGAGTGCGCTCAATGCACGCGCCCGTGAGGATGCGCTGATCGTGATCGACAATTTCAATTACGACGCGCCGAGCACCAAGCAGCTGATGTCGCTCCTGAGCGCGCTCGGGGTGACCGAGAAGAAAGTTTTGATTCTTACTGACGGCCTCAAGAAAAATGTCTTTTTGAGTGGCCGCAACTTGCAGCGGACTCACGTGATGCCGTACGCCGACGTCTCGACGTACCACATCCTCTGGTCCGATGTCGTGCTCGTCGAGTCGAGCGCGCTTGGCTACCAACTCGAGAGCGTAGCGGAGAAGCAGCGGGCGGCAAAGCCGAAGCCCGAGGGCAAGTCGCGCGGCGCCGCGAAGGCGGAGGCCAAGGCTGAAAAGGCTGCGACCAGAAGGGCGACGGCGAAGAAAGCAACTCGTACCGCCGCTCAGGAATCCAGGGCAGCCAAGCCGAAGGCAAAGGCGAAAACCAGGAAGCCGGCCGCAAAGAAATCGGCTGGTAAGAAGAAAGGACGTAATTAATGCCTGTTATAACAAGTACAGTCGTCACCCCGATCGTCACCGAGCAGACCTCCGCGGCGTATCAGGACCGCGGCGAATACACGTTCCGCGTGCACCCGGAAGCGACGAAGACTCAGATCAGAAAAGCGATCCAGGAGCTCTTCAACGTGACCGTCACCGGCGTCTGGACCTCGAACCACCGCGGCAAGGATCGTCGCGTCGGTCAGGTCGTTGGACGTCGTCCACACTGGAAAAAAGCGATTGTAACGCTGAAAGCCGGCGATTCAATTGAAATCTTCGAGGCATAAGAAATGGGCATTCGTCAATTCAAGCCTGTCACCAAGAGCTCGCGGTTCCGCAGCGTCTCCGATTTCTCGGAGATCACGCGGGATTTCGGCGAGAAGTCGTTGATGGAGCCGCTCAAGAAATCGGGCGGCCGCGACAACCACGGCCACATCGCAATGCGCCGCATCGGCGGTGGTCACAAGCGCATGTACCGCATTATCGACTTCAAGCGCAACAAGTTCGGAATGCACGCAACGGTGCGTGAGATCGAGTATGATCCGAACCGCACGGCGCGGATCGCGCTCGTCGAGTACGAGGACGGTGAGAAGCGTTACATCCTTCACCCCCGCGGCCTTTCGATCGGCGACAAGGTGGTTTCAGGACCGGGCTCGGACAGCCGTATTGGCAACGCGCTTCCGCTCAAGGAAATCCCGCTCGGCACTGACGTGCACAACGTCGAGCTGAAGCCGGGCAAGGGTGGCCAGATGGCGCGTTCCGCCGGCACCGCACTCGAGGTCGTCGCCAAGGAAGGCGATTACGTGTCACTTCGAATGGCCTCCAGCGAAGTGCGCATGATTCATGGGAACTGTCTGGCAACCATCGGCACCGTCGGCAACGCCGAGCACGAGCTGATGTCGCATGGAAAAGCCGGCAAGAGTCGCTGGCTCGGCAAGCGTCCAAAGGTTCGCGGTGAAGTGATGAACCCGGTCGATCACCCGCACGGTGGTCGCACGCGCGGCGGACGCAACGTCGTGGACCTATGGGGCAACAAGGAAGGCGTGAAGACTCGCAACAAGAAGAAAGCTTCGCAGCGGCTGATAGTTCGCGGTCGCAAGCGCGGCAAAGCAACGCAGTAATCGGCAACCAATTCTGGGAATCGGATATGGCAAGAAGCGTAAAGAAGGGCCCATATGTCGAAGACGCGCTGATGACGAAAGTCTCGGCGATGAACGGCAGGAACGAAAAGCGGGTGATCAAGACGTGGGCACGCGCGAGCACGATCGTGCCCGATTTCGTTGGTCACACCTTCGCGGTGCACAACGGCAACAAGTTCATCCCGGTGTACGTTACTGAGAACATGGTGGGTCACAAGCTCGGTGAGTTCGCACCGACTCGTCTTTTCCGCGGCCACACGGGTGCCGTGAAGGCGACGGACAAGAAGATTGGCGGCGTTCCGACATCCGGCGGCCCCGGGGCCCCCAGTGGACCCGGCGCTGCACCGGCAACCCCGGCGAAGGGCACGGCGGCGGTCAAGTGAGCGAGAGATCGAGAATCCGCGCGGCACGTCACGCCGCCGAGAAAAAAGGGGTTTCGAGCGCTATCCAGCGCACGACACGCCAGTCGCCGTACAAGATGCGCCTCGTCATCGATCAGATCCGCGGCAAAGATGTGAACGAAGCGCTGGGTCTGCTGCGCTTTTCCAAGAAGCACGCCGCGAAGCAGATCGAGAAAGTTCTCAACTCCGCCGTCGCGAACGCCGAGTTCAAGTCGAGAGAGGGAAATGAGTCGATCGACGTCGATACGCTCTACATCAAGCACGCGATCGTAAACGAGGGTCCGGCATTGCGCCGTTTCATGCCAGCCGCCCAAGGTCGTGCCACTCCGATCAGAAAAAGAACCAGTCACGTCGAGATCGTTCTGGACGCCCGCGAAGACAACAAACAGCGCGCCCCGCGCCCCGCGCCCCCCGCGTCGAGCTCGTCAAGAGGTAATCGCTAATGGGTCAGAAAACACATCCGATCGGATTTCGCCTCGGCATCTCCAAGACATGGAGATCGCAATGGTACGCGAACCGCGATTTTCCAGCGCTGCTTCGTGAGGACGAGCTTCTTCGCAAGTATCTGAAGGCGCGTCTCGGTCACGCGGCGATTGCCGACATTCGCATCGAGCGGAAGCCCGGCAAGGTCGTCGTCACGATCCACACGGGTCGTCCGGGCGTCGTCATCGGCAAGAAGGGCGCGGAAGTCGATCAACTCCGTGACGAGCTCACCCGTCTCTCCGGCAAGGAAGTCGGCATCAATGTCGAGGAGATCAAACGTCCCGAGCTCGATGCGCAGCTAGTCGCAGACAACATTGCGAACCAGCTGGCGCAGCGCATCTCGTTCCGGCGTGCAATGAAGCGCGCGGTACAGAGCGCCATGCGCATGGGCGCAGGTGGCATCAAGATCAAGTGCGGTGGCCGTCTCGGCGGCGCCGAGATCGCGCGTGTCGAGGGATATCATGAGGGTCGTGTACCACTTCACACACTGCGCGCGGACATCGATTACGCGACTTCTACTGCGAAGACGACCTTCGGCACCATCGGTGTGAAGGTGTGGATCTTCAAGGGTGAGATCGTGGAAGATCGCCGCGGCAAGACTTACTCGACTGGCGTCTAAGGAGACTGCACGGTGCTTAGCCCCAAGCGCGTAAAGTTCAGAAAGAGATTCAAGGGCCGAACCAAAGGACTTGCCACGCGTGGCAATGAAGTCTCGTTCGGACACTACGGATTGAAAGCGATCGAGCCGGGTTGGGTTTCGAACCGTCAGATCGAAGCGGCCCGTGTCGCGTTGACGCGTCACATCAAGCGTGGCGGCAAGGTCTGGATCCGGATTTTCCCGGACAAGCCGATCACCAAGAAGCCGGCCGAGACCCGCATGGGCAAAGGAAAGGGTTCACCAGAGGGATGGGTTGCCGTAGTCAAGCCTGGTCGGGTGATGTTCGAGCTCGACGGCGTGACTCCCGAGATTGGCCGCAAGGCGATGGCTTTGGCCGCCGCGAAGATCGGAGTGAAATCAAAGTTCGTGGTACGTGAGGAGGCGCACACCGATGCTGACTAAGGACATACGCGAGATGAGCGAAGCGGACATCAATGCCCGCATCGCCGAGCTGGAGAGGGAGAGATTCAATCTCCGCATCGCGTCCGGTACGCGCACCCTCGACGACCCGCTTCGACTGCGGGTGATACGGAAAGATGTGGCGCGGCTCAAGACGGTGCTGCGCGAGAAAATCATTGGCATCGCCGAGGCGAAGGAAGTCGAGCCGACGCCGGTGAAGGCCAGACGGGTAACGGGAAGACGCGGGCGCAAAGCCGCCACTGCGATTAACCGTGCGAAAAGGAGTAAGAGGGCTTAATGGCTGAATTGGCGAGAAGGGAAAGTGGAAGCGGTGCGATCGAGCGGACTTCGCGAAAGACGCGGGTCGGCATGGTCGTCAGCGACAAAATGCAGAAGACGGTCGTCGTCTCGATCGAGCGCAGAGTGCAGCATCCCGTGTATGGCAAGATGGTTCGCCGCACGAAGAAGCTGAAGGCGCACGACGAGCAGAACGAGGCCAAGACGGGCGACACCGTCCGCATCATGGAGACCCGACCCTTGTCGAAGGACAAGCGGTGGCGCGTGGTCGAAATTATCGAACGTGCACGTTAACGGAGACGGCCAGTGATCCAGCAGGAATCGGTGGTCAAGGTAGCGGACAACTCGGGCGCCAAGACGGCGCTCGTGATCCGCGTCCTGGGCGGAACCCGCCGGCGCTATGCCTCGCTGGGCGATGTCGTGATCGTCACCGTGAAGAACGCGCTTCCGAACGGCACAGTGAAGAAGTCGGACGTCGCGCGCGCGGTGGTGGTGCGCACGGCAAAGGAGACGCGCCGCAAGGACGGCTCCTACATCCGCTTCGACGAGAACGCAGTAGTAATCATCAACGAACAGGGTGAGCCGAGGGCGACCCGTATCTTCGGACCCGTGGCGCGCGAGCTCCGCGAGAAGAAGTACATGAAGATTGTGTCCCTCGCTCCTGAGGTTTTGTAAAAGTGAGAATTCTGAAATACAGAAAGACGGCGAAGACGAGACTGCACGCGCGTCATGCCCTTAATTCCAAGCGTATGCAGCTGCACGTCTCCAAAGGCGACACAGTCCGCGTCATGCGCGGCGAGGATAAAGGCAAGGAAGGCAAAGTGCTGCGCGTGTATCTCAAGACGGGACGCGTCCTCATCGAGGGCGTCAACCTCGTGAAGATGCATCGCAAGGCGCGGACGGCCGAGGAGCAGTCGGGAATTCGTGAGGCACCGGCACCGGTGCATTCTTCGAACGTGATGCTACTCGATCCAAAGTCAGGCGAGCCGACCAGAACGAGAGCGCGGTTCGACACCGATACCACCCACGTCGAGCGTCGTAGAACCAAGGAACGCGTCAGCGTCAAGAACGGGGAGCCGATTCCCCGCGTGCGCTGAGCGAGGAAATAGAGAATGGCAACGAAAGAGAAGAAACAAGGGAAGAAGCGTGAAGTGCAGGCGCAGGTCCAGGCGGAGCATGCCGGTAAGAACCTGCCCGTTCCGCCGCCGCGTCTTCGCGTTTACTACGAGAACACGGTGCGCGATCGGCTCAAGTCGCAGTTCGGCTTCACGAACATTCACCAGATTCCGACTCTGGAGAAGATCGTGGTCAACTGCGGGGTGGGCGAGGCGATCAAGAATCCGAAAATTCTCGATACCGTCGTCTTCGAGCTGAGCATCATTACCGGCCAACGGCCCGTCCGAAAGAAAGCGAAGAAGTCAATCGCGAACTTTGGGCTCCGTCAGGGTCAGGAGATCGGTGCCGCGGTGACGCTACGCGGCGCGCGGATGTGGGAGTTCCTCGATCGTTTCGTCACGGTAGCCATCCCGCGGGTTCGCGATTTCCGCGGTGTCAACACACGCTCATTCGATGGACGCGGCAACTACACGCTCGGCGTCAAGGAGCAGATGATCTTCCCTGAGATCAACTACGACATGGTCGAGCAGATTCACGGAATGGACATCACCTTCGTCACGACAACGAATAAGGACGACCAGGCATTCGCGCTGCTGCGTGAGCTCGGAATGCCCTTCCGTGGTGAAGAGAAGCCGATCATAACGCAGCAGTAGTCAACCAACAGCGAGAGAGAGTGTAATGGCGCGTAAAGCCATGGTAGAGAAGAGTAAGCGGAAGCCGAAGTTCGAGGTGCGACAGCATAACCGTTGCGGGCGCTGCGGAAGATCCCGCGCATTCTTGAGAAAGTTCGGCCTCTGCAGAATCTGTTTCAGGGAGCAGGCGCTGGCGGGTTACATCCCCGGCGTCCGTAAGGCAAGCTGGTAACCATTCATTTCTACGCGTCCCTGCAACGGGATACGGTAGGACCGAGGACAACGATTTAATGAGTATGACCGATCCGATAGCCGATATGCTCACGCGCATCCGCAACGCCTGCGGGGCGAAGCACCGTCGCGTGGACATGCCGGTCTCGAAGCTGAAGGTGGAGATCGCCAAGATCCTGAAGGAGAACAACTTCATCCAGGACTATAAGACTCTGGATACCGAGAATGGGCGGCAGATGCTGCGCGTGGTTCTCAAGTACGCGCAGGGCGGCCAGCCGGTAATCCGCGAGCTGCGTCGCATCTCCACGCCGGGACTGCGGAAGTACGTCGCGGTAACGGAGATCCCGCGGGTACGGAACGGGCTCGGCATGGCCATTCTGAGCACATCACAGGGAGTGATGTCGGATCGTCAGGCGCGACAGGCACGCACCGGCGGCGAGCTCCTCGCCCTGGTCTGGTAGGAGATAGAGGCAGATGTCACGAATTGGAAAGCATCCGGTAATCGTCCCGAAGGGCGTGACCGCGACCGTGGAGGGTAACACTGTCCACGTGAAGGGACCCAAAGGCGAATTGGAGCGCACGCTCCATCCCGACCTGACGGTCTCACTGAAGGATGGTCAGATCGTGGTCGAGCGTCCGTCGGATGAATCGAATCACAAGGCGCTACACGGACTGAGTCGTACCCTGGTCGCGAATATGATTGAGGGAGTTACGAAGGGCTTCAGGAAGGAGCTCGAGCTGATTGGAGTCGGGTACAAAGCAGATCAACGCCCGTACGGGCTGCAGCTCGCGCTTGGGTTTTCGCATCCGGTGAAGTACGAAGCGCCGAAAGGAATCAAGCTCTCCGCACCTCAGCCGACATCGATCGTCATCGAGGGCGCGAACAAGGAAGTCGTGGGTCAGGTCGCCGCGGAGCTCCGCAGCCTTCGTCCACCTGAGCCGTACAAGGGCAAGGGAATCAAGTACGTTGGAGAGCAGATCCGTCGTAAGGCTGGTAAGGCCGGTAAGGTGGGAGCCAAGTAATGCCGAAAATGGCCAGACCAAAGTCTCGCGATCAGCTTCGCACGCGTCGTCATTTCCGCCTGCGCAAAAAAGTGGTTGGCAGCGCTGAGCGGCCACGACTGGTGGTTTATCGTTCGATCAAGCACATCTATGCGCAGCTTGTAGACGACACTGCGCAGCGCACATTGATGACGGTGACCGACTCGGGTCTTTCGGGGAAGCCGACTGAGCGATCGGTCGAAGTTGGAAAGCGTATCGCCGCCAAGGCAAAGGACGCCGGCGTCAAGCGCGTTGTGTTCGACAGAGCTGGATACAAATATCACGGCCGCGTGAAAGGCGTAGCCGACGGCGCCCGCGAAGGCGGGTTGGAGTTTTAATAAATGGCAGAGAACGAGAATCCAGAATCAGCGCCGGCGGCATCGCCTTCCGAGCAACCGGCTCAGGAAAGACCGCGCGGTGCGCGAAGCGGCGGTGCCGGCGGGCGTGGAGGACGGGGCGGTGCCGGTCGTGGACGCGGCGCGGGCGGACAAGGGGGGGGCGGCGGACGCGGTGAGGGCGGTGGCCAGGGCGGAGGTCGCTCGGGACGTCGCGAGGGGAAGTCACGCGATCGCGAGGGTGGACGGGGAGACGGTGGCAGTGAGCTCGTCGAGAATGTCATTGCGATCAATCGCGTCGCCAAGGTCGTGAAAGGCGGACGCCGCTTTTCATTCAATGCGCTCGTTGCCGTGGGAGATGGACAAGGTCGCGTTGGTTTCGCGACTGGCAAAGCCAACGAGGTGTCGGAAGCCGTGCGCAAAGCTGTCGATGGTGCGCGCAGGAACATGGTCGCGATCCCGATGACTGGCGGAACGATTCCGCATGAAGTCGTCGGTTCGCATGGTGCGGGCAAAGTCCTGATGAAGCCCGCGGCACCAGGCGCCGGCGTGATTGCCGGGGGAGCGGTGCGTGCCATCATGGAGTGCGCCGGCATCGCCGACATCCTCACGAAGAGCCTGGGGTCGACCAATCCGCACAACATGGTACTTGCGGCGTTGGATGGCTTACAGCAGCTGACGACCGTGGAGCAGATCGCGCGCGAGCGCGGCATCGAGGTCTCGAGCCTCGGCTACCGCTCACGCGCCAAGTCGAAGGAAGCGGTGGCACATGCCTAGAACACACGTCTGGTGGAGAACGCGGGGACCCAAGACGACCGCCAAGGAAACCATCACTGAGGGAAAGGTTCGCATCAAGCAGGTGAGAAGCGGCATCGGTCACTCGTGGCGGATGCGGCTGACGCTCGAGGCGCTCGGACTTCGCAATCACCAGTCCGAAGTGATCAGACAGGATTCACCCGCGCTGCGCGGACAGATCAAGCACGTGCGTCACCTCGTCGAAGTGACACCGGTAGAGGAATAACGAGTGGCTACGAAAACGAAAGCGACGGTCGAGAAGATTGGCCTGCACAATCTGGTTCCCGCGCCGGGATCGCACCGAAATCCCAAGAGACTCGGGCGCGGTCCGGGCTCAGGCACTGGTAAAACGTCCGGCAAGGGACACAAGGGTATCAAGGCGCGCTCGGGTCATCACGGTCACGGGGGCGGCAAGCCTCGGTTCGAGGGCGGTCAGATGCCGCTCACGCGTCGCGTACCGAAACGTGGTTTTACGAATATCTTTCGGGTAGAGCATCAGGTCGTCGGTTTCGACGACCTTGCCAGACTGCCGAAGGGTGCTGAGGTGACGGAAGAGACCTTGATCGAAGCAGGACTGATTCGTAGAGGAAAAGGTCCGGCCAAGATTCTGGCGAACGGCGATACCGCTAAGGGTGTCACTGTGCGCGGCGTCAAGATGAGCGCGAGCGCTCGGCAGAAAATCGAAGCGGCCGGAGGCCGGGTAGAGAGCTAAATGGCGCAATCAGCCCCAGCGGCGGCAGTAAGCAACATCTACAATACGCCGGAGTTGCGGGACAAGATCGTCTTCACGTTCATCTGTCTCGTCATTTACAGAGTCGGCGCACACATCACAGCGCCGGGCGTCGATGTCGTCGCGCTGACCGATTTCTTTGCCAACAAAGGCAAAGGCGGTCTGCTCGGACTTTACGATCTGTTCGTGGGCGGCGGACTCTCGCACGCGACGGTGTTCGCACTCGGCATTATGCCGTACATCTCCGCCAGCATCTTCATGCAGATCGCCGGTGTGGTGATCCCGACGGTCGAGAAGATGCAAAAAGACGAAGAGGGCAGAAAGCGCGTGACCCAGTGGACGCGCTACATCACCGTAGTCCTCGCCGCAATACAGGGTTGGGGATTCGCGCTCTTCACGTCGTCGTTGGAGAGTGCAGTGCTCAACCCCGGATTTGGGTTCAAGCTGCAGATGGTGACGGTGCTTACGACTGGCGCAATCTTCGTGATGTGGCTCGGCGAGCAGATCACGGAGAGGGGCCTGGGTAACGGGGCCTCGCTAATCATCTTCTTCTCGATCGTCGAGCGGTTCTGGCCGGGCATCTTGAGTACTTTCGGCTTCATCAAGACGCAGGCAGTCGGTCCGTTCTCGTTGGTGGTGCTGGGCATCGTCATGGTGGGGGTCGTTGCCGGCACGATCGCGATTACGATGGCAGCGCGCAGGGTGATGATTCAGATCCCGCAGCGGACGATGGCGCGAGGCCGGCAGAGGGAAGCGGCGAAGAATTTCATCCCGCTCCGCGTGAACGCGGCGGGCGTGATGCCGATCATCTTCGCCTCATCGGTGATCGTCGTTCCGGGTGCGATCGCGCAATTCAGCGGCAATGAGAACGCGCGCATCATCTCCGAATACTTCCAGCCGGGCACCTGGCTCTACTACCTGCTGCAGACGATTCTGATCGTGTTCTTCACCTACTTCTACACGTCGATCATCTTCAACCCGGTCGACATCTCGGAGAACCTGAAGAAGCAAGGCGGATTCATTCCGGGCGTGAAGCCGGGAGCGAAGACCGCCGAGTACATCGATCACGTCGTGTCGAGAATCACGTTCCCAGGTGCGCTGTTCCTGACCTTCATCGCGTTGCTGCCGGTGTTTATAGCCGACATGATCAACGTTCCGTTCCGATTTGGCGGAACGTCCCTGCTGATCGTGGTCGGTGTCGCGCTCGACACAATGGCACAGGTCAACCAGCACCTGCTGCTAAGGAAGTACGACGGCTTCATGAAGAAGGGCCGAGTGAGATTCCGCGGGCGCACAACTGGCGGCACTTACTAATTCACCGCGGGCGCTATTAATGGATTCGTTCGTCGCCGGGGGAGCCAAAAGCTCCTCCGACTCTTTTGCGGGTATTTCAGATGATCATCGTACTGCTGGGCCCGCCCGGAGCGGGTAAGGGAACGCAGGCGGACCGCCTATCTGGGCGTCTCGGAATTCCCAAAATTGCGACGGGCGACGTTTTGCGCGCGGCCGTGCGCGACGGCACCAAGCGCGGTCTCGAGGCCAAGTCCTACATGGACCGAGGTGATCTCGTGCCCGACTCCGTGATTCTCGGAATTCTGCAGGATGTGATGACCTCGCCCGCGACGAAAAAGGGAGCTATTCTGGACGGCGCGGTTCGAACAGTACCGCAGGCCGAAGGGCTCGAGGCGACGCTTGGCGAGATCGGGGAAAAAGTGGACAGGGTGCTGCTGTTTGATGTCGACGACGACGAGCTTGTAAAGCGATTGAGCACCCGCACAGTGTGCGAGGGATGTCAGACTCCTTACATGGGTCGCGAGCCGGGAACTCGTTGCGAGAAGTGCGGCGGAAGACTCGTGCGTCGCAAGGACGACGAGCCCGAGGCTGTCCGTAACCGTCTCGAGGTATATCGCAGGCAAACGGAGCCCGTAATCGACTGGTACCGAGGCCACAATCAGAAAGTGCTGAAGATCGATGCCGATGCCCCAGTTGACGAAGTGACCTCACGCGCTCTCGAGGCGCTCGGAAAGACGGGGAAGCGGGAAGCGGGAAGCGGGAAGCGGGGAGGCGGGAAGTGATCCAGATAAAATCAGCGCGCGAAATCGAAATCATGGCGCGTGGAGGCGAAATTCTCGCGGCGACAGTACGGTTGCTCGAGAAGAGTGTGCGCCCTGGGATGACAACCATCGATCTGGACAAGATCGCCGACGATTTCATTCGCAGTCATCCTGGCGCGACCCCGGCGTTCAAAGGACTGTACAATTTCCCGGCGAGCATTTGCACATCGATTAACCAGGAGATCGTGCACGGGATACCGTCGAAGAAACGAGTAGTCGAAGAGGGAGACATCGTTTCGATCGACATCGGCGTGAGACTGGATGGTTACTACACGGATTCGGCCACGACAGTGCCGGTTGGAAAGATCGATCCTGAATCCAGGCGGCTGCTCGAGGTCACGAAGAAAGCGTTAGGCGCGGGTATCGAAGCGGCGACTGCGGAAAATCACATCGGCGACATCGGCGCCGCGGTGCAGGGCGTCGTCGAGGCGGCGGGATTCAGCGTCGTACGGGATCTGGTGGGTCACGGCATTGGCGTCGGCTTCCACGAAGATCCGCAGGTACCTAACTACGGAAAACCCAAGCGAGGAGTTCGCCTGCAGCCAGGACTGACGATCGCGATTGAACCAATGGTTAACGTCGGGAAGCCGGTGACTCGTACGATGCCGGACCGGTGGACCGTGGTGAGCGCCGACGGCAGCCGCTCGGCGCACTTCGAGCACACGATCGCGATTACTGAGAACGGACCGCGAGTGCTCACCCGCTAGCGCATCAGCCGGAGAGCGCGCGCTCTACAATCGACGTCGTCCGCTCGGCGAGCTCGCCAGCTTTTTTCACGAGCTGCTCAGCGTCGCGGGCGAGTGATTGTCCCTTCGATTTTTCGTCGAGCGCCTGCACATTGACGCGAACATTGTACGCCGCGCCTTTCGCCGCTGCGTGAGCCAGGAGTGCAGCAACGCCTGCGTCTGTCACCGCGTTCGCGTTTCCTTTTTCCGCTACTAGCGCAGCAAGCTGCGCGACCTCAACTGCCGCACGCGCTGTGTCGAGCGGCACCTCTGCCGCTTTTAGCAGCGCACTGGTGACGGTTTCGCTGCGACGAGTTGCCGCCTCGGCGGGCTCCTTCGGCAGTTTGTAAGCTTCGGAAACACGGGCGTACGCCTCGGCGTCGCGCTTGACGAGCGCTGCGAGCTGATTGCCAAGTGCGGCTGCTCGGAGAGCAGCTTCCTTCATCTCCGCATCGACGGGGGCGTACTTCTTTTTTCCGATGGTGAGGGCCGTAACCATTTGCGTGAGCGCTGCCGCGAGGGCGCCGGCGTGAGCGGCGACGCTTCCTCCACCCGGTACTGGATTCGATGATGCGATAGCGGCAAGAAATCCGCTCACGCTCTCGCCGCCGCTCATTACCTCGCGGACCTGACGCTCGAGGACTTGCGCGGGCGTGAATTGCTTGAGCTGCAAATGACTCACGGCAGTCTCGAACAGAACCCGTTCGGGCACGAGCCCCACGATCTCGCTCCAGGTTACCTGCGCTCCTTGTGCCTCGGCCTGCATCTTTATGAAATCGAAGGCGAGATGAAGTGGAGTCTTCTCGGTGTCGACCAGGTTCATAGACACCTGGGCCTGACCATCGACCTCGAGTCCGAGGCCTTTTACGTACTTGAAGCCGCCGGACGATCCGCGGACTGCTTTGGCGATGCTCTTCGCAATATGAAGATTCGAGGCGGGGCCGAGGTACACGTTGTAGGCGACTAGAAATGGTCGCGCGCCGATCGCAATCGCCCCGCAGGTGGGATGGATTTTGGCGGGACCGAAGTCAGGATTGCGGGCCGGATTTTTTCCCAGCTCCTCGCGCAATCCCTCGAATTCTCCACGGCGAACCTCCGCGAGATTCTCACGGGCTGGAGTCGTTGCCGCGCGCTCGTAGAGATAAACCGGAATCTTCAGCTCTCGTCCTACCTTTTCGCCGAGCGCGCGGGCGAGAGCTATGCAATCCTCCATGGTGGATCCCTCGAGGGGAATGAAAGGCACGACGTCGGCCGCGCCAATGCGCGGATGCTCGCCGGAATGCTTGCACAAATCGATGTGCTGTCCTGCGACCTTGATGCCTGCAAACGCAGCCTCCACGGCGGTGTCGACCGGCGCGATGAAAGTGATCACTGACCGATTATGTGAAGCATCGGAAGAGACATCGAGCACCGAGACGCCTTTCACAGCCGCAATCGCGTTGCGGATAGCGCTGACGACTTCCGGACGGCGACCCTCGGAGAAGTTCGGAACGCATTCGACCAGCTTCATTCAGTCCTTTCCACCCATGTTGGCGCGCCTCACCGTATTGAGCAGCCACGCGTGCATAGCCGGATTTCCGGCGACGAACGCTCCGGCAGTGAGCTGCGCGGGATTCCCATCGAGATCAGTGATGACACCTCCAGCTTCCTGCACCATCAACACTCCTGCGGCGACGTCCCACGGTGCGAGCGCCAGCTCCCAGAACGCGTCGAATCTTCCGCAGGCTGTGTTCGATAGATCGAGCGCCGCCGAGCCCGCCCTGCGAATTCCGGCGGTCCCGCGCATCACCAAACTGAACTGCTCAAGGTACTGCGGCAACTTTTCGAGGCTCTTGAACGGAAACCCGGTTCCAATCAACGACCTGCCCGGCTCTCTAAGATTGGATACGTGAATTCGCTTTCCGTTCATAAAGGCGCCATTGCCCCGCCGGGCTGTAAATTCCTCGTCGCGAGCGACGTTGAGTACGACGCCTGCGCAAAGTACACCGTTCCTCGCGATGCCTATCGATACCGAATATTCAGGGTAGCCGTGCAGAAAGTTGGTAGTGCCATCAAGTGGGTCGGCGATTACAACGACGCCCTTACTTGCGATCACCGTCGGCGACAGCTCTTCGCCGAGCACGATCGCATCGGGAAGACGGTGATCGATGATGGCGACGATCTCGCGCTCGGAGGCTTTGTCTACCTCGCTAACGAAATCAGAATGTCCCTTCGTCTCCCAAACCAGCTTTTCGCGCTGAGCAGTGGCCTCGCGAATCACACGGGCTCCGCTTCGAGCCGCTTCAATCGCGATGTCGAGCAGCTCGGAATCTTCACTCTCAGTTGTTGAAATTGCTTGCAACTCGTCTCGCTCGCTCTTTAATTTCGCGCAATGTCCCGCATCTT
>QHVA01000107.1 GCA_003223425.1 Gemmatimonadota bacterium
AACCGATCAATGAGGTCGGTAGTACGCAGTCGAGCGAGCGATGCCGGCCTGGTACCGAAGATCCTTTGCGCGGTCACCGCCAGGTGCGACGATGACGCGAAGTCGAGGATCCGCGCGATGTCGCGAATGTCGTGACCGGGATTCTTGGCTAGTTCGGCGGCGGCGATCAGTCGAACGAGATCGATCACGCGTTTGAGATTCGGCGCGCCTGGCCTGGCGAAGTTTCGACTCAGATGCTCGCGGCTCAGCCCGACGGCCTTTGCCAACTCCTTCGTCGTGACAGGGCGGCCGGAGTGAGCGATGATCACTTCCCATGCTCTTTTCTGGAGCGGCGTAGTCAAGCCTAGCGTGTGGGGCGGCTCACCCAGCGCGTGGCGAAAGCGAGTGGAGAACGCATGCGGCTGCACCAGTTCGCGCGCCGCGTTGTCGTCGATTCCTTCGACGATCACATCGATGAAGCCAAGCCCAATGCAGCGCGCCGCTGACGGAGTATCGGATGGGCGGAGCGGTGTGATCGCGAAGAAGGGTGCGCTGGGAAATTCTGCGGCAAAGGCTGCAGCCTTCCAGGTGTCTTCACCAGGCGAGCCGATGTCGATCAGCGCGGCATCGGCCAAGACCCGGCGAAAAACTGCTTCGAGCTCGTCAGCCGAACGCGTAGTGATGATCTTCCATTTGCGCCGTGGGAACGCAGACCGGACGAGCGCTCGAGCGCGCTCGCGCTCCAGGTGCACAACGAGCGCGGGCAATGGTGTTCCGTTCGCGGATGAAGGCAAGCTCAGACCCCTGCTTCCACGGCGTCGAGGTCGGGCTTCCCTTCAATGAACTGTCGCACGATGGCATCGTGCGTGTGCTGAATCTCGTCGACGGTCCCGACTTGGCGAACCTGGCCCTCGTACAGCATGGCGATGCGCGAGCCGACCGTGTAGGCGCTCCGCATATCGTGGGTGACGACGATGCTCGTAACGCGGAGCCTCTCCCTCATGCGGATCATCAGTTGATCGATGATGGCGCTGGTGACGGGATCGAGCCCGGTCGTCGGCTCATCGTACATGATGTACTTCGGCTGCCGTGCAATCGCTCGTGCGATGCCCACGCGCTTTCTCATTCCGCCCGACAGCTCGGCGGGATACTTGGTCTCGACTCCAGGCAGATCGACGAGCTCAAGCGCCTCACCCACGCGCTTCATGATGTCTCGCTCGGGAAGCCGTCCCTCTTTGCGCAGTCCCATCGCGACGTTGTCGCCGATGGTAAGAGAATCGAAGAGCGCCGCAAACTGAAACACATAGCCGATTTTGGAACGCAGCTCGTACAGCTGCTCGCGCGTGAGTCTCGGAACCTCGACTCCATCGACCCAAACCGTTCCGCGATCGGGCTCAAGCAGTCCGACGATGTGCTTGATCGCGACGGATTTGCCTGAGCCGGAGTACCCGATGAGGACCATCGTCTCGCCTTCAGCGACGTCGAGCGAGAAACCCTCGAGCACCTTCTTGGGGCCGAAGGATTTGTAGACGTCGATGAGCTTGATCATGTCACAAAGATGTAGCGGAGTCGCGGTGGGGGAAGGGGTAACAAAAAGGGCAACTGAACGGGCGGGAGGCGTCAGCTGCTAGGCGCGAGGTTCGAGGTCAAGACGTTGGGACGTTCCTAGTTGTCGTAAGGCAAAGGCAGCTGCTTATACTCGAATGGCAGCGGTGACGTCCCGACGTAGTGACCTCACGCCTCGCGCCCGCTGCGCTGACGTCTCCCGCCCGTTCAGTTCAGGAAAAAAAAGGGACGAGCATCGCTCGTCCCTTCCCCTGCTGTTCCCAGCAGCCTACGCCGCGAAAGAACCCAGCGCTCGGCCAACATCCCCTTCGCGCAGTCTCTTCAAGGCACGGTCGCGAAGCTGTCGGACACGCTCGCGTGTGACACCAAGCAGCGATCCGATTTCCTCGAGAGTGTGCTCCCGCCCGCCCTCGAGACCAAAGTACAACCGTAGCACCTTGGCATCACGGGGAGGCAGAGTGGATAGCGCCGTTTCGATCTCGTCGTTGAGGAAGCGGTTCATCGCCTCTTCCTCGGTATCGGGCATCTCGTCGGCGACGAATCGCTCGATCAGCGAGCGGTCGCCCTCCGGATCCATCGGAGCATCCAGACGCACGTCACCCGTATTCAATGCAGCGAGCGACTGCACCACATCGACCGACAGACCAGTGAGCTGAGAAAGCTCCTCGGGGGTCGGCTCGCGACGCATCTTCTGTCTCAGGATCTCAGAAGCTTTGATAATACGCGACAGGTCCGCAGTCCGGTTGAGCGGAACGCGCACGGTACGACCCTGACGCGCCAGGGACGAGAGAATCGCCTGACGAATCCACCACACGGCGTACGAGATGAACTTGACGCCCTGGTCGGGATCGAATTTGCGCGCAGCAGTCAACAGACCGACGTTGCCCTCACCGATGAGATCGATGAGCGGCATGCCGCGGTTCTGGTATTTCTTTGCAACGGAGATCACGAAGCGCAAGTTGCGCTGCACGAGCTCCTGGAGAGCGTCTGGATCGCCAGCGCGAATCCGACGGGCAACCTCGATCTCCTCATTACCTTTGAGCAGCGGATAAGTGCTGACCTCGTAAAGGTACTGATCGAGAATGTCCCTTTCGGGCTCGTTGGGAGCGATTCCGGCGACGGCCGTTTTCCGGCGACGCTTTGCTTCTGCCATTGGTGCACACCTCAGGTACTGCGTGAAAGCCTATGCGAATGCAGCCCTGTTACGGGCCAGCAATGCGAGCGGATGATTGTTGTTTCGACAACCTGGAAACGCAAAACCGAAAGCGCTTTTGAGTAATCGAAAAATTCAGGTTGTCGAAGCGCTGCAAGATACCGGCCGTTGACGATTTAGCCAGAGCGTTTTTCTTGACATCGATACTACCCTTGGATATCCTTCGCGGTTCCCGCCGGGCAGTTTTCGACGTCGGGAATGCCGGGGGTGTAGCTCAGTTGGGAGAGCGCTTGAATGGCATTCAAGAGGTCAGGGGTTCGATTCCCCTCACCTCCATGGCGCGGTGATCGCCAGAACTTTTGTTTGTTCGCGGGAATAGCTCAGTTGGTAGAGCACAACCTTGCCAAGGTTGGGGTCGCGGGTTCGAGTCCCGTTTCCCGCTCTCAGGTGCGATGGGAGGGCGGTTAGCTCAGTTGGTTAGAGCGCCACGTTGACATCGTGGAGGTCACAAGTTCGAGTCTTGTACCGCCCATCTGGTACGTTGCCGGCCTGCGCGCGGAGTCCGGTTGTCCGCAGTCCGCAGTCGTCCGCAGTCCGAAGGTGGATCGTAATGGGCGCCCGTAGCTCAATTGGATAGAGCATTTGACTACGGATCAAAAGGTTGGGAGTTCGAGTCTCTCCGGGCGCGCTTCACCAAACCCCGGGCACAAGTGCCCGGGGTTTTGCATTGTCACTCGTCGTCGAGCGCATAGCTCGGGAAAGAAAAGCAACGGAACGGGTGCGAGTTGTCAGTGGCAGAGATGCCAGTTTGTCAGTTCACTACGTCGGGACTTCACTGGCGCCGTTCAAGGTACAAGCAACTGCCTGTGTCCTGAAATGCCACTTAGGAGAGTCCGCGCGTCGTGAACTGATTAGCTGGCAACTACGCCACTGACAACTCGCACCCGTTCCGTTCAGAAAAAAAAGGGACGAGCACCGCTCGTCCCTTCCATTGCTGTTACCCTCCCTTATTGCGTCCCGCTCTTTACCTGATTCCGGTACGCCTCGCTGGCATAGATCGCGATCTCCACTCGGCGGTTTTGCGCTCGTCCCGCGTCCGTGTCATTCGGTTGAATCGGCTCGGACTCGCCTTTGCCAACGGCGTGAAGCCGAGTGGCTGGAACACTAAGCGACTGGAGGTATGCGCTCGCGGCCTGAGCTCTCCGCTGCGAGAGGTCGAGGTTGTAGGCGTCCGTGCCGACGCTGTCAGTGTGTCCGACAATCAGAACATCCGAGTTGGGGTACTTCTCGAGGCTATTGGCGAGCTGCGTGAGGTTTTCCTTCCCCGCCGGCAGGATTTCCGTCGAGTTGAACGGGAAGAGGATTCCCGAGGCGAACGTCACCGCGATTCCCTCGCCCACCCGCTGGATCGTTGCGCCCGGGATGTTTTGCTGCAGCTCCTTCGCCTGCTGATCCATCTGGTGGCCGATGACGGCGCCAGCAGCTCCGCCAACGATGGCGCCGATTATTGCACCGCGCGCTGTCGAGCCTGTCTGGTTTCCGATCACTCCACCAACCGCGGCACCCGTCGCCGCGCCGACGACTGCGCCCTTCTGTTTCTGACTCATTCCCGCGCAAGCGCTCACCACAAATGTGCCCGCGATTACGAGCGCAGGCAGCGCGCGCGCCGATCTCTCCATTCTCATGGTAGCCTTCCTTTCAAAGCGTCTGCTGGAACCGGTACAAGTTGGGTGCCACCTGGAAGCGGGAAGCGGGAAGAGGGAAGAGGGTACGATATCAGAATCCCTGTCCCATCCGCGCCGTGAACTTCCACGGCCCGTGTGTGTCGATCGGACGCGTTACGCCTGCTGCCAATGCGCCATTGAAGAACGTGACGAGGAATTCCGCGGAGGCACGGACCCCATCAGTGGCGCGTGAGACAGGAACTGGCAGTCCGGTCGCGCTATCCACTACAGTGCCAAGTTCCATGAGCGCAATCGCCGCCTTCTGATTGGACACTTCGGTCCAGGCCGCGTGAATGCCGGCGGCCAGGCCCGGCGCAATTCCCGGCACTATGAGATCGCTGGGGAGGTGAATCGGCGCGCGAAGGAACGGAAGAGTGTACCCCAGAACTGCTCGGCTCAACATGGCGTGGTCGCCGGCGAACTCCTTGTATCCGTACGCGCTCAATCCTTCGACGCCGCCTATCTCAAACAACGCCTGAGGAATTGGCTCGCCCAATATGGTGCCGACATCGCCTCGCGCGTAGAGCTGAAACGGTCCGATCTCATGCCTCGCAGCTGTACGCAGCTCGATCCTTTGCCAGCGCATACCACCGTCGGCCCGCTCGTAATGGATTCTCACGCCAACCCCGCGATCGACGAAGAGGCCACTGACTTCTGGATTGAGCTCGAGAGATCCGACAGTTCTGAAGTAAGTGCCTTCTCGTATGCCTCGATTGGGACGAAATCCACCGCCTTTCTCCACGTACAGTCCGCGCGAAATATTCTGCTTTACCGCGTTGTCCCGCGCTGGGCCGATCTCTAGCCGAACCAGCGAGCGCCTATTGTCGCCGAGCGCCCGGCTGACGAATGCAGTCGCGCTCGAGCGGTCGAGGTAGTCGAAGTCGTCGACGCTTCCGAGAAGCGCCGACAATGTTGCGCCCCACGAAAACGGGAGCTGGAAATCGTTCGTGTTTGCGAGCGACCGCTCCACGCGCAGTCCGACGTTCGTCCTGCCACGTTTCTGGTCGACACCGATCATTCCACGCGCAGTGCGCTCCGACCACGCCCACCCAACCGACCCGCGCGCAAAAAGATTCGAAGTATTGCCGCGCCCGCCAAGCTCGTTCTCGAACGCAACACCGGTGAACAATCCCTCGATGCGATTGAAACGAAAAACATCCCCAAGCGTTCGCGGGCGAAAGCGAAATCGAGTCGTCTGTTCGTCGCTTCGCCAACCTTCCGGCGCAAGATCGTCGAACTGACTGTAGTACACATCGGTGCTAGCGGCGCCGAGCGGCTTCTCCCAGTCCTTGAAGCGTTCCTGACTAGTGCCGGACGCGAAGGTGAGATTGTGCTGAACACCCGGCGGCGCTTCCGGACCCGCCCACGACGAATCATTCGGCCGATAGTCGTAGAATCGCGAGACGATGCGCGCGATGCTCCTGAAAACCCCGAAAGTTGCGATTCGTGCCTGGATCTCGGGGCGTTTGAAAGCAGGAAGCCAGTATTCGCCGTTGACTTCGACGTTGACCAGCTCGACGAATGAAGCTCCGCTCACTCCGGGAAGGCGGCTGCCCGCCTTGATCGTTGCCTTCCCGTTGCGCACTTCCACGAGACGTCCGCGCATGCGCGTGATCTGCTTCCAATCGGCATCGAGATAGACGTCACCGAAAAACAGAATCGCGTCACCGGGCGGGTTGGGCCGCGGTGTCACGCGGACGTGAACTATCGGGATTCGGCGTCCATTCGAAAAGAGCGTGACGGCGGTGTCGCCACCTGCATAGGAATAGTAGTAATCCCGATTGGGAGCCAACGGGTGGACAGCCAGGCTCTGCCTCGTTGCGGTTACCGGCTTGTTGGGATCGCTTGCCGATGTAACGCCGAGCTGAAGTCGGTTGCCGTAGAGGGTGGGTATTGTCCATCCCCCGAAAAAGCTCATTAGCGAGAAGGTTGGACCGATCGACTGGTGGCGGTAGCCGACGACGCGCTGGTCGTAGCGATCGGGTGCACGCCAGCGAACATCGCTCGCAACCTGTTCGAGTTGGGCAGTGCGCTCTCGGCCGCCTGAGTCGAGTAGAACCAGCGACATCTCGCTTTCGATTCGCGCGCGATACGCCATCAGGCGGTTTGGAATCTGGGCATTTACCCGCGCGGCTTCGGCGAGGAGTGCGGCAAGGCCCGGCGACGAGTCAGCGACCGGCGCAGTTGTGCTCACCTGCGCGAAGCCCGACCTGACCGAAACTCCAATGAGGAGGACGGAGAGAGCGAAGAAGCGATGAAGGCAAGTGTCTCTTACCATCGTTCTCAACATCATTACGCGAGCGCGCAGGGGGAAGGCCGGGACCAAGTGGACTTTTCAAGTCCGTGCCCTGGATGCCGCTCTTTACAGAGTCCGCCCCCACACGTCGATTCCTTGGGTCGGTCGCCCGCCTCGATGCTTCTGCAAGTTTGTACCATCACCTCTCATTACCTCGCCGCCGAACATGCTGAACAAAACAACCGCTCTGTCCGCGCTCCTTCTCGCAACCGCGTGCTCGACCGCGCCCGCGCCCAGCAATGGTCCAAGTCCCGACCGCACGGGCCAGGGACGATCGACTGACACGACCAGGGCGGGCGGTGACTCCAGCCGTGCAGGTGCAAACGCTCCAGCGCAGCCGCGCCCCTACAACCGCGTAATCACCCGCGAGGCAAAAACGCGCCGCGGCATGTTCGCGGTGCATAGGGTGAACGACAAACTCTATTTCGAGATCCCCAGAAAAGAGCTGAACAAGGACATGCTGCTCGTCGGACGTTTCACGCGCGCGGCAGCTTCGAATCCTCGACTGCCGGGCGGACAATTCGGCAGCTACGGCGGCGACCAGTTCGCGGAGCGGACTCTCAGATGGGATCGAATCGGAAACCGCGTCATCCTGCGATCCCCATCGTTTGCGATCGTCGCCGACAGCAGTGCACCTGTCTATCGCGCGGTGCAGGCCGCCAACTATCCGCCCATCATTGCGGTGTTCAATATCGAGACGTACGGACCCGATAGCGCCGCGGTCATCGACGTGACTCGACTCTATACCACGAGCATTCCAGAGTTCGCAGCGATCCGGGGCAATCTCGACGAGCGTCGCAGCTTCATCGAGAACTCGCTCGCCTTCCCCGACAATGTCGAGGTCGAGGCGACGCAGACGGGAACGGTGAGCGCGCCTCCTACGCCCGGTGGTGGCGGCGCCGGTCAAGGGGCGGGTCCTCAGCCGGCGCAGAGCGTGCTCGCTCACTGGAGTCTCGTGCGTCTTCCCGACAAACCGATGATGCCGAGGAGATTCGACGAGCGCGTGGGCTTCTTCTCGATTACGCAGGTGGATTTCGGGACGCCCGAGCAAAGGTCAGCGGATCGTTCGTACATAACGCGCTATCGCCTGGAGAAAAAAGATCCCAACGCCGCTCTCTCGGAGCCGGTCAAGCCGATCATCTACTATGTCGATCCGGCGACCCCCGATCAGTGGAAGCCGTGGGTGAGAAAGGCAATTCTCGATTGGCAGCCTGCGTTCGAGGCTGCTGGATTCAAGAACGCCATCGTCCCAATGGATCCACCCGCGAACGATCCTGATTGGTCGCCGGAGGATGTGCGTCACACGGTCATTCGCTGGCTTCCGTCTACCATCGAGAACGCAGTCGGCCCGCATGTTCATGATCCGCGCACGGGTGAGATCCTCAACGGATCTGTCCGCATGTTCCACAACGTTCTCAATCTTCAGCGCGATTGGTACTTCACCCAGGCTTCCGCGCTCGACCCCCGCGCGCGCACGCTGCCGTTTCCGGACTCGTTGATGGGCAGGCTGCTCGAGTTCGTGGTCGCGCACGAGATCGGACACACCATCGGTCTTCGTCACGATCAGATCGGGAGCTCGACGTACCCGGCCGACAGCGTGCGCAGCTCGAGCTGGGTGCATCGGATGGGACATTCTCCATCGATCATGGACTACTCGCGCTTCAATTACGTCGCGCAGCCGGAAGACAACATCGCGCTGGCGGATATCGTCCCAGGTGTCGGGCCCTACGACAAATTCGCGATCATGTGGGGATACACTCCAATTCCTGGCGTGCGTAACCCGGATGAAGAGCGGGCGACGCTCGACCAATGGGCGCGGATGCAGGACACAATCCCGTGGTACCGCTTCTCCGAAAACAACGAGGGCGGATATGGCACGCTCAACGAGGCCGTCGGCGACGCCGATCCGGTCAGGTCCACCGCACTGGGCTTCAAGAATCTCCGTCGGGTCGTCACGTACATCTCCGCGGCAGCCACCAAACCGGGCGAGGATAACGACGACCTGAGGGAACTTTATGATCGCACGGTAGGACAGTGGGCGACGGAGGCCAATCACGTCGCGACTGTCATCGGTGGCGAGGCGGTGCAGTACAAGTCAGGGAGTCAGCCGGGCGCGGTGTACACGCCGTTGTCGCGCGCGAGGCAGCAGGAAGCGATGCGTTTCATCAACGAGAACGTCTTCCAGACGCCATCGTATTTGATCCAGCCCGCGATTGCGAGGCGCATCGAGGCGGCGGGAATGATCACGCGCATCACGAACGCCCAGGCGCGAGTTCTGACGGGCCTGCTCAATGACGGAAGATTGAACAGACTGATCGAGAACGAAGCGCTCGCCGGCAACAAGGGAGATTCTTATTCGCTGGCGGCGATGCTGGACGATCTGAGGCGCGGCGTATGGACCGAGCTCTCGCAATCCCGCGTTTCAATCGATCCTTATCGGCGCACGCTTCAGAATCAGCTTCTGACACAGATCAATGCGAAGCTGAATCCGCCGCCGGTTACCGCGACACCCGCTCCCGCGTTCCCCGGATTTACTCCGCCTGCTCCACTGTTGGAGGATGCGAGAAGTCAATTGAGAGGAGAGTTGGTCTCGCTGCGCGCGGAAATCCGTAGAGCGATACCGCGCGCCGCGGACCGAGAGACGCGGTTGCATCTCGAGGCGGCCGATCACCAGATCGGCGAGATTCTCGAGCCGAAGAAATCGGACTAATTGCGGCGGCGAATCGGCCGAATTGCCGCAGGGTTTTTGGGGAGACAAAAAAAGACGGGGCCGGCATTGAGCCGTCCCCGTCTTTCTCTCTCGAACCTTTGAAACTTAGACGCAGGTGATCACGCCGTTGGTCATGTCGCAGGTCTTAGCGGACTGCGAGTGCGTGGCGGTCGCGCTCCATGAAGGCGGCGGGCCGGCAACGTTGGTCACGACAACCGTGACGTTCTGCGAGGGGCTAAAGCCCTGAAGCGGAGCCGCAGACGTCGCGGTTCCACCGAAATACGCGCCACCGTTGTCGGCAGCGTACTGCTCTTCATACGTCGCAATGTTGCGAAGGTCAGACTTCATCGCGGCGACGTACGCCTTGTCCTTGGTATTCGCGAACTTCGGAATCGCGATCGCGGCAAGAATGCCGATGATGACGACCACGATCAGAAGCTCAATAAGGGTAAAACCCTTTTTGTTTCGCATTCGAACAGTCCTTGGATGAAGCGTTTGAGTGAAGCGGCTCGGCTTACGGGGCCGAAAGTGAGAACACGACAGGCAGGCTGTAGGCACCTGGCGCGTTGCTGGGCTGGGTGAATCCCGCCGCCCACACGGTCTTGAAGAACGCCTGCGCAGCGGTGCCGTTGGTGGCAGCTGCTCCGGAAAGGAACAGTGCATCGGTGCTGCTGATGCCCACGTAGGTTCCAGCTACGGCGTTCGACCAAGTCAGATCGCTGATCGGCTTGGTGCCGCCGTTTGATCCGACGTAGGTCCAGTTAGAAGCGTTCGAAGTGCGAATGTTCAGCGTCCAACTGCGATTCGCCTTAATTGTGAAGCTCGGGCCTGCATCGGCCAGTGTCGCGCCGATGTCGACCTGGTCAGCTGTTGGTGAGCTCAACGTGGTGGCGGTCGTGCTCATACCGAGCTTGACCAGCGCATTCACGGTCGCGGAGGCGGTGTTCACGGTAAGGCATCCCCCAGCGTTGCCACTGCACTGCGCGCTTGCCTGATTGGCGCTGATGGCAAATACCAGCACCATCGCGGCCAGAAAAGAACGGGTCGCGTTCATCTAAGTTTGCTCCAAAGTTCACGGTGTGTGGGACAGCTCGTGGTTGGAAATCTCGGCCGTCCTTGTACGGATAAGACGCGACCCTATGCGCTTCCGCAACGCAAAAAACGACGGAAAATCGGATCCCGAAGAGATTAGCTAACTCCCTGCGCCGAAGTCACTTACATATATCACAAACATGCGCTTGCATGTGTGTTTGTCGCGATTTGCGAGTCCTGTTGCATTCTGCATTGGACCTCCGAACGGGCCGTCCGAAAAGTAAAAAAAAGGGGCCCGTTTGGGCCCCCTTTGCTGATCGGGCGATCATCTATCCCAGTGCGTGCGGATATACATAAATCGCCCGTTAAACCCGAAAGGCGATATTCCGCTGTAGGGAAAGATCCCGCTGTTGTTGTTGGCCGGGATGTTCTCCGACGGATACACGTCCGCGATGTTATTTACCCCGAATGTCACGCCCACCTGCCTGGCGACGGGAACCGTGACATTCGCGTCGGTGATCCACCGCGCCTTGTACTTCTGATCGAGAGCCGGGTTAGTAGCGCCGCGGGAGCCAACCTCGCCGAAGCGTGTGGTGTGGAGAGTAACGTTGAAACGGCGGATCGTGTGGTCGAGTGTCGCGCTGAAGGTTGTGTGGGGCTGGCCTTCCTCGATCCTTGACCGTTCCAAACGATCGAACAGAACCGCGTTTTGGGTGGCAAGCGCTGGTGGTGTGCTGTCGACATGGGTCACGACGGTCACCGTATGGTTGTATCCGCCGGTGAAGCCGGTGATGCCACGTGTGCCAAAATCGAGCGCGTATCTGGTGACGATGTCGAGCCCGTTAGTCCTGGTATCGATGGCGTTGGTGAAATACCGAGCGCTGCCGACGCCGGGGAATCCCTGTGATGCGAGGAAATTCGTCATCGCGGCACCGGTGAAATTCCCTGAGAACACGATGCGGTCGCGAATGACGATGTGGTAGTAATCGCTCGTTAACGAGAGGTTGGCCAGCGGCTGAAGCGCAACGCCGACGCTCGCGTTCTCGGACCTCTCCGCCTTGAGTGGCTTCGCTCCAAGCGCCTTGGCTGGTCCGCTCGTCACTGGCAGCGTACGAACTTCCACAGCTGTCAAGGTGCCACCGATGTTGAGGAAGTTCGTTGCGGTCGACGAGAAGAACTCCTGACCAAGTGAGGGCGCGCGAAATCCACTATTGAAGGCACCGCGGATTGCGTAACCGGGAAAGAGCTCGAACCGTCCGGACACCTTTCCGATTGTCGCTGATCCGAAATCGCTGTAGTGCTCGGTCCTTCCCGCCAGTCCGAGGAGAAGTTTCCGAATCGGGCTGGCTTCGAAGTCGAGGTAGCCTGCGTAGTTGGTGCGGCTATGATTGCCGGCGTCGCCCGGCTGAAATCCAGGAAAGACCTGCGCGCCGGGCGTGGGCTGCGCGCCGGCGTTCGGTCCGTCGAGCACCTTCACGCCGCCGTCACGATATGAATCGGGCTCACCGGCGATGATCCCGTAACTGTCGCGCCGAGCTTCGGCGCCGATCGCAACGTTGAGAGGTGACTCAAAGTGTCCGATTGGGAAAGCTCGAGTCAGGTCCAGATTGGCAGTCGCCTCTCCAAACTTGAGCGAACCCGAGTAAAAGGAAGTCGGGCTTGCAGTGCCGAGCGTCGGATTATCGCTGTTGGTGACGTCGAAATCGAACCGGTTGTGACCGTAAACGCTGCTCAGATCGTAGGTCCAGCCTTTGCCCTCGCCCTTGACGCCGAGTGTTCCGGAATAGTCGCCGATAGTGCTGTTGATCAGCGGAAGGAATCCGTCCGGATAGATCGCGCGGACCGTGTTGTTGTTGCTCGGCATACGCCAATTGCCCGCGCCTTGACCCTCACGGTGGCTGATGCCACCGAACGCGTAGACCTGCGCCCCGTTGGCAAAGGCGGGGAACGCGCTGTTGCCGAAGAACGCGATGTCATTCGCGTGGGCGTCACCCTGCCGGAAGTGCAGCTGGCCGTTTGCCGCAATAACCGCGTTTCGGGGATCACCAGCGAAATACTGGGCCCGTTTGTCCAGCAGCGACCTATTGGTCGAACCGCGATTCTCGTACTGCCCGGTAACGTGAAGGAATCCGTTTCCTGAAAATAGCTTCCCCGTGTTGGCGGAAACGGCGCTTACATCGCCATCGCTCAACTTGTTGTCGCCGGGCAGGCCCTTGAGCTTGGTGTTGTTCGATCCGACTTCGTATTCGGCGTCAGTCGATTCGTCGGACTTGAGAATGATGTTGATGACTCCTGCGATGGCGTCCGATCCGTATTGCGCCGCCGCACCATCGCGAAGGATCTCAATGCGCTCGATTGCACTGGCGGGGATCGCGTTGAGGTCGACACCCGTCGACCCTCGGCCGATTGTACCATTGACGTTCACCAGCGAACTGGTATGGCGCCGTTTCCCGTTGACGAGGACGAGGACCTGGTCGGGCCCGAGCCCACGCAACGTCGAAGGACGAATGTGATCGGTTCCGTCGGCGACGGTCGGACGTGGAAAATTGAATGAAGGAGCGAGGAGCTGAATGATCTGACTGGTCTCGACCTGTCCGGTCTGGCGGATTTCCGTTGGAGTAAGGACGTCGACAGGCACCGGAGAGTTGAGCACAGTGCGATCATGCGATCGCGTTCCAATGATGACTGCGGCGTTGAGCTCCGCAATTCCGCGATCGAGAGCGTAGTCGCCTGTGACCGTTTCGCCAGCGGTGACGTTGACGGTGTCGCGGCGTGGTGCGTAGCCGACGTAATTAACGAAAATTGGATGGCGTCCAGCCGGCAGCGTGAGTCGATAGCTGCCGTCGCTGCGCGAGACGGCACCTTGTGCAGTGCCTGGCACCGAGATGTGAGCGCCGGAGAGCGGTTGTCCACTCTGCCGATCGGTGATTCGTCCGGAAAGGGTTGCAGTTCCCTGTGCTATCAAATTCAGCGGGCTGAAAAGAACAGTGACAGCGAACGTGATGGCGGCGGTGAAGAGGTGAGTTGCCGGATGGAAGGCGCGAACGCGCAGCAGACAATTGATTGAGGTCATACGAGCTGTCGGGAATGGGTTGACGAGACCGAATCGCGCGCCTGAGGTTGGCGGCAATCGCAATACTCACCCATTCCTAGGTGAGCGCAACAAAACATGGCAGAAAACCAAGTCGCGTTGATGGCGATAGGAGCGATGAAAGGCTCCCATAGCCGGCGGTAATCTGTTAAAATGTGAATTCTCTACATCAATTTGATGGTTGTACTCGGGGCGTAGCGTAGCCCGGTAGCGCGCCTGCTTCGGGAGCAGGAGGTCGCTGGTTCAAATCCAGTCGCCCCGACTGGTTAAGCGACGGCTCGATATGTATGACTATGTCGAGCCGTTTTCGCACACGGCCTAATCGCAACTGCGCGCGATGCGCTTCGCTTCTGGAGAGTGAGGAAACAATGACACTGCCCGCCGCGCGTATCCTCGGGCAACCGAGCAATGTCCGCGGCGAGAATAGAGTTCCGCCACGCGAACATTTATGCGATAACTCCCTGGGTCCCACATCGCGCCCGTAACCCAGCCAGCGGTGTACCCCCCTCTACCAACGTACATCATCGCCGTCATCTCGGTCACGCTCCGGGCCGTTGAAAGCAGCGCAAACAGGAGCAGTGCCGCCGCTGCAAGTCCCAAGGCACCAGGCGAAACTTTTACTTCGCGCGCGTTCCGCCGGATTCCGCTTGTCGCGCCGAGAACGCTCCAGACCAGAAATGAAGGAGCGGCGAGGACGAGCACGACGTCGAAAGCACTTACCACCATTGTCGCCACCACCGTTCCGGCCAGAACGCATTGCGCGAGCACTGCGTCAGGATTTTCGAGCTCGCTCCATCGTCGGAGCGCTCCGAAGAAGAGAACGATGAAGGCGCCGAACAATGCCACAGTAGGAACGAAACCGCGCTCGGAGACGAAAGCCACCCAGTCGCTACTCGGCCACGGATTTGCCGTCATGCCGTCGTCCGCGAGCGACCGATCACCCTCAGGAGCGAAGCGCACGTACTCGACCGGCCAGTTGCCGGGACCAACGCCAAAGACAGGGCTCGACATCGCCATGTGAAGTGAGTTCCGATACTGCGCGATGCGCCCCCGTCCGCTTCCCTTGGTGTAGTCCACCATTCCACGGGCTGAATCAAGGTACGGCGATTCGCTGTTCCAGTTGAGCGTATTGGGCAGCACGATCGCCACCATTCCCCCGATTGTCGCCGCGAGCGTGAGGCGCGCAAAGCGACCACCGATCTTTCCGCCGCGCCAATATCTTCGCGAGGCAATCATCGGCACGAGCAGTAGTAACGCAGACGCGAGAACGGCGAGCCATGCGGCCCTCGAGCGGGACAATACCAGCGCCGCACCCACCAGCGCGCCGCCAAGGGAGCCGAGGAGGGCACCCAAGGGACGACGGGCGGTCACGGTAGCCCAGATCAGCGCCGGCAGGCCGATCACCGCAATGTGCGCGACGAAATTCCGATTCCCGAAGGTGCCGCCCGGTGAGCGGTTGGCGCTGAAGTATTCCGTGTCCAAGCCATAGGCCTGCGCGAGGGAGAAAGCAGCTGCGCAAACAGTGGCGATTGCTGCTGCCACAAGGATCGGTCGGTATGATCCCGTCCCAGCGACCGAGCGGGCTCCCCAAAAAATGATTGCGCCAGAGACGGTCACGGCGACCGAACGCTGTGCGATCCAGTGGTTCGTAGCGAAGATCGCGGAAGCGACACTCCACAGGAGGAAGAACGCGATCAGCCCGTCGACGATGTCGAAAGTAAGAGAGTGTCGTCTCGCCACCAACATCACCGCGACAAGCAGGGCTGCGACGTGCAGCACCAGCTCCTTCGGCACGAAGTACCGATCGAGCTCGAACACCTTGTAGGGCAGCGCGACGATTACGACGAGGACGAGCCCTGCCTGGATAGCCCACCTGATCACCCGATCCGACATCCCGGAAATATGCGTCAGACCGGTCCAGGAAAAAAAAGCCCCGCTCTGGCTGAGCGGGGCTTCCGTGAACTTTAGCAGGACTGCGTCAGGTGCAGACGATCGCGCCTGTGGAGTTATCGCAGGTCTTGGACGACTGTGAGTGCGTAGCCGTGGCGGTCCACGTTTGGGGCGGACCGACATTGACGACGGCTATGATCGTGACATTCTGCGACGGCGTGAAGCCCTGAAGGGGCGAGGCCATCGTCGCGGTTCCCGCGAAGTACGCGCCGTTTTGATCGGCGGCGTATTGCTCTTCGTAGGTCGCCAGATTACGAAGGTCGGACTTCATCGCTGCGACGTAAGCCTTGTCCTTCGTGTTGGCGAACTTCGGAATCGCGATTGCGGCAAGGATGCCGATGATGACGACCACGATCAGAAGCTCAATGAGTGTAAAGCCCTTCTTGTTGCTCATCATATATGAGATTCCAGTGTCTGGTTGATGAGATGCACCGCCGATAATTGCGGAGCAGTGGAGGCAGGCTCTATCGGGGGACTGGAATGCTCGAGATCATCTCGGCACATCTCGCTCGCATTGAACTGCGATTTCTTCGAGCACGGCTTCAATCAGATGACGCTGAGATTTGCGCCTCCGCAACACGAAACTCCGTGCCCTCTTTGAAATATTTGTGTAAGATTGCGCCGAGAATCACCTGCGAGATCGTAGTGGTCCGAATGTTGAAACCGCGGCGATGAGCCATGCCTAAGGGAATTCCCCCTATTGCTTCGCGTGGGCTCACGGGAAACCGAACAAACTGCGTTCGTCGCGTTCCGATTTCATGAATGGAAAATGACGATCTCGTCATACTATAGCGCCTCGTGGCTATAGCGCCGCGTGGGCCTGAGCGAGCAT
>QHVA01000108.1 GCA_003223425.1 Gemmatimonadota bacterium
ATGCTGAGCTCTCCGCGCAGGTAATCGGCGAGGCCTGTGGCGCCCCGGTGATCCACGTTCAGGGCAGCCGCGTCCAGTGCGCGGTCCATTGCCGCGTCTAACTTATCACCCGCGAGGAGTCGGGAGAAATAGGTGGCGCCCCAGACATCGCCGCATCCCGTCGGATCTCCCGGGCCATGCCTCGGCAATTTTGCCGGCACGCGGGCTGTTCTGATTGCTCCCGACGCGGCGCTGAGTGAAGCTCGCCGCAGATCGGAGATCCGGTCAAAGCCTGGCGCGGCGAAATAGACGACTCCGCGGCTTCCCAGCGTGATGGTCAGCGAGTTCACTCCGTTCGCAAAGGCGATCGCGGCGAGACCCATTGGGTCCGGCGCCATCATGCTCATCTCATCCTCGTTCACCTGAACGAAATCGAAGCAGCGCATCCACGCGGCCGGATTCGGCAGCGGCTGCAGCGTCCTCAGCCCGTCTGACTGCACGGCGAGCAGCAGCGAGTGAAGATCGCAGTAGATGGGCCCGCGAAAATGCTGTCGAATGAGCTGCGCTGTTTCGAGATCGAGCTCGAATCCGCTAATCAGGTTTATGTACAGCGCGTCGAGGTCGGCGAGAAGTGGCTTGAGGCCGAGCCAGTGCCACTTTGGAACGCCGCCACTCAGCAGCTCGCAGCGCCGCTCGTCGCTCTGGTAATAGAGAACCACGCGATTGTTCGGATACGGCACCTCGATCGGAGCCGCTCCCGGAGCCGCTCGATCCAGGCGCGCCACGAAATCGCGCGCCGAGTGGGCGAGGTCGCTGCCGACCTTGAGCACCGGGACGAATTCCCATTCCGGCGAAAGCGCGGCATCAAGAGCACTGAGGGCGTAGGTGATCCCGCCCCACTCCTCGACCGGCGCGTCGCGCGGGTCCCGGCCATGGATCACGTCCCACACGAACGACCCCATCACGCCAACACGCTTCTTCCGCGTCATCGGATCACCGAACTGTCCGCAGTTCGCAGTTAGTCTCCCAATCCGTAGTTAGTCAGCAGTCCGCAATGCAGTTGGTCCGCAATCCGCAGTGGTTATAACTCACCGAGCTTTTGCATCTTGAACGTAGCGATTGCTCCGACGACGCCGGCGGAGAGGGGAAGCGCGCCGGGCACGATGCGACAGGCTTGAACCGCGGGCTTGAACGCGCGGCGTCTCACCTCGGCGCGAAGCGGCTGAAAAAGCGCGTCACCTGCCTGAGTTACGCCGCCCGCGAGCACGACGATGTCGGGATTGAAGATATTGAGCAGGTTTGCCACGCCGGTGCCGAGGAAGTGCGCCGTCTCGCGGACGACTTCTCTTGCTATCGCATCGCCGCGCTTGGATGCCTCGTAAACTATTTGGGCCGTGATTTTCCGCTGGTCGCCGTCCACCATGCTCACCAGAATCGATTCGCCTTCGTCGCCGCGTAGTGCTTCGCGGGCTCGCTCGGCGATAGCGGGGCCGGAGCAGTAGGCCTCCAGGCATCCGTAGTTCCCGCATTTGCAGCGGCGTCCCGTGGAGTCGATTGACGTGTGACCGATCTCCCCGGCGACGTCAGACGAGCCGTGATAAAGCTTGCCTTCGAGAATCAGTCCGCCTCCAATTCCGGTTCCGAGTGTCATGCCGATGACATTTCGCCCGCCTACTGCCGCACCGCACCAGAACTCACCGAGCGTGGCGCAGTTCGCGTCGTTGTCGAGTGTGGCTTCGAGATTCACACGACTCGAAATCTCATCGCGCAGCGGAAAATTCTTCCAGCCGAGATTTGGGGTCACGATGACGATGCCCTTCTCCCGATTGAGCGGCCCGGGTGATCCGATCCCGACGCCCATGAAATCGGAACGTTCGGCGCCAGTCTCCGCCATCGTCTGCGCGATTACCTGCTCGATCATCCCGGCGATGCGGTCGACAACTGAAGCCGCTCCGCCTTCGGCGAGAGTCGGCATGGTATGCATCGCGATCTCGCGCCTGCCATCGAGCGGCATTGCGCCGGCCACGATGTTGGTGCCGCCTAAATCGACTCCAACGATGTAACGCTCCCTCACGCTCATACGGGCACCGGTGGGTTAAGGACTTCCGTCAGCAAGCTCGAGATATACTCCGGCGTCAGCTCGCGCATGCAGCGCCAATGCCCGAGTGGACACCGCTGTGGCCCGTGACGATCGCATGGGCGACAGGACAAGCTCTCGTGTCCGGCAATCGCCTTTCGCTCGGCGAGGGGACCGAACCCGAACTCCGGCACTGTCGGACCGAAGATAGTAACTGTCGGCGTTCCCATCGCCGATGCAAGATGCTGCGGCGCTGAATCGTTCGTCACAATCGCCTGCGCGCGGCCAATGAGCTCGGCCGAAGCGAGGAGTGACAGCGTACCAACACCGTTGATCACGCAACCAGCCGGAAGTACATCGGTGATTTGTGCGGCGATCTCGGAATCGGCGCTTGATCCGATCACGGCGATTCTGAAATCTTCCGCCAATCGCGTTGCGAGTGTGACGTAGTATGGCCAGCGCTTAGTTCCCCAGGCGCTGCCAGGCGCGAGCGCCACAAACGGTTCGTCGGTGCTCCCGCTCCGGCGAAGGAGAAGATCGATTGACCGCCGGTCGTCGTCAGATGGATAAAGCCGCGGGCGAATCTGATCGCGCGTCGGGGGATCGGCACAGTCGGACATCGCGAGCGACCAGAGTCGTTCAGCGTGATGATGGTCGGGCCGATACCGTACTTGTCTCGTGTAGAGAACTCGTCCCGTCGAGCTCGCGAAGCCGATGCGCTCCTTCGCACCAGTCAGCATGGCGAGCAGTCCGCTGCGAAACGAGCCTTGCGCCAGATAAGCCGCGTCATAGGGTCGCCGGGTGCGCAGCTCCTTGATCGTATTCCAAAGTCCCAGAGCCGCGCCGTAGGTCCCCCGCTTGTCGTAGGGAAAGACAGTACGGATGTCGGGATTGTTGGCCAGAGCGGTCGCGCCGATCGGAGTTGCGAGCACGTCGACTGGCCCGCGCTTGGCGAGCTCCGCGATCAGCGTCGTCGTTAAAATGACGTCACCGAGAAAGCTGGTTTGAACGACGAGCGCGCCGCTCAATGAGTCTCCACCGAGCAGACACTCATTCCGTCAGTCCACCTGCAGGACCGCAAGAAAGGCTTCTTGCGGTATTTCGACCGAGCCCACCTGCTTCATTCTTTTCTTTCCCTCCTTCTGCTTCTCGAGGAGTTTGCGCTTGCGCGTGATGTCGCCGCCGTAGCACTTCGCGAGCACGTCTTTGCGCAGTGCCTTCACGCTGGTGCGCGCAATGACTTTCGATCCGATCGCGGCCTGAATTGCGACTTCATACAGCTGGCGTGGAATGAGGTCTTTCAGCTTATCCGCTATCTTCCTTCCCCACTCGTAAGCCTTGTCCTCGTGGATGATTACGCTGAACGCATCGACGGGATCACCGTTGATCAACATATCGAGCTTCACTAGCTCGCTGCGACGGTACTCGAGCATCTCGTAATCGAGCGACGCGTAGCCGCGGCTGACCGTCTTCAGCTTGTCGAAGAAATCAAGAATTATCTCGCCCAGTGGGAATTCCCAATCGAGCTCCACACGCTGGGTGTCGAGATAAGTCATCGTCTGGTAGACTCCGCGGCGCTCGGTGCCGAGGGTCATGATGGGGCCAATGTATTCGGCCGGGACCATGATGCGCGCCTTCACGTATGGCTCCTCGATGTAGTCGACAATCTGGCTCGGCGGCATCAGCGACGGATTCTCGATCAACTTCATCGATCCATCGGTGAGATAGACCTTGTACTCCACCGACGGAACGGTGGTAACGAGCTCGAGATCGAACTCGCGACTCAATCGCTCCTGCACGATCTCCATGTGCAGAAGCCCGAGGAAGCCGGCGCGAAATCCAAATCCGAGAGCAGTGGAAGTCTCGGGCTCGTAGTTCAGCGACGCGTCGTTCAACTTCAGCTTCTCGAGCGCGTCGCGCAGTGTTTCGTATTGCGTTGTGTCGGTGGGATACAATCCCGCAAACACGAAGCTTCGCACCGCTCGATAACCTGGTAGCGCTTCTGTGGCGTGATTATCTGCGTCGAAAATCGTGTCGCCGGCGCGAGTCTCACTCACAGATCGTACGCTCGCCACGACGTAGCCGACTTCGCCGGGACCGAGTTGGTCGGTGGGAACTTGTCGAAGCTGATTGTAGCCGACCTCATCGACCTCATACACGGACTCGCTCGCGCCGAAAGTAATGTGCGTGCCCTTCCTGATCACGCCATCGACTACGCGCACGCTGGGAATCGCTCCCCGATACTTGTCATAGTAGGAGTCATAAATGAGGGCGCGAAGGGGAGCCTGCTCGTCGCCCTCAGGTGCCGGGACCTTGCGCACGATTTCCTCGAGAAGCTCGCCGATCCCGATTCCTTCCTTCGCGCTGACGAGAAGAATCTCGTTCGTCTCGATGCCCAGTAGGTCAGCAACCTCTTTTCGGCGGCGCTCCGGCTCTGCGCTAGGAAGATCGATCTTGTTGAGAATCGGAATGATCTCGAGGCCGGCGTCCATCGCCAGAAAAAGATTCGAGAGAGTCTGTGCCTCGATTCCCTGCGAGGCATCGACGACGAGGATCGCGCCCTCGCAGGCGGCCAGCGAGCGTGAGACTTCGTAAGTGAAATCGACGTGCCCGGGCGTATCGATGAGATTGAGCTCGTACTCCTGTCCGTCGCGCGAGTTGTACGTCATGCGCACCGCGTTGAGCTTGATCGTGATCCCCCGCTCGCGCTCGAGGTCCAGTGTGTCCAGAACCTGAGCCTTCATCTCGCGCTTCTGCAGCATGCCGGTGGCCTCGATCAGCCTGTCAGCGAGCGTCGATTTGCCGTGGTCTATGTGTGCGACGATGCAGAAGTTGCGAATGTGATCGAGCTTCAAGTCGGATCTCGGGTTTTCTTGCGGGAGGGCGGCGGAAGGAACATCGACAATATAACAGTCAGGCCGCACTCTTCTCCGTCGGGAGCGGCCGTCGCGGGGGAACAAAAAAGGCGCTGGCGCCTGCTGCCCGCTCTTCGCTGACCGCTTGGCGCTACCTACAAATAGACAGACCGAGAAGGCGTGAGAGAAAAGGCATTTAGGTTGTACTGAGAATCAACCGAGCTCTGTCCTGACGCAGTTAAGCAGAGCGCGCAGCGACCAGCGGGGAGCGGGCGGCAGCGCTCTTAGTTCCCTTCGCAGTTCTTACTGCCGTCGATTTGGCGGCGGAACTCGCGCCGGCTCGGTCCGCGTAGTAGGAGCTTCCACCCGAGGCGGCGGCGGAGGCGGAGGTGAGGAAGGTCTCTCGTGTACGACCGGGGCCGGCGGTGGAGATTCTCTGGGACGATCAGGAACGCGCGCCGGTGGCGGAGATTCTACTCTCGGTTCTGGCCTGAACTCGCGAACGGGTTGACCGCCGGATGCTGCCGCTGGCTCGGTGCGCGGAATGGTGCGATCGATCGGAACCCGTCCCGCTGGAAGCGACATTGTTCCGGGCTGGGTACGATAGCCATCAAAGATCTGTCGTGGCTCACCCCGACGGCTCGTCGGAGCCGTGATCGTCACGTCACCCATCTGCGGAAGACCGGAGCGTTGTGGAAGCGGAAAGACTCTCTCAGGCGCTCCCATCAGCGCGGAGCGCGGGGGACGCGGAACTCCTTCTCTGGGAGCTCTGGACTTCGGAAACACCGTGGTATCGCCCGGATTGCGCGGCAGCCTCGGTACAGGGAAGTGGCCTATTGCCGCGGGGGGGGCCGAGTTCACCGGGACGACGATGGGAAGGCCGCAAAGATCATAGCCCAGGAATCTCACGCGCTGGCCGTGCTGACTTAGATAGTTCAGGTAGCTGTAGATTTGCGCCTGCCGTAACGCTCCGAAACCATATCCATAATACGAGCCGCAGGGATCGTAGAGATAAGGATCGTAAGCGTAGTAATAGTTGCGGCGTCCAGCGAAGCGCATGAAGTCTCGGCCGATCGGTTCTCCCTTCTGGCCAACGTAAGATGCGAGCGCCTGCGCCGCTTGCAGCGGGCTACGGTTTTCGATCAACTGCCTGATCGCACTGATGTTCCAGTCACCGCCGCTCTCGATCAACTCGAGATTGAAGGGCGCACGCGAGGCAAGCGCGATCACGGTTCCGCGGGAATCATTGTATCCGTCGCGGTAGTCGTAGTAACCGAGATTGGCGGCTGAGGAATACATGCCGTTCAGCGGGGTGGGTCGCGCAAAACCCGTAAAGAAATTTGGGAGACGGAGTTCCCTGTGCGCGACGATCCGCACCGACAGCCCCGGGAAATCGGGGTGCAGAACCTGGATGTGGCCATCCAGGTCCATCGAGACCGCGAAGACATACGCGTTCTCTGAGACCTCAATGGCGGGTTCCACGTAGGAAGTGGTGCCGAGGACGTCGGGACCGTTCTGGGAATACACGCGGACGATCGGAGCTCGCTGCCTCGCTCTTTCCTGCGCCCCCGACGATGCGGCGAACGAGCACAGCAGCAAAGCCGAAATACCCACCGCCGATGCCAGTTTCGCCGTCCGCATAGAGCCTCCGAGGTTTGTATACAATTTGGTCATATGTATCAGCCCGGGTCAAGCCCGAAGTCTCCTTATGGTCTACCCAACCTGAGGGGCTATCTGATATACGCATAGGAGTAGACACTTACCGACCACCAAACCACATGAAGTCGCGACCAATCGGCTCGCCCTTCGCGCCGAGATAACTTGCCAGCGCATCCATTCCCGCCTCAGGAAGGCGGCCGTCGATCAATCTCCTTATCGCGCTGATGTTCCAGTCGCCGCCGCTCGAGATCAGGTCGAGGTTGAACGGAGCGGAAGAGGCCAGCGCGATTACGGCTCCCCGCGAACCGAGGTACCGCGGGCCGCCCATCCTCGACTGGCCGAAGCCGCCAAAGAAATTGGGAAGCGGAGCTGGTCTGCGTGCGGAGATCTTGACCGAGATTCCCGGGAAATCCGGATGCAGGACCTGTATCTGTCCATCCAGATCCGTCTCGACCACGAAGACGTATGCGTTCTCCGACAGCCGAACGTGGGTGAGCACGAACCCCGTCGCATTGACGCCGGGTACCGAGTAAATCCTGATAGTCGGGGCTCGCTCACGGGTTGCCTGCCCCCACGAGCGCGACGCCACCGCGCCGAGCACCAAACCGATCGCGACCAGTGCCGATATCAATTTCAACGCCCGCATCTCGACCCTCCGAGGGTTTGTATACAATTTGAGGATATTTGAGAGCAAGGGTCAAGCCTGAACCGGGCCGTGTCCTAAGCCATTCGAGGCAGCTACCTGCCGGTCGGGTGCTGTTTTACTTTGCGCCATGCCGCTCCCACAACTGCTCTCCATCCTCGAATCTCTGGGTGAATTCGGGGAGCTGCTGAGCGCCCTGCCGGGTCCGGGTGGACGCTGCGGCGTTGGCGGTCTCCACGGTTCTGCCGATGCAGTGGTCGTAGCTGCACTCGCTCGGAATCTGCGGCAACGCTTTTTCGTGGTCGTGAGCGACGACGTCGCCGGCGCCGAGCGATGGTTGGCCGACCTGACAACGCTTGTCGAGACCGAAGCCGTTGCCTTCTATCCGCCACGCGAAAGCTTCGGTGAGGCAGAGGCCCACGCTGAGATCGCCGGCGAGAGAGTTGAAACGCTGGAGCGTATCGGTCGCGGCGATCTTCGCGTGGTCGTCACCACCAGCAGAGCGCTCCTCGAGCGCACGCAGCTTCCACGCGCGCTCGCGTCGGCGCGAGTCGAGCTGCGCAAGGGTGACACTCGACGGCCAGAGGAGCTGGCCGCTCATCTCGAGGCAATTGGCTTCGAGCGCGTACCAATGGTAGAGGATGTCGCCCAGTTCAGCGTTCGTGGCGGCATCTTCGATATCTACAGCTTTGGAATGGCGGAGCCGGTACGACTCGAGTTCTGGGGCGACGACGTCACAGAGCTCCGTCACTTCGATCTTCTCAGCCAGCGCTCGACCCGCGACGCCGAGATCGCGCTGGTGCTGCCGGTGGATGGACAGATCAGCGTCGGCGATGGCGAACCGGAGCGCTCGTCAATCCGCGCGCTATTTCCACCCGACACGTTGCTCGTCGTTCCGCGAGGAACTCACATGAGGCCCGAGCTGGAGCGAACCTGGGCCGAGGCTCAGCACCACATTGATCTCGCGCGGCGACGCGGAGAGGACACTCCGAGCCGTGACGAGCTGTTCGAGTCTCCCGACACCACGATGCGCGCGCTGAACGCATTGGGAAGCATCGATCTGTCGGACGACGATCCGCAGATGACATTTCCGTTCAGGGAGCCGGAAGAGATTCAGCGCGACATAAAGCGCCTGAAGCAGATCGCAGCCGATGGAATTCCGACGATCATCCTCTGCGATAACGCCGGCCAGGCGGAGCGACTCGACGAGCTGCTGAATGACGATCGGGTTTCTCCGGCGAGCCTGGCCATCGGAGTTCTCGATGGCGGCTTCGTCATTCCGCCGCGAGGCGCTGATTTCCCCGGCTATCGCGTGCTCACCGACCACGAAATCTTCCGCCGTGAGCGCCGGTTTCGCCGTGCACGGCGCTACACGACGGGCAGCGCACTCGAGAGCCTTACCGCGCTGAAGCCCGGCGACTACGTGGTGCACCTCGAGCATGGCGTGGGCATCTACCGCGGCATCGAGAAGATGTACGTGCGCGAGAGCACGGTCGAAGTCGCGGTGATCGAGTACGAAGGGGGTGATCGACTGAATGTGCCACTCTATCGAATCGATCAGATCGAGCGATATCGATCCGCTGCTGACATCACGTCTGAGGCACTACCGCCACGTTTGCACGCTCTCGGTGGAAAGCGGTGGGCGTCGCAGCGCGACAAGACGCGGGCGGCAATTCAGGAGATGACAGTCGAGCTCCTCGATCTGTACGCTCGCCGGAAGGTCGCGACCAGATCGCCGCACCTGCCCGACACAGTCTGGCAGCGTCAGCTCGAGTCGTCGTTTCTCTTCGAGGATACCCCCGACCAGCGCACCGCGACCACAGACGTGAAGGGCGACATGGAACGTCCTCGGCCGATGGATCGCTTGCTGGTCGGTGACGTTGGTTACGGTAAAACAGAAATCGCGGTACGTGCTGCATTCAAGGCAGTGCAGTCCGGCCGTCAGGTTGTCGTCCTCGTTCCGACCACGATTCTTGCCGACCAGCACGCGCGAACATTCGGCGAGCGGTTGGCCGATTTCCCGGTGAACGTGCAGACGCTGAGTCGCTTTCAGACTCCCAAAGAGCAGGCGACCGTCCTCGCGGATCTCAAAGCGGGAAGGACCGACATTGTAATCGGAACGCATCGTATTCTCAGCGCCGACGTAGCGTTCTCGCAGCTGGGACTGATCGTGGTTGACGAGGAGCACCGATTCGGTGTCAAACACAAGGAACGACTCAAGAAGCTCCGCCTCGAAACCGATGTGCTCACTCTTACCGCTACTCCAATCCCGCGGACGCTTCACCTCTCGCTTGCCGGCCTCCGCGACATGACTCTCATGCAAACGCCGCCGCGCGATCGTTCGCCGGTGCTCACCTATGTCGAGCCGTGGGACGATGGGCTCATCGATGAGGGAATCTCTCGTGAATTGGATCGCGGTGGTCAGGTTTTCTTCGTGCATAACCGGGTCGAGACGATCGACGGGATGGCCGACCACGTCCAGCGTGTCGTGCCGCATGCGCGCATCGGTGTCGGACACGGCCAGATGCGCGAGCGGGATCTCGAGAGCGTGATGCGCAAGTTCGTCGACGGCGAGATCGATGTGCTCGTCTCGACGATGATCGTAGAGTCAGGCCTCGACGTTCCCAATGCCAACACAATGTTCGTGAACCGCGCCGACACTTTCGGACTCGCGCAGCTCTACCAGCTTCGCGGTCGCGTCGGACGCTCACACCGCCGTGCGAGCTGCTACCTGCTGGTGCCTGATTCCATCGACGAAGATGCCAATCGCCGTCTCACCATTCTGGAGCATCACACCCAGCTCGGCGCCGGTTATCAGATCGCGCTGAAAGATCTCGAGCTCCGCGGCGCTGGCAATCTCCTCGGCCCTGAACAGTCGGGGTTCGTGCACGCCGTCGGATTCGATATGTACCTGCGCATGCTCGACGAGACCGTGAGGCGTGTGATGCGGGGAGACGACGCGCCGAGGCTGCAGCCTTCGGAAGTCTCGCTGGACGTGCCGTCGTATCTTCCGGACGACTATATCACTTCGCAGGACGCCAAGCTCGACATCTACAGGCGCCTGACACACGTGCTAGATGTCACCGAAATAGAGGCGCTGAAGTCAGAGGTGCGAGACCGCTTCGGTGTGCTACCCGAACCGGCGCGCAGCTTTTTTGCCACCGCGCTGCTGCGCATCCTTGGTGGTGCCTCCGACATCGAGTCGGTGCTGGTGCGCGGAAACGAGGCCCGTATTACCTTTCGCGAGCACGCGGTGCCCCGGATGAAGGGGATTTCGGCGGCGTTCCACGAGGTACAGTTCCAGGCGGAAGTGCGACGCGCGCATCCGCTATCCCTCAAGCTCACCCGCCTTGGAGGAGCTGAGATGCTCGATGGACTTGTCCGTGCCCTGACAACACTGCGTCCCACCTGACAGCTAACCCGTCCGACTCACGCATGAAACGCAATTTCGTTTTCGCCGCGGCAGCGGCTTTTACACTTTCAGCCTGCTCGGGGCTGAGGGACGCTCTTAACGCGCACACTGATTGGGTGGCTCGCGCCGGAAGCGCCGAGCTTACGGTCACGAAGCTCGCGACGCTGCTTGGCAAATCACGCGCTCCGATCCGCAAGGACATCGCGAAGTCGATCGCGAATGTCTGGACCGATTACCAGTTACTCGGCACTGCCCCCGCACACAACGATTCGCTCAACGATCCAAAAGAGATCGACGAAGCGATGTGGCCCGCGATCGCCAACCTGAAGGCGCGCAAGTGGTACAACGTCGTATCCAAGGGCTGGGGTGTCGAAGACACCGCCGCGGCTAAGCGCCAATGGGAAACCGGACAGATACTCGCTGCCGATCACATCCTTCTGCTCGCGCAGGGAATGAACCCGACTCAGAAGGCCGTCGTGAAACAGAGGGCCGACTCGATCCGCAGAAGGGTGACGCCCGCGAACTTCGCCGCGACGGCCAAAGCGAGCAGCCAGGATCAGCAAAGCGCTGCTCAGGGAGGCTCGCTCGGAATCTTTCCGCGCGGAGCCATGGTGCCGGAGTTCGAGAAAGCAGTCCTCGCGCTCAAGCCCGGCGAGATCTCACCCGTCATTGAGACCCAGTACGGATTCCACATTATCCGGCGTCCAACATACGAACAGGTAAAAAGCCAGCTCATGAGCGCGTCGAAGGGTCGAAGCGTCTCGGTCGCGGAGAGTACTTACCTGGCCAAGCTTGAACAGAGTGGGAAGATCGAGGTGAAGAAGGGCGCAATTGCGACCGTCAGAGCGCTTGGCAACGATCCTGATGCCTATCGCCGCGACAATACAGTGCTGGCGACGTCGACTGCCGGAAAGTTTACAACGGCCCGGCTCGTCGGCTGGCTCGAGACCCTGCCGCCACAGGCGCGAGTACTCGATCAAATCAAGCAGTCGCCCGATTCGCTGCTGGTGCAGTTGATTCGCAACTTCGTCAAGAACGAGCTGGTGCTGAAGCAGGCCGACAGCGCAAAAATCCAGATTGAGCCGGCCGAGCTGGCGCAGCTCCGCGCGAGCTTCGTCAACGCCGTGCAGTCTGCGTGGTCTCAGCTCGGCGTGACACCCACCTCATTGTCGGATAGTGCCAAGTCCGAGGGGGATCGCGAGAAGCTGGCAGCGAAACGCATCGACGAATACTTCAGTCGCATGGTACAGGAAGCGGCACCATTCGTTTCAGTGCCGACACCGCTCTCCAACGTCCTCAGGCAAAAATACAAATATTCGTTCAACAATGCCGGCTTTGATCGTGCCGTGCAGGAGGCATCCAAGATCCGCAGTTCCGCCGACTCAGCGCGGTCTGCTCGGCAGCCGCCGACCGCAGTCCCGTTGAATCCGGCAATCCCCCCGCCCCCAACGTCATCTTCCACTCCTCGCCGCGATCAGAAGTGATCGAACCACAGTCTTTGCGCGGTGTACGACCTGCGATGATCAAGCGACTAATCGTTATTGTCGCGCTCGCCCCGATAGCCGTTCGGGCGCAGACACCAGCTACTGCCGCGCGAGCAATCCCGCCGGCTCTACCGATCGATCGTGTCGTAGCGATCGTGGGTGACCAGCCCCTGCTTTGGAGTGACGTGCTTACCGCAATCAATCAGC
Source organism: Gemmatimonadota bacterium (assembly GCA_003223425.1). Lineage (GTDB taxonomy): Bacteria > Gemmatimonadota > Gemmatimonadetes > Gemmatimonadales > Gemmatimonadaceae > UBA4720. The sequence continues at coordinate 12,317 of QHVA01000108.1, forward strand.
GGAGAACGCAAGGACTGCAAGTGCCCGCCGATTCAGCGGGGCAGGCTGCTCTTGCCCGAACGGTGCTCGGCGAGCTCGTCGATGAGGAAATCCTCGTTCAGAAAGCGAAAGAGTTGAAGCTCGAGGTGACCGACGCCGACATCACGGCTGGGGCGGATCGCCAGATCAAGCAGGTGCGAGGGCAGTTCAGCTCCGATGACGAGTATCGGAATGAACTGAAAAAGGCTGGGCTTGGATCGCCGGAGGAATATCGTAAATCGCTCATCGAGCAGTACCGCCGACAGAACCTTCAGCAGAAGGCGTTCGCCGAGCTGCGGAAGAAAGCCAAACCGGTGAACGTTACCGATGAGGACGTGACCGCGGCGTTTGAGCGGAGTCGCGCCGATCTGCAAAAACGTCCTGCGACCGTGACCTTCAGGCAGATCATCGTTGCGCCACACGCGTCGGCAGCTGCGAAGGCGAAGGCAAAGGCCCGAGCCGATTCACTGCTCACCGAAATCAGAAAGGGCGGAGACTTCGAGCAAATCGCCAAGCGCGAGTCGATGGACCCCGGCACCAAGCAGCTCGGAGGCGATCTCGGTTGGAATCGTCGGGGCAGCGGGCTCGTTCCAGAGTTCGAGGCGATGATGTTCGCGCTGCGACCGGGCGAAGTCAGTCCGGTGATAGAGACTGCGTTCGGCTATCACATCATTCGCGTTGACCGCGTTCAGTCGGCCGAAGTAAAAGCGCGACACATTTTGATCGCGCCAGTGATAGACTCGGCTGACGTAGCCGCCGCGAAAGTCGAGGCGGACACTGTCGCCGCGCAATGGCGGCGCGGAGTGCCGTACGACTCACTCGTTGCAAAGCATCACGATCCGACGGAAGAGAAGGGAGTGTTGCAGCCGTTTCCACGTGACTCCTTGCCGCCGTCTTATCTGGCCGCGCTCCCTGGTGCAAAGGCTGGCGACATTACCAATCCATTCCAGCTGGCGAATCCGCGGGGGCAGCCAAAATACGCCGTGCTCCAGGTCGTGACAGCGACCGATGCGGGGGAGTACAATCAGAACGAGATACGCGAGCAGATTCGCACCCAGCTCGCCGAAGAACGGTCCATCAGACAACTATTGGACGACATGCGCAAACGGACTTACGTCGCGATCAGGATGTAGACGTGAAAGCGCGTCTTGCCATGACCGTCGGAGATCCCCGCGGAATTGGCCCGGAGATCGTCGCCAAAGCGCTCGCCGACTCAAGGGTCGGCGAGCGCTGTGACGTTGTGGTAATCGGGCCGGACGAATCCGGTGTACAGGTCGCAGAGTCAGTCGGGCACTGGCTCCCAAAAGGCGGTGCCAAGCTAGCCGGGGAGCTAAGTGGACTCGCAATACTGCGAGCCGTTCAAATGGCAATTGCCGGCGAAGTCGATGGAATCGTCACCGCTCCGATCGACAAGTCCGCATTGCACGCCGGCGGTTATGACTATCCAGGACATACCGAAATGCTGGCGCACCTCACTCGCTCGCACGTCGCCATGATGCTGACGTCTGACAAGCTGCGCGTCGTGTTGGCTACGACCCACATTCCTCTACGCGAGGTTAGTCAGAAGCTTAGTTCGAGGTCGATCGTGGAGACGGCGCGGATCACGCGCGATGGATTGCGGGAATGGTTTGATATTCCCGAGCCGCGCATCGCATTGTGCGCGCTCAACCCGCACGCCGGCGACAGCGGGAGATTTGGCAACGAGGACTCAGACATTCTCGCGCCCGCCGCGCGTGCCGCAGGTATCGACGGACCCTTCTCCGCTGACACGGTTTTCGTGCGCGCGATGCGCGGCGAGTTCGATGCCGTGATCGCGCCTTACCACGACGTTGGTATGACTGCTATCAAGGTTGCGTCGTTTGGGAGCGCGGTAAACATCACGCTGGGACTCCCGTTTCCGCGCACCTCACCGGATCACGGAACAGCGCTCGACATCGCCGGCCAGAATCGCGCCGATGCGTCGAGCATGATCGCGGCTACGCTTCTGTGTGCGTCGATTGCGGCTCGCGTTCGCCCCCGCGCCGGTCGCCGAGCGAATGCAGATCGACAGACAGACTCTCGATCCGCCGCCCATCCATCTCGCGCACGGTAAAGATCGCGCCGCCGGCGATGACCCGATCGCCAACAACCGGCAGCCTTCCGAGCACACCGAAGACGTAGCCGCCGATGGTGGTGTAATCCACGTCCGGCACCATCAGACCGAAGTGCTCATTCAGCTCGCCAATGTGTGTGCTCCCCGGGACGAGGGTCTCGCCTGCGCGCGTGTGCAGCGGCGCTTCAGCATCCTCGGGCGTATCGTACTCGTCCAGGATCTCGCCGACGATCTCCTCGAGCAGATCTTCCATGGTGACCACGCCCGCGGTGCCGCCGTACTCGTCCAGCACCACAGCCATGTGCTCCTTGAGTCTCTTGAAATCGGCAAGCACTTCCTCGACTTCGCGCGAGCCGGGAATCACGTGCACCGGCCGCATGACCGATGGTAGATCGAACGCTTCCGTATTGGCCCGCGGCGCCAGGAGCTTGAGCAAATCCTTGGCGAGAACGACGCCGATGATGTTGTCGATCGACTCGTCGTAGACGGGATAACGTGAGAGTCCCGTGTCCTGAACAACTCCGAGCACCTCGGAGAGTGTCGCTTCCACGGGCAGCGCTACCAGCTCCGTGCGCGGCGTCATTACTTCGCGAGCGTTTTTCTCTGAGAACTCGAACACCGCGTCGATGAGGTCGGCGTCGTGTGCCTGCATCTGTCCACTCTCCTGAGATTGCTCGACGAGCAGGCGAATCTCCTCTGGCGAATGGACTGCTTCCTCGGATCCAGCTTTCTCCTGACCAAGCGCCCGCAAAATCACCTGCGACGATTTATTGAGGAAAGAAGTGAACGGCGTGGTGACCCACGCGAAGAACAACAGTGGCGGCGCGAGCCAGCGAGCGAGCGCTTCCGGATGATTGAGGGCGGCAGCCTTCGGTGTCAGCTCCCCAAAAACGACGTGTAAGTAGGTGACGATGATGAGCGCGATCGTAGCGCCGATCGTCAGTCTCATCGACAACTCAATTGCAAATGGCATATTGGTGAAGAGACCCGCGATCATATCGGCGACGGTGGATTCGGCGACCCAGCCGAGTCCGAGGCTGGCGAGCGTCACGCCAAGCTGGCTGGCCGAGAGAATGCGCGAGATATTTCCGGAGGCACGCAGCGCAACGCGGGCCAGGCGGTCGCCACCTCGGGTCATTGCCTCCAGACGCGTCCGTCTGGAGCGGACAAGAGCGAACTCGGCGCCTACGAAGAACGCGTTCAGGAGCACGAGCAGAATTATGGCCAGCAGCCGACCGAGCACAGATACAAGTTACCACAATTCCGGTCACCCACACCAGCACGACGGCGCGCTGGAGCACGGCGTCGGTCATTCACACGTGCGCGAAGCTCCGGTATCCAGCCTGCGGGTCGCGCTCGTG
>QHVA01000170.1 GCA_003223425.1 Gemmatimonadota bacterium
GCGCCGTTTACGCATGTCAGGGCGGAGCTCCATCAAGCTCTGATACCACCACCGTTACTGCTGATAGACTGGGGCTTCAGTCGAAGGCACTGAATCCACCTGCCGCGACGGCGACGGCAGGGGCAGCAGCCAGTGCTCGTCGTGGATACTTCGGCGACGCGGCAAATCCATCGCCTCCCGAAGCTGAATTCAGCGCGGCGTCGGCTGATCACCGCGCATCTCAGGCATCGACGGCCGACGACGCGCTACAGAACGTCAATGCGGCGACTACAGCTGCGCCCACGATGGTTATTCGCACCGGGCAGGCGTTTATCGAAGTAGACAAGGTCGATCCCGCGATTCTCAAGATCCGCCAGCTCGCCGCCCAGGTTGGCGGATACATCACCAACTCCTCGGTAAGCGGCGGTCGCGACCAGATTCGGCAGGCGACTCTCGAGCTGAAGATTCCGGCGCCAAAGTACGATCAAGCGGTCGGATCGCTTTCGACGATCGGCAAGGTGGAGACCGTCAACTCCACGGCTCAGGATGTCGGCGAAGAGTTTGTCGATGTGACTGCGCGCGTGAACAACGCCCGCCGTCTGGAAGACCGGCTCATTACGCTGCTAAACACCAGAACCGGAAAGCTCGATGAAGTGCTGCGCGTGGAGCGCGAGCTCGCACGCGTACGCGAAGAAATCGAGCGTTACGAGGGCAGGCTTCGCTATCTCAGCTCACGAGTAGCGACAAGCACACTCACGATTACCGTGCACGAGCCGGCCCCGATACTCGGGAATAACCCGGGCGAGAATCCGATCGCCCGTGCTCTGAGACGCGCCTGGAGGAATTTCATCGCGCTCGTCGCCGGAGTGATCGCGTCGCTCGGCGTCGTGATCCCGCTAGCGCTGGTTGCTGTCGGGGGTTGGGTGGGCTACCGTCGCTGGAGAAGGCGGCAGATCAGCCCGTAAGTCCCGGTTGTACCACCACAGCGCCTTGGACAGCGCAGCGTATCCAGTGTTGATGCGGTGCAGCCCCCAGCCGATGGCGCCCGCTCCGCCAATGATGAGAATCGGGCTGGACGCGCTGTTTGAGCTGTTGCTGGCCACGACAATTCCGATCGCGAGCGTAGCCGCGCCGATGGTGCTCACCAGCGAGCCGCGGAAGTTGCGTGTCTCGAAGTTTTTTGCCTCGGCAAGAGCGCGCGGCGACGATTCGACCAGCTTCTCCACATCGAACCCGCGGAACCAGCCGACCGTGCCAACCACGGGACCGTCCGCACCACGAATGATGTCGGCGCTGCCCCAGCTCGACTCAAAACGGAGAGCCTGGCTGCTGTACGCCCGGGTTGAATCTGTCGCCGTCGGCGGTCGACTCCCGTTCGCTGCGGTCCCCGCGGATGCTGCCGATGTTGCAACGGGCTTCGCCGGGTGATCGTTCGCCTGTGCCTGCGCACCAACTCCAAAAACCGAGACGCTTGCAAAGAGCGCCAAAAAAATTCTCGACTTCATTTGTCCTCGTGATCGCTCAAATCATCCTTCTATGGACGATTTGAGCGAGCCAAGGATTACAGCGAGATCACCGTTTCAAATCACGATTGTACCACCAGACCGCCTTGGAAAGCGCGCGTTTGGCAGTGTCTATCCTTGTTGCTCCGTAGGAAACCAGAGCTACAGTTGTAATCGTCACACCGAGAGGTACGGGCTGATTGGGCCCTATGTGGTTAATCGCGAACGCTGCGCCCCATACTGCGACTCCAAGGGCGGCGGTCCAGATACCCTGGCGATAATTCGACTCGAACACTTTCGCTTGCGCGACAGCGTTGGGCGAAGGCGCCACCAGTCGGACCACGTCGACTGCTCGAACAATGCCAACGGTTAGCACTACTGAGTCAGAAACCCCGCGGACAATTCTAAGACCACTCAATCCACTATCGAGGCGCAACGCGTCCTCCTCGTAAGTTCGCTCCTGCGCTTCGATCTCGGCCGTCGATGTCATGAGAGCAAACCCCATCACCAGACAAGCGATAAATAGACGTTGCACGGCTCGAGCCCGTCAGTGGTGGTAGACAATATTTGCGCGTCCATTGAGCACCTGGCCCTCATCTATGATGACGTGCGTATTGTCCGGATAAAGGTTACCCGCACTTGCCTGGTCCACCGCCACACCCAGGAAATCGTCGTTCGTGAGCAGCCACGATCCAGGGTTGGCGAAGAGCGTAGCAACAAAGGCAGCTGCCACGAGCTTCCATTGCGCTCCCGGGAAGACCTTAATTGCAACGGTTCCGAGAGCAGTAGAAGCCGACTTCACAAAGTCGGCGAGTGGATTGGCGTCCAGCTTCAGTGTGCAGGGTTGATTGTCGTCCTCCCAGAACATCACGTGAAAGCCATTAGAAAACTTCTGCGTGAACGCGAGTACCTCGTCCTCTGCAAAGAGCATAACACGTCCCTCCCAGAAGCCTCCGTTCTGATCGAAAACCTTTCTGGGGTCATACGCGTGCTCACCAGAGCAGGATAGATCCTCCGCGTAGGTGGGGGCGTTGCCCATATACGGTCCCTGGATGTGAACCTCGATTTCCGGATCTCCGCGAAACCACGGCTCCTTGGCGTCGAGGATACGGGAAAACTCCAGGTAAATCCCTGGCGGAATCGTCGGTGACGTGCTACCCGAACCTCCGCCGTCGCATGTCTCACCGCAAGAGATGAGACTGGATCCCTTGACTGCCATGCGCTCCAATGTTCCAATCGCGTTGCCGTCCTGGTCGCGAACGTTGCGCGATCCGCTCGCCGGCATTGGCTGATCGAATCGAGTCTCGACCGGCACGATCGAGAGCGTCGGCTGCTCCGGCGGAACTTTCCGGTCGAGCGCTAGCTGCTGCCCTCTTTGATCGAACGCCACGATCGGCTGCCACTCGTCGAGCTGAGAGACTACGAGAACGTCCGCCTTCCCAGTCCACGATTCGCGGTGCTTCGGTACCGGCATGTAGAGCTCGAGCGGCCGAATCGCGGCGAGTGTCGCGAATACCGTGGTCTCGCCGCCTCCACTCAGCGCGGCCATCCGACCCAACAGCGCGGCTCCATCTTTCGAGCGCAGGTACGAGGCAAGCTCCAGTTTGTGCTCGCGAAACGGCGCCGCCCGCATGTCGCGCTTGAGCCGCTGCCGTGCCGGCTCGTTGTCCATCGCCACCGCCACCAGCCGCGCGATCTTCGTCAGCGCGACACGCTCGTCGCTCGGTGGCGCAGATGTAGGCTCGGATACGATTTCTCTCGACGAGGCCGGCGCGACTGCGCGGCTCGCGGGATCGGCACAGCCAGCAAGTGCCGCGAACAACGCCAGAAAAAGAGCTCCTTCGCCATGTGTGTGCGTCATACATCCTCCTCGGCGAGTGGTGCGTTGATGAAGCGCGCACTGTACTCGCTCGCGGAGGAGCAAGCGTAAGCCGCGAACCGCTTACGAGATCACTTGTCCTCGCCGACGCGATGCAGGAGCAACAAACGCCATGAGCAGCGCCGCAACCAACGCCAACGTCGCCCCAAAAGCGAACGCGCTTGGCGCGCCCGACCGGTCCCAGATCCAGCCGAAAATCAGCGATGCGGGAAGAGCCCCGAGGCCAATAGCGAGGTTGTACCACCCGAACGCGGCGCCACGACGGATTGTTGGAACGATGTCGGCGACCAACGCTTTTTCAGTTCCCTCCGTCATGCCGTAGAAGATTCCGTACACCGCGAACAACAACCACGCCTCCCAGGCCGCGCCCGCCCAGCCGAACGCGAAATACACCGCAGCGTAAAGAAGCCAGCCTCCAACAATGAGCGGTTTGCGTCCCAGCGTGTCGGAGAGCTGGCCACCATAGGTGCCAGTCGCAGCTTTCACAAAATTGAGCAGCGCCCAAAGGATGGGAGCCAGAGCAACCGGCACCCCAAGCTGATTCGCTCGTAACAAGAGGAATGCGTCGGTGGAATTTCCGAGCGTAAAAAGCAGGACCACGACGAGATACCCCCAGAAGCGGCGACCCAGCTTGGTACTGGCACCCGGCGTCTCAGCTGATTTCGCCCCGGTATCCCGGCGAGGCACATCGCGCACGACCATGATCAGCACCAGCATTGCGATCGCCGCGGGAATCGCCGACAGCCAGAACACGTTCCTGATTGCGTGCTCGTCACGGGCCAGCAAATGCACGCTCGTGTCCAGAGCGCCGACGCCGTGAAGCCTGAGTATGAAAAACGCCACGAGTGGCCCAAGGACGGCTCCCGCGTTGTCTGCAGCAGCGTGAAATCCATAGGCGCGACCGCGTGCTTCGGTTGGCGCTGAGTCTGCCAGAAGTGCGTCACGCGGAGAGGTGCGAATTCCCTTGCCGACGCGATCGGTGAGCCGAATCGCGAGCACCTGCGTCGCACTGCGCGTTGCGGCGGTGAATGGTCGCACTATCGAAGCAATCAGGTACCCGGCGACCACGAACGGCTTTCTGGTAGCGACTTTGTCGGACCACCAGCCACTGAGCAGCTTGAGCAGCGACGCCGTCGTCTCCGCCGCGCCTTCGATGGCCCCGATGAAACTCGCGTTCGCGCCCAGCGCTCCAGCGAGGAAGATCGGCAGCAGCGGATAGATCATCTCGGTCGAGACGTCGGTGAAAAAGCTCACCGCACCCAAACCGATGACGTTGCGTCCTAGCTTCGGACGCGCCTTTCGATCAGCCGCTGGAGTTACGAGGGCCGGATTTACGATGCGCGGACCTCGGAATGATCGCCGACCGTCATCTCGCCCTTCACGCCCTCGACTACCGCGTCATCGCCAACCAGCGAGTTCTTCAGCACCGACTTCGAGATCTTGGCGTTGGAGCCGATGATAGAGTGACTCAGCTCCGCATTCTCCAGCACTGTACCAGCACCAATCGAGACATTGGGACCTATCTTGGACTTGCGAAGCGTCACG